>NZ_JBSFNM010000067.1:0-52703 GCF_053587085.1 Kitasatospora sp. NPDC003701
TACCACTTCATCGGCGCGGACAGTACGGGACAGATCATCAAGAACTACAACACCGCCGGCGCCGCCGGAAAGCCCGTCTTCAACAACGAGTTCGGCCTGTCCGGACAGGCGGGAGCGGCGGCCGCGGTTCACCGGTCGACCGGCCCGCGACTAGCTGATCGTGAAGATCAGACAGGTCAGGATGAGGCAGGTGTACTGGCAGCCGCCGCCGTGGCCGGTCAGCTCGACGGACTCGGTCTCGGGCAGCTCCTGCAGCGCCGCGAGGTCGGTCTCGAAGTCCACCATGTTCTCCATGATCGGGTCCTCCCCTGGTTGTTCCGCCCGCCGCGATCTGCGGTAGGGGCGTTGGGTGTTCGCCCTGCGACGGCCTCCATCCGCCGTCGCAGGTACCGCCCCGGGCCGTGGCGGCCCGGGAGTCTGTGGGGCCGGGCCGCTAGCCCGGCCGGCCGGTGCGCAGGAAGCCGGCCAGCAGCTCGTGCAGCACGGCGGCGCCGTCCTCGGCCAGTACCTCGTGCCCGGCGCCGGCGGCCTCGACGTACCGGAAGTCGGCGCCCTCGGTGCGGCCGATCCGCAGCAACTCGTGGCGCAGCGCACGGGACTGGCTCACCGGGACGGTCTCGTCCCGGTCCCCGTGCACCATCAGCAGGGGCGCGCGGAGCCGGTGCGCGAGCTGGAGGACGTCGCGCGGGCCGCGGGCGTCGGCGATCGGCTCGCCGCCGCCCAGCCGGGTGGTCAGTGCCCTTACGGGGGCCGCCGCTTCGGCCAGCAGCCGGGCGCCGGACAGGAACGGTGCGACCACCGCGCAGCGCGCGACCTGTTCGGCGGGCGCGTGCGCGGCCGCCAGCAGGGCGAGGAACGCGCCGTAGCTGACGCCGAACAGGGCGGGCGGCTCCAGGCCGAGCGCGGCGCGCTGGCCCGCGATGCCGTCCAGCAGGTACAGGACGTCGTCGAGGTCCGGCCCGCCCCAGGCGCCGCGGATGGCCAGCGCGTGCGCCACCCCGTAGCCGGTGGAGCCGCGTTGGTTCGGCGCGATCACGGCCAGGCCCCCGGCCGCCATCCGCTGCAGGGCGGGGTCGAACTCCAGCCGCCAGGCGTCGGCCGGGCCGCCGTGCAGGGCGAGGACCAGGTGCGGGCTGCTCAGCCAGGCGTCCCCGCCGTACACCACGGCCTCCAACGGGCCTGCCGGGCCCGCGAGTTCGATGCTCTGCGCGGAGTGCCAGCGCCCGCCGTCCCCCGGTGGGGTGCTGCCGTCCAGTCGCCAGCCGGGGGGCGCGGTGCGGGAGGCCCGCAGTCCGCCGGGCTGCCACGGCAGCACGGTGTCCCGCCAGGGGCCGGGCAGGCCGGAGCCGAGCGGCGCCAACTGCAGTGGCAGCGGCACCGGTCCGGGCGCCGCGGCGGTCGGGCCCTGCGCGAGCAGCGTGTCCACGTCCAGGGTGGCCAGGGCGGCCGGGTGCTCGGGCGAGGAGTACGGCAGGCGCAGCCCCGCGTCCGACCAGTGCCCGACCGCGCCGAGCCGGCCGGGCGGCACCGGCAGCGGGTCCAGCCGCCCGGCGGACGGCCGCCACAGCGCCAGCGCGGAGCCGGCGCCGTGGTCGATCTGGACGACCACCCGCGCCCCGTCCGGGGTGGCGCGCAGTGCCACCGGCCGCAGGAACATGCCCGCCACGTGCAGGCACTCGGGGAACCGCAGCGGCTCGCCGCCGCCCAGCACGCCCCAGCCCAGCCGGTCGACCCCGGGGGCGTCGCTGCGCACCATCGCGAAGCGGCTCTCCGGGTCGAACAGGACCAGCCGGTCGTTGCTGCGCTCGCCGATCTCCAGCAGGGGGGTGACCGCGCCGGTGCGCAGGTCCAGGACGACGCTGCGGACGATGCCCGCGTCGACCCGGTCGAGCGCCAGCAGGGCTCCGGTGCGGTCGAGCCAGACGCCGCCGCCGTGCAGACCGGGGATCTCGGCGACCTGTCGGGGCTCGCCGCCGTCGGCGTACACCAGCCAGGCGGTGGTGCCCGGCCGGGTGTCGGTGCCCAGCGCCAGCGCGACCGGGGTGCGGTGGCCGTCGGACGCCGCCGCGGGGAGCGGCAGCAGGCGCAGACCGGGCCGTCGCAGCGTGGCCAACGGCCGTTCCACGGTGGCCGGTTCGCTCCCCGGCGGGGAGGCGGACAGTGTCACCAGGTCGTGCCGCTCGCCGTCGTGCCGGCAGACCAGCACCGAGCCGTCCGGCAGGGCGATCAGCTGGCAGCGCAGGCTCTCGGACCGGTGGCCGGGCAGGGCCAGTGCGGTCGGGGTGGCCGGTCCGGCCGGGGGCAGGGCCCAACTCTCCGCGTACCAGCCGCCGTCGGCGGCGGAGGCGAGGCAGGCGGCGTGGCTGCCGTCGGTGGCGAAGGTGAAGCTGAGGCGGCGCAGGGCCTGCGTCGCGGAGCGGACGGCCACGTTCACGAGGGACTCACCCCGCCCGTTTCGGGGGGCAGTTCGCCGGCCCGGGCGGGCGGCACCGGGTCCACCCAGAGCCGGGGGCCGCCGTGGCGCAGCCGCAGCAGGAAGGCCAGCGCGCCCGCCGTCCCCGTCCCGTACGCGGCCGCGCAGCCGGTGCCGGTTTCGTCGGGCAGCACCAGCAGCCCGTCGCGCAGGGCCGACCTGGCGGCGATCAACTGGGCCAACTCCTCGGCCCCGGTGCGGAATTCCGGCTCGCCGGTGGCTCCGGCCAGGTCCAGCAGGTACTCGCCGTTGCCGGCCAGCCCGTGGCAGGCGCTGACGCCGCAGTGCCAGCGTCCGGCCAGGACCGCCCGGCCGGCGGCGAGCGCGAGTTCGCGCGCGCTGTCGTCACCGGTGACCTGCCAGAGCCGGAGCAGGAAGGTCCCCGCGCCGGACGACCCGCTGCACCAGTGCGCGAGCCGGACGTGCTCCGGGTCGCCCGCGCCCTGCGGCCACCAGGCCGTCGGGCGGGCGTCGGCCTCGGCGCCGCCCCCGGTCGTGATCCCCTCGCCGTACCACCCGTCGTTCGGCCCGTCGAACGGTCCGCTGTGCTGCCCGCGGTAGAGCCCGCCGTGCTCCCGGCGGACGGTGGCGGCGAGCGTGCGCCCGGCCTCGGTCGCGCCGTCGAGCAGGGCCCGGTCGCCGGTGGCCTCGGCGGCGGCCAGCAGGAAGGCGCCGACGCCCGCGACCCCGTGGGCGAACCCGAGGTGGGTGATCCCGGCGAGCGCCGAGTCGAACTCCTTCGGTACCGGCCAGACCACGCCCTCCGGGGTGGGCCGGGCGGCGGCCAGCAGGCCGTGCCCGCAGCGGGCGGCCCGGTCCAGGAACTCCCCGCCGGGCTCCGGCGCGGCCGCCAGGGGGTCGGCGGCGAAGCGCAGGTGGAGGAAGCCCGCGCCGGCCGCGCCGTGGCAGACGTCCGGGTTGGGCCACTCGACGGCTATCCGGCGGGCGAGGTCGGCGGCCCGCTCGGCGAGCGCGCGGTCGCCCAGCGCCCCGGCGGCGTCCAGCAGCGCCCAGGCGGCGCCCGAGCGGCCGAAGTGCAGCCCCGGCAGGACGACCGGTTCGGCGGCGCAGCGGCGCTCGATCCACTCGACGGCCGTCCGCGCCGTCCGGCGGGACTCCTCCCGGACGGCGTCGGGCAGCCCGTCCGTCAGGGCGGCCCGGGCGAGCACGGCGAGGACGCCGGCGGCGCCGTGCTGGACGTTGCACGGGTCGGACTGCTGCCCGGCCGGTACGGCGGGCCAGAGGCGGTCCCGTCGCAGCGGCGTGGCGGTCAGCGCGAGGTGGTGCAGCCCGTCGTGCAGGACCCGGTCGACGAGGGTGGCGGCCCCGGTCGGGCGGCCCGCCGTCGGACCGCCGCCCGGGGCGGCCTCGCCGCTGGCGCCCTCGCCCGTCGGCGTCGCGCCCGCCGTGCCGGCGTGGCCCGTGTCGCCCTGGGCGTCCGGGGCGCCCGCCAGGGCGCACCGCACCCGGGACAGGCTCCAGCGCCGCTCCGGCTCCTCCGCCCGCAGCCCCAGCACCACCGGCGCGAGCCGCCGCGCGGTGTCGCCCGAGCGGGCGGCCAGGGCGAGCCAGCGGCCGAGGCGCTCCCCGACCGGCCGGGCCTGCGGGAGGTCCTCGGGCAGCAGCGGGTCGTGGCCGGTCGCCAGCAGGAAGAGCAGCCCGCCGAGCGCGTACAGGTCGACCGCCGGCTCGGCCACGCAGGTGCCTTCCGGCAGCACGCGGGGGCCGACCAGGAAGTCCCTGCCGAGCACGTCCCGCCCCCGGCCGGCGCAGGCCGCCCCGTCACGCGCCGCGCTGCCCCGGACCGACCGGCCCGCGTCGGTGCCGCCCGCGCCGCCCGTGACCAGGGCGAGGCGTCCCGGCCCCTGCTCGGGGGCCCGGTAGCCGGGGGTCCCGGCCGAGCCGGCCGCCCGCCCGGCCTCGGCGGCCAGCTCCAGGTCGACCAGCCGCAGCGACCCGTCGGGCCGTACCAGCACATTGCCGGGGGAGAGGTCGCGCAGGACCAGCCCCAGCCCGTGCACCCGCTCGACCAGGTCGAGCAGGGCGTGCACCAGCGGTCCGGCCTCGGCCCAGTCCACATCGGGGCTGCCGTCCCGGCGCAGCCGGGCCGCCACCCAGCTGCCGAGCGGCTGCCCGGCGATTCGTTCCTGCACCAGGAACAGCGAGTCGTCCTGCTCGATCAGCTCGACCGGCCGCGGCGCCAGCTCCTGCCCCTCCAGCCGGGCCAGCAGCGCGGCCTCGTGCCGCAGTGCGGCCCGGGCGTCGGTGCCGGCCCGGTCCACCTCGATGTGCGCGCGGGCCTGCTTGACCACCACCTCGGCGCCGCCCTCGGTGTCCCGCCCCAGGAAGACGCCGCCCTTGGCGCTGTGCCGGATCGCCCCGGTGACGGCGTACCGCCCGGCCAGCAGCACCCCGCCGGAGCCGCGCCTGGGCGCCGCCGGCCTGGCCGCCCCGGGCCCGCGCCCCTGCGTCGCGTCCCCCCGGGCCGCCCGCCCCGGGACCGCGCCGTCCTGCGACCGCGGCCCGGTTCCGTCGGCCAGCGGGTCGCGCGCCCACGGCGGACAGCGGTACGAGGCCCCGCGGACGTCCTCGACCCGCTCGCCGTCCGGGCCGCGCAGCATCGACCGGTACCCGCCGTCGTTGCCCAGCTCGGCGCGGGCCGCGAAGGCGCCGTAGCGGTAGTGCACCCGGCTGCCGGGCCGGTAGGGGCGGTCGGAGAGCACCACCGGCCCGGGCAGGCCGTCCGTCGCCCGGTGCAGCGCGGCGGCCAGCCGCCGGAACTGCTCCTCGCCCTCCGGGTAGACCGTGATGAACTTGCCCGCCGAACCCCGGTCGCTGTTGCGCGAGTTGATCTCGTGCAGCTGCTCCGGTCCGGCGGCGAACTTGAAGGTGCACGGATCGTCGGCCAGGACTTCGGTGACGGCGGCCAGGACGGCCCCGCCGACCGCCGACGCCGCGCTCACATGGATCTTCCAGCCCTCCGCGGCCAGGTCCGCCGCGGCCGGCCCGGCCGTGCACCAGAAGCCCTCGACGGTGACCTCCCAGTCGCCGCCGCCTCCCCGGCCTCCGGTGCCGGCCAGTGCCGCCCGCGCCACCTCCGGCCACCCGCCGGCCGCACCCGGCCGGTGGTCCGCCGATCCGTTCCCCCCGGCCGTACGCAGCGATGTGCCCGCCCCCATCCGCATTCACATCCCTTCGTCCCGGCCGGCGCCCGCGGGTGCCCACTGCTCCGGCACCCGCGGCGCACGCCGACGGCCTGATCGGTTTCTCGGAAGTACGGGAGCGCGGCCCCGGCCGCGTCCGCCGACGGCCCGTCCTGCCCGGCCCTCATGTCGGCGGAGTGCCTTCCCGACCCCCCGGTCGAGGCAACTCCCGTTCGCAGGAGTGAAGTTACTTTCGGTTTCCGGGCGGGCTCAACGCGTAGCGGGTCACTTCACTCGTAAGGGTGATCTGGGCGCGGTTTCGAATATGTGCGAGCGGCCCGCTGTGAGCGGCACCCCCGCGTACCCGGGCTCCGGCGGCGCCCGCACGGCCCGCGTCCCGGCCCGCGACGAGCGCGGCGGGCGCCCCGGGAGCCCCCGGACGAGCCCCGGGTGCGCCCCCGGAGCGCGCCCCGGGCGGCGGCTCGAACGCCCGGAACCGCAGGTTGACGTCCGGCCGCGCACCCCCGTGCCCGGCCCGGGCGGCCCGGGCGCCCCCGCGCGCACGGTAGTCTCGACAGGTGCCGAAACTGTCCGACGTCATCACCGCGCTCGAAGAGGTCTACCCGCCGCAGTGGGCGGAGTCCTGGGACGCCGTCGGCCTGGTCTGCGGAGACCCTCAGGCCGAGGTCCGCCGCGTGCTCTTCGCCGTCGACCCCGTGCAGGCGGTCGTCGACGAGGCCGTCGAGTGGGGCGCCGACCTGGTGGTCACCCACCACCCCCTCTATCTGCGCGGCACCACCAGCGTCGCGGCCACCACGTTCAAGGGCCGGGTCGTGCACACGCTGATCCGCAACGGCATCGCCCTGCACGTGGCGCACACCAACGCCGACCACGCCGACCCGGGCGTCTCGGACGCGCTGGCCGAGGCCGTCGGCCTGCGCGTCACCGGCCCGCTGGTGCCGGACCCGACGGACCCGCTGGGCCGGCGCGGCAGCGGGCGGATCGGCCTGCTGGAGCCCCCGCTGACCCTCGCCGCGTTCACCGCCCGGGTCGCCGAGGGCCTGCCGGCCACCGCCGCCGGCGTCCGGGTCTCCGGTGACCCGGCGCGGCCGATCAGCCGGGTCGCGGTCTGCGGCGGCTCCGGCGACGGCTTCCTCGCCGAGGCGCGGGCGGCCGGTGTCGACGCGTACGTCACCGCAGACCTGCGCCACCACCCGGCGTCCGAGGCCGCCGAGGCGTCGCCGGTCGCGCTGGTCGACGCCGCGCACTGGGCCACCGAGTGGCCCTGGCTCACCCTGGCCGAGCGGGCGCTGCACGGCGCCGCCGAGCAGCGGGGCTGGGCCGTGGAGACGAAGGTCTCCCACCGGGTCACCGACCCGTGGACCGCGCACGCCCCCATGTCCTTCACCGCCTGACCCGATTCACAGGAGCTCTCCGCTTGAACGCCGCGCCCGCCGACCAGATCCGCCTGCTCGACCTCCAGGCCATCGACTCGAAGCTCGACCAGCTGGCCCACCGGCGTCGCAGCCTGCCCGAGCACGCCGAGATCGACAAGGCCACCGCCGACCACACCGCGCTCAAGGACCTCGTGGTGGCCGCCCAGGCCCAGCACGGCGACACCACCCGTGAGCTGACCAAGGCCGAGCAGGACGTCGAGCAGGTCCGTGCCCGGTCCGCCCGCAACCAGCAGCGGCTGGACTCCGGCGCGATCACCTCGCCGAAGGACCTGGAGAACCTCCAGCACGAGATCGGCTCGCTCGCCAAGCGCCAGGGCGACCTCGAGGACGTCGTCCTGGAGATCATGGAGCGTCTGGAGTCCGCCCAGACCCGGGTCACCGAGCTGACCGCGCGCCTGGAGCACTCCACGGTCGTGCTGACGGAGGCCGAGTCCCGCCGGGACGCCGCCTTCGCCGAGATCGACGCCGAGGCCGAGAAGGTCAAGCGCGACCGCGAGGCCGTCTCCGCCGTCGTCCCGGCCGACCTGCTGAAGCTCTACACCCGGCTGCGCGAGCAGCAGGGCGGCGTCGGCGCGGCCCGCCTCTACCAGCGCCGCTGCGAGGGCTGCCGGGTCGAGTTCGCCGTCTCCGACCTGAACGCCATCAAGGCCGAGCCCAAGGACGCGGTCGTCCGCTGCGACAACTGCGGCCGCATCCTGGTGCGCACCGCCGATTCGGGCATCTGATCCGATGGCGGGGCGCAGGTTCGTCGTCGAGGCGGACGGCGGTTCCCGGGGCAACCCGGGGCCGGCCGGCTACGGCGCGGTGGTCCGGGACGGCGACACCGGCCTGATCATCGCCGAGGCCGCCGAGTTCATCGGCCACGCCACCAACAACGTGGCCGAGTACAAGGGCCTGATCGCCGGCCTGAAGGCGGCCCGGGAGATCGACCCGGACGCCTCGGTGGACGTCCGGATGGACTCCAAGCTGGTCGTCGAGCAGATGTCCGGGCGCTGGAAGATCAAGCACCCCGACATGCAGCCGCTCGCCGCCGAGGCCCGGGCCGTGCTGCCGCGCGGCCAGGTCAAGTACACCTGGATCCCGCGCGAGCGGAACAAGGACGCCGACCGGCTCGCCAACGAGGCGATGGACGCGGGCAAGGCCGGCCGCCAGTGGGAGCCCAGGGCGCCCAAGGCCGACGCGCCCGTCACCGAGCCCCCGCTGGAGACCGTCGCCCCCAAGGCCGGCTGGGCGGCCGCCGCCGACCTCGGCACGCCGACCACCTTCGTCCTGCTCCGCCACGGCGAGACCCACCTCACCCCGGAGAAGCGCTTCTCCGGCAGCGGCGGCAGCGACCCGGAGCTCTCCGAGAAGGGCCGCTGGCAGGCCGACCGCGCGGCCGAGGCGCTCGCCGCGCGCGGCTCCGTCCAGGCCGTGGTCAGCTCCCCGATGCTACGCACCCGGCAGACCGCCGAGACCGTCGCCGCCCGCCTCGGCCTGGAGGTCCGCTACGAGGACGGCCTGCGCGAGGTGGACTTCGGCGCGTGGGAGGGGCTGACCTTCGCCGAGGTGCAGGAACGCCACCCGGAGGACCTCAACGCCTGGCTCGGCTCCGCCAAGGCCAAGCCGACCGGCGGCGGTGAGAGCTTCACCGCGCTCACCCACCGGATCGGCGTCGCACGGGACAAGATCCTGGCCCGCCACCACGGCCGGACCGTCCTGGTGGTGTCGCACGTCAGCCCGATCAAGACCCTGGTGCGGCTGGCGCTCGGCGCCCCGCCGGACTCGCTCTACCGGATGGAGCTGTCCGCCGCCTCGCTCTGCGCCGTCCAGTACTACGCGGACGGCAACGCCTCGGTGCGGCTGCTCAACGACACCGGCCACCTGCGCTGACGCCCCGGCGGCGGGCCCGCGCCGGGCCCGCCGCCACCGCTCAGTGGACCTCGGTGACCACCACGTCCAGCTGCCACGGCTTGCGGGCGGTGCCCTCGGCCGCGACCTCCACCCGGTGCCCCAGCCCGAGCAGCGCCTCCACCAGCTCGCCGGGGGTCTTCGGCTCGGCGCCCGCGACCAGCAGGTCGCGGACCAGCCGGCCCTTGGTGGCCTTGTTGAAGTGGCTCACCACGGACCGCTTGCCGTCGCGCTCCTGCAGCACCCGCACGGTGGCCGTCCGGGTCACCAGCTCGCCGGCCGGCTTCCACGCCGCCGCGTACGCGGAACTGCGCAGGTCGAGCACCAGGCCGTCCGCCACCTCCGGCAGCACGGCGGCCGTCGCCGCGCGCCAGTACGGGCCGAGTGCGCCCAGGCCGGGCAGCTTCACCCCCATCGAGCAGCGGTAGGGCGGGATCCGGTCGCCGATCCGGACGGCGCCCCAGAGGCCGGAGAAGACCAGCAGCGAGCGCTCCGCCCGGTCGTGGGCAGCCTCGTCCAGGGTGGCCAGAGCGAGGTTGTCGAAGAGCACACCGGTGTACACCTCGCCGGCGGGCCGTGCGCCGGCCGTCGGCAGGCCCGCGTTCCGGGCGACCTCGCCACGCAGGCCCGGGCTCAGGCCGAGCACCTCGGCGGCGGCCTCCTCGTCACCCCGGCAGAGGCCGACCAGGGTCTCCAGCACCTGCGCGCGCGCCGCCGTCAGCCCGGGCAGCGACAGCGCGTCGAGCGCCACCGGCACTCCGTCCCCGGACGCGGCCTTGCCCTCCGAGGGCGGCAACAGCACCAGCACAGCGAGCTCCTCAACAATTTGTGGCGGGCGAACCCCGCCACCCTACGCAAACCGGCCCGACCGCGGGTAACCCCGCTACGCGTCCGGGCCCGGGGACGCGCCGGGGGCGGCCGCCGCGACCACGGCCGCCCCGGCGCCGAGCGCCAGGCAGAGCGGCGAGTAGTACCGCACGTTCAGCCGCCTGAACCGATCCGTCCGCTCGCTCAGCACGCCGAACGCCAGCGGTCCGGCCGCCCCGCGCGCCAGCAGCACCCCGGCGACCGCCCGGACACCGGCCCGGCGCACCCGTCGCGGCCCCACCGCCGGCAGCGCCCCGGCCTCCGCGCCCACCAGGTACGCCGCCGTCCCCAGCAGCCCCGCCACCGCGAGGCAGGCCGCCGCCGGCGGCACGCCGTCGCCCGTGCCGACCACCGTGTCCGCGAACTCCCGCGGTGACCGCGCCGGCCACGGCGTCACCGCCCAGACCGCGTGCAGCGCCCCCGTCGCCGCCAGCACCCCGGCCACCGCCGCCCCCGTCACCCGTACCGCGCCCATCAGCCGATCCCCCGTCCGAGTCCGATCACCGGAGCCACCCTACGAGCCCTTACGGAGAATCCGCTGGGCCGCCGGCCCGCCCCCGGCCTACGGTGGCACCGAAGGAGAGTGACGAGATGACCCTGCGCCCCCTGGACCTGGTACCCGGCGACGACGACGCCGTGGAGGAGTCCCTGCCCGTCCGGCTGCCCGCCGACCTGCCGCCGCAGACCCGGCAGGCACTGGAGTTCGCGCTCCGGGCCGCGGCCCAGGCGGTGCTGGCCGGCCGGGTGCGGGTGACGGAGGCGGCCGGGCCGGACCGCGCGGAGCTGGCCTTCGACGTGCGGCAGTCCGAGCTGCCCGAGGCCCTGGCCGAGAAGCCGGCGCCCAGCCGGGAGGAGCGCCGGGTCGCCATGGTCGCCCGGATCCGCGCCGCCAACGCGGAGACGCTGGAGAGGCTCAAGGACCTGTGACCGGGCAGTGGAGCGGCGGCGTCGAGTACCTCGACCTGGCGGACGTCAGCTACCTCGCCGGCGGTCCGGAGAACATCCGCGACCTCGGCGCGCTGCTCTCGGCCCTCGGCCGCCCGCAGGCGAGCCTCTTCGGCGAGGACGCCTACCCCGACCTCTGGACCAAGGCGGTCGTGCTCGGCCAGAGCCTCGCCCGCAACCACCCGCTGATCGACCGGAACAAGCGCACCTCCTTCGAGGCGATGCTGCTCTTCCTCGACTACAACGCCGAGCCCTACACCGACCCGCACCCGGACGACGCCGTCGCCTTCGTGCTCCGGCTGGCCACCGGCGGCTACGACGACGCGGTCGCCCTGGCCGCCAAGGACCTCCGGTCCCTGCTCGGCCGCTGAGCCGGCCGGCCCGGCGGCTCCACCGCCGGGCGTCGGCGCGCCCGCCGCCGACGTCCGCCCGGAATCACCCGATTCGCCCTACGCTGCCTGCATGCCACGCCGAAAACTGCGCGTCAAGGCCGCCGACTCGGCCCGGATCAACGCCGAACTCACCGAGCTGCGCGCCCACCTGGAGATCCGCACGGAGTGGCCGGACGCCGTGCTCGCGGAGGCCGAGCAGGCCGCCGAGTCGCCGCGGCTGCCGGAGTACGACGCGACCGACCTCCCGCTCTTCACCGTCGACCCGCCCGGCTCGCGCGACCTCGACCAGGCCATGCACCTGGCCCACCGCCCCGGCGGCGGCTACCGGGTGCACTACGCGATCGCCGACGTCGCCGCCTTCGTCCACCCCGGCGGGGCGATCGACGCCGAGGCCCGCCGCCGCGTCCAGACCCTCTACTTCCCCGACCACCGCGTCCCGCTGCACCCGGCCCGGCTCTCCGAGGACGCCGCCAGCCTGCTGCCCGGCGAGCCCCGCCCGGCCCTGCTCTGGCAGCTCGACCTGGACGCCGACGGCGCCGTCGTCCTCGCCGACCTGCGCCGCGCGCTGGTCCGCTCGCACCGCCGGCTCGACTACACCGACGTCCAGCGGGCCGTGGACGCCGGCGGCGCCGACGAGCAGCTCGCCCTGCTCGCCGCCGTCGGCCGGCTCCGCGAGGAGCAGGAGCGGGCCCGCGGCGGGGTCAGCCTGCCCGTCCCCGAGCAGGAGGTCGAGGAGACCCTGCACGGCTACGTCCTCGGCTACCGCGCGCTCACCCCCGCCGACGGCTGGAACGCCCAGATCTCCCTGCTCACCGGGATGGCCGCGGCCGAGCTGATGCTGGACGCCGGCGTCGGCCTGCTGCGCACCCTGCCCGCCGCGCCCGCCGCCGCGTACGAGCGGCTGCGCCGCACCGCCCGCGCGCTCGACGTGGACTGGCCGGACGACCTCCCGTACCCGGACCTCATCCGCTCCCTCGACCCGGACGACCCGCTGGACGCGGCCTTCCTCAACGAGTGCACCGGCCTGCTGCGCGGGGCCGGCTACCGGGCCTTCGACGAGACCCAGGGCCTGCCCGCCCCGGCCGATCCGGCGCACGCCGCGCTGGCCGCGCCGTACGCGCACTGCACCGCGCCGCTGCGCCGGCTCGGGGACCGCTTCGCCCAGGAGGTCTGCGCGGCCGTGGCCGCCGGCGAGTCGGTGCCGGACTGGGCCCGGGAGGCGCTGCCCGGCATCCCCGCCCTGATGGCGGCCGGGGACCGCCGCTCGGCCGAGGTCGAACGGGCCTGCGTCGACCTGGTGGAGGCGGAGCTGCTGTCCGGCCGGGAGGGCGAGGACTTCCCCGCCGTGGTCATCGACGTGGACGAGCAGCGGCCCGCCCGGGGCACCGTCCAGCTGCGCGAACCCGCCGTCCGGGCCCGCTGCGACGCGGCGGGCGGCGCCGGCGGGGCGAACGGTGCGCCCCTCCCGCTCGGCGGGCGGATCGTGGCCCGCCTGGCGCAGGCCGACCCCGCCACCCGGACGGTCCGCTTCACCGCCGTCTGAGGCCGTCCGGGGCCGGCTGACGCCGGTCTGGCGACGGTCTGACGCCGTGTCGCGCCGCCCGACGCTGTCCGACGCCGCCCGAGGCCGCCTGAGGCCGTCCGACGCCGTGTCGCCGGGCGCCCCCGCTCGCGGGCCCGCCGGGGCCGGTCCGGTCGGCCCCGCCACCCGGACGGTCCGCTCCACCACCGCCCGGCGGCGCCCGGATGGGAGGATCGACCCGTGGCCGAACCGACCTCCCCCCGCATGCCGTCCACCGATCCCGGCCGGCGCCGCAGGCTGCTGATCCTCGGGATCTGCTGTCTGAGCCTGTTCATCGTCGGGCTCGACAACACGGTGGTGAACATCGCCCTCCCGGCGATCCAGAAGGACTTCGACGCCCCGGCCTCCGGCCTGCAGTGGATCATCGACGCCTACACCCTGGTACTGGCCTCGCTGTTGATGCTGTTCGGTTCGGTGGCCGACCGCTTCGGCCGCCGCCGGGTGTTCCAGACCGGTCTGCTGCTCTTCGTGCTCGGCTCGCTGCTCTGCAGCCTGGCGCCCAGCCTGGAGTGGCTGGTGGTGTTCCGCGCGGTGCAGGCCGTCGGCGGGTCGATGCTGAACCCGGTGGCGATGTCGATCATCACCAACACCTTCACCGAGCCGCGCGAGCGGGCCCGGGCGATCGGCGTCTGGGGCGGTGTGGTCGGCATCTCGATGGCGCTCGGCCCGCTGCTCGGCGGGTTCCTGGTGGACATCGCGGGCTGGCCGGCGATCTTCCTGATCAACGTTCCGGTCGGGCTGGTCGCCTTCCTGCTGACCGCCCGTTACGTCCCCGAGTCGCGCTCGCCCCGGCCCCGCCGGCTGGACCCGGTCGGCCAGCTGCTGATGGTGGTGCTGCTCGGCTGCGGCACCGCCGCGATCATCGAGGGCCCCGAGCACGGCTGGACGTCGCCGCTGATCCTCGGGCTCGGCGTGGCCGCGCTGGCCGCGCTGACGGCCTTCCCGTTCTGGGAGCTCCGGGTGGCCGAGCCGCTGGTCGACCCGCGCTTCTTCCGCAGCGCGCCGTTCACCGGTGCGACCGTCACCGCCGTCTGCGCCTTCGCGGCGCTCGGCGGCTTCCTCTTCCTCAACACCCTCTACCTGCAGGACGTCCGGCACTACAGCCCGGTCGAGGCGGGCCTGTGGACGCTGCCGATGGCCGGGATGATGCTGGTCTGCGCCCCGCTCTCCGGCCGGATCGTCGGCGGCCGGGGGCCGCGCGGTCCGCTGGTCGCCGCCGGTCTCGGGCTCGCCACCAGCGGTGTGCTGCTCACCACGCTCACCGCCGACTCCCCGCCGGGCCTGCTGCTGGCCGCCTACGCGCTGTTCGGCTTCGGCTTCGGCATGGTCAACGCGCCGATCACCAACGCCGCCGTCTCCGGGATGCCGCGCGCCCAGGCGGGGGTGGCGGCGGCGGTCGCCTCGACCAGCCGGCAGGTCGGCCAGTCGCTCGGCGTCGCGGTGATCGGCACCGTGGTCACCTCGGCCGTGGTCGGCCCGGTCGCCACCGGCTTCGCCCCGGCCAGCCACGCCGGCTGGTGGATCGTGACCGGACTGGGCGTCGCGATCCTCGTCCTCGGCCTGGTCACCACCACCGCCTGGGCCACCGGCACCGCCACCCGGGTGGCCGCCCGCCTCGGCGGTGACCCGCCGCTGGCCCGCCCCGGAGTACGGGAGGCCCCGCCCGAGCGGCTACCATGACCACTACGGCGGAAGAGTCGGCCGGGCGGTCGCGACGGGTCCTCAGGACCCGCCGAGGAACGTCCGGGCTCCACAGAGCAGGGTGGTGGGTAACGCCCACCCGGGGTGACCCGCGGGACAGTGCCACAGAAAACAGACCGCCCACCGCTTCGGCGATGGGTAAGGGTGAAACGGTGGTGTAAGAGACCACCAGCGACCGGGGTGACTCGGCCGGCTCGGTAAACCCCACCTGGAGCAAGGTCAAGATCGGTGCCCCCGGGCACCGTGCGCGGATGTTCGAGGGCTGCTCGCCCGAGTCCGCGGGTAGACCGCACGAGGCTGTCGGCAACGGCAGTCCTAGATGGATGACCGCCTCCCCGGGCCGCGCAAGCGACCCAGGAGACAGAACCCGGCGTACAGGCCGACTCTTCCGCCCCTCCCCGCTCCCGCCCCGGCACCGTTCCGGGCCGGTCCGAGCGCGTTCGCTCAGCCGTCCGGACCTTGCGTCCGGGGCCCTGGACCCCTGCTTCGCCATCGGCTTCCGGGGCCCTCCCCGGCGGAGCCGGAGCGGGCCCCGGCCCGCCCCGGCTAGGCCGGGTGCGCTCCGACCGCGTCGCGGATCTGCTCGCCCAGGCCGCCGTTGACGCGGGCGCAGTGGGCGCAGCAGAAGAACCGGCCGGCGACCTCGACGCCGTGGCCGACGATCCGGACCTGGCAGTGCTCGCAGCGCGGCGCGAGCTTCTCCATCGCGCACTCGAAGCTGTCGAAGGTGTACACGTCGCCGGTGATCGTCTTGATCTCGAAGGACAGCCAGTAGTCGTTGGAACAGACGTCGCAGACCGCCATGGGGCCGTCTCCCTTCCTGTCGGGGGGCTGACCGACCTGGCGGGCGCTCAGCCCTCCCAGTCTCGGAGCCCCCCGGGGGAGCGGCCACTCGGTGCACCCGGTCAGGCGGACCGGGCCGACAGCTCCTCCAGCGCGCGCACCGCGCGGTCGGCGTCGTCGGCGCCGACGAACAGGTGGTCGTGGTGGAAGCCGGCCACCACGTTGCAGCTGATCCCCTCCTCGGCGAGCCGGCCCGCCACGGCGGCGGTCAGGCCGACGGCCTCCAGCGCCGAGTGGATGTGCAGGGTGATCCAGGCCGCCACGTACTCGTAGCGCAGGCCGAGCGCGTCGGCCTCCTCCTGCGTCACCACCACCGTGACCCCCTCGGGCTCGGCGACCGTCACCACCGGCCGCATCCCGGCGGGCACCTTCGCGGGCAGCGTGCAGTACACGTAGCGCCCCGGGTTGAGCCGCGGGCGCATGCCGCGCAGCAGGGTCGCAAGATCTCGTTCACCGGCCATGCCCGCCACCGTAACGGCTGGGGGGCGGGCGGCGGCCCGCCCCCGGCCCCGCCGTCGGGGCGTGTCGCCGGCGGCGGGGCCGGCCCCGGTCAGCCCTGCGTCTTGTGGCGCCGGCTCTTCAGCATCAGGGCGCGCGAGAACTGGTCGTCCGCGGTCGTCGTCCGCTTGGGGAAGTTGGCGTTCATCAGCTTCTGGTAGGCGTCGGGCCGGAACTCGGCCATCAGGAGCCAGCCGCTGCGGACGTACTCGGTGGGCGCGCTGTTCCCGGCGCCGTCGGTGCCGTCGATCTTGCCCGCGTAGTGGCGCGGCGCCTTGCTCATCACGTCCACGAAGGTGTTCGCCAGCGGGGCCAGCATGGCCGGGGTGATCTTGTACCGGCCGGACAGGTACGCCCGGTACAGGCCCGCGCAGTCCAGGCTGCCGTGGTTGTTGTCCTCCTTGCCGTTGGTCGCCGGGGCGTACCCCCAGTCGTAGGCGGGCTTGCCGGAGTGGTCGGTGTAGGTGCGCACCGAGGAGAAGAACCAGTCGATGCTGCTCTGCACCAGGGCGTCGTACCGCTTGACCCGCTGCGGGTCGTCCCCGAGCAGCTGGTGCGCGATCGCCAGGTTCTGGAAGGCGTAGTCGAACATCATCTGCTGGTTCCACGGCACCGGCTGGCCGCCCTTGTAGGGCGAGTCCGCCGCGAAGTACTGGCGGTTGCCCTGGGAGACGTCCAGCAGCCGGGCCAGGATGTGCCGGTCGACGGCGGTGTCGGCCTCGGTGACGAACCTCTTGGCCCGGTCGAGGTAGGTCGCGCCGTACCCGTGCGGGTCGCCGGTGGCCACGGGCGTCTGCCAGATGGCCGGCGTGCGCAGGATCAGCCGGGCGCAGTTGGCGAGGTGCCCCACCGGGTCGCCCTGCTCGCCGCCGGTGCCGATGGGCTTGGTGGTGACGTCGTTGGGCCAGGCGGGGTCGACCTTGCCGGTCCAGAGCACGTGCTGCCCGACCGGGCGCTTGGCCAGGTCGTTGCGCTCGGAGAGGACGGCGTCGCAGAAGCCGATCATCCGGTCGAGGACCGCGCGGTCGCCGGAGACCTCGTACACCAGGCCCATCGCCTTGGTGTCCTCGCCGCTGTGGCCCTGCGCCCACTGGTTGCCGATGTTGTCCGCGGCCGGGGTGAGCGTCCGGATGTAGGACGTGAAGGACTTGATCTCGTCCGGCGTGACGGGGCCGTCCAGGCTGCTGAACGTCAGGGCCGGGCGGGCGCTGCGGGCCGCCGCCACGGGTGCTGTCGCCCCCGTCCCCTCCTGTCCGGACGCCACGCCGGCGATCGCGATCACGCCGAGGCTGAGACAGATCAGCCTGGTGCTTCCGAGCGGGATCTTCACGGGTTTTCTCGGCGCCATGTGCGGCCTCCTGGGCGTCGGTCAGCGTTTCTGACCGTGGTGAGCCGTGGTCCGGGCGCGCCGTGGGCGCGGGTGTCCGAACCGGCCGGCCCGGAGGGCCGACACCTGGGTTGACGGCCCTCGGACCGGCCCGGGTTCACCGCCGGCGGGCCGTCCGCGGCCGCTGCGGCGGGCGGGGCCGCGGCCGGACCGGATCCCTGTCGCGCGGCGGCCGGGCCCGTCCCGTTGTCGTGCGGAGCAGTCGGTAACGATTGACGAGCGACAGTCACCGATATATCGTCGAGCTATTGAGACAGTGACGTAAGCACTGTCCGATCAACAAGGAGGTGAGCGCGATGCGCTCCGGAATGCGATTCGGTGAAGGGGGCCCGCGCGGCGGTCGGCGTCGTGGACGGGGCCCGGAGTCCGGGGAGTTCCCCGGGGAGGGGTTCGAGGGCCGTGGGGCGTTCGGCGCCTTCGGGCCGCCGTTCGGCGGCCCCGGGCGGCCGCCCGGCGGACCGTTCGGCCACGGCTTCGGCGGGCACGGCGGTCGCGGGCACGGTCCGCGCGGCCGGCGCGGCGGGCGGGCCCGGCGCGGCGATGTGCGGGCCTCGCTGCTCGCCCTGCTGAAGGAACGGCCGATGCACGGCTACGAGATGATCGCGGAGATCACCGAGCGGACGGGCGGGGCCTGGCGGCCGAGCCCGGGCTCGATCTACCCCAACCTCCAACTGCTGGAGGAGGAGGGCCTGATCACCGCGGAGGAGGTGGGCGGCAAGCGGCTGGTCTCGCTCACCGAGGCGGGCCGGGCCGAGGCCGAGGCAGGGCCCGCGGAGCCGTGGGCGGAGGCCGGCCGGGAGGTCGACTGGGAGGCCGTCCAGGAGGTCGGCCAGGCGCTCGGCGCGGTCGACCAGGCGATCCGGCAGGTGATGGCGACGGGGACGGAGGCGCAGCGCGCCAAGGGCCTGGCGGTGCTCAACGAGGCCCGCAAGAAGCTCTACCTGATCCTCGCCGAGGATGCCTGACCGTCCGAGGGGGGTCGGCCCGAGGAGGGTCGAGGGGGGCGGCGGACGGTGCCGCCGCTCAGCCGCGGACGGCGAACAGTGCCACGCAGGCGAGCAGCAGCACCGTCCAGCCGAACCAGAGCCAGCCGTTCGGGCCGAGCACCGCGCTGTAGAGGCTGACCACCACCAGCAGCCCGGCGGTGACCGCCGCGACCTGCCGGTTGTGCTGGGTCACGGCCTGCGGCCGGCTCCTGGGGCCGTGTCGTACGGTCTTCGCCATCGCCGTCCTCCCGAGGGGAGCGGCCGTCACCCGGAGGCGCGGGCGGTGGCCGTCTCGTCGTACTCGTAGCGCCAGAACCAGCGGGTGCCCCGCTGCTGCTTGGCCCGGACGTACACCAGTGTGCGCGCGGGAGTCTCCCCGTGCGCGGGGACCGGCACCTTGTAGGTCTTGGGCACGCCGTACATCGGCCCCAACGGGATCGGGAGGATCCGGCCGTCCAGGGGGCCGCCGACGAATTCGGTGTCCGCGCTCTTCACCCCACCAGGGTCTCACCTCGCCGGGGCCGGGCCGCGGCCGACCGGCGCCGACCGGTGGCCGACCAGCGGTCGCGGCCGATCCGGGGCGCGCGCGGGGGCGGTCGAGGGCGCGCACGGAGGCGGCGCGGGGGAGGGGCTGTGAGGGTCGGGTGCCGGGAGTGTGACCGGAGAGGCACCGCCCCCGGTCATCCGAAGGCCCCGCGCACCCTTATCCTTCCTGTTACGCCCTCGGGGTTCACCCGGGTCAGCGGGCCCCGTACGGGCCGGGTGAGGCGCACAGCGGTGTGTCCGCCGGGCCGCCGAGCCGCAGTCTCCGCACTGCCGCGACTCCGTGCCGTGACCCGGGCGTCGGTCGTCCGGCAACCCCGGCTCCGGCCGGCGGGGCGCGGACAGCAGGGCCGAGCACCGTCCCGGGAAGCAGCGGGGGGCGCTGTGCGTTGCGTCGGAGTGGTACGTCGAATGCTGTGTCACACCAGGCACGGCAGTGCGCGGAAGGGGCCCGATGGAAGCCGGCAGCAGGTGGACGACCTGGTGGCAGAAGCGTGATCGTCAGCGGGCCCGGTCGGCCGAGGCGGACAGCCCCGCCGCCAGACTGGATCAGCTGCTCGGCGCCGTGCGCGCCGGATTCCCGCTCGCACCCGCCGCCCACCCGGCCGGCTACCGCTGTTCCTGTGACCGGGTCGCGTGTCCGGCTCCGGCGCAGCACCCGGTCTCCTTCGCCTGGCAGAGCCAGGCGACCACCGAGCCCGAGCAGGTCGCCCGCTGGCTCTCGCGGGACCCTCTGGCCAACTTCATCACCGCCACCGGCCGTGCCCACGACGTCCTGGACGTACCGGCCGAGGCCGGCCGGCTGGCGCTGGACCGCCTCGCCGCGCTGGGCGTCGAGGGCCCGGTGGCCGCCGTCGGCGAGGACCGCTACCTCTTCTTCACCGCCACCAGGGGCACCCCGGTGGACGAGGACGAGTGGTGGCCGAGCGCGCTGGACTCCACGCCGGACACCATGTCCGAGCACCCCGGCCTGCGCTGGCACTGCCGCGGCTCGTACACCCTGCTGCCCCCGGCCGCGCTGCCGGACGGCTCGCAGGTGCGCTGGCTGCGCGGGCCCGAGCAGCCCCTGCCGGATCCGCTGCGCGTCCTGGACGTGCTCACCGACGCCTGCACCGAGGTGGGCGCGGTCGCCGAGGAGCAGTGGCTGATCGGTTAGGCCCTGTCCGGCCGGCCCCGCCGACCGGACAGTCCTCGGCGCGCCCGCCGGGGGAGCGGGCTACGGCAGGGTCAGGATCTCCGCGCCGTCGGCGGTGACGACCAGCGTGTGCTCGAACTGGGCGGTGCGCTTGCGGTCCTTGGTGACGACCGTCCAGCCGTCGGCCCAGATCTCGTAGTCGTAGGTGCCCAGGGTCAGCATCGGCTCGATGGTGAAGGTCATCCCCGGCTTGATCACCTCGGTGGCCCGCTCGCTGTCGTAGTGCGGGATGATCAGGCCGGAGTGGAACGACGTGTTGATGCCGTGCCCGGTGAAGTCCCGCACCACGCCGTAGTCGAAGCGCTTCGCGTAGGACTCGATCACCCGGCCGATCACATTGATCTGCCGCCCCGGCTTGACCGCCTTGATCGCCCGGTTGAGGGACTCCCGGGTGCGCTCGACCAGCAGCCGGGACTCCTCGTCCACGTCGCCGCAGAGGTAGGTGGCGTTGAGGTCGCCGTGCACCCCGTGGATGTACGCGGTGGCGTCGATGTTGACGATGTCGCCGTCCTGCAGCACGGTCGAGTCCGGGATGCCGTGGCAGATCACCTCGTTGATCGAGGTGCAGATCGACTTGGGGAAGCCCCGGTAGCCGAGGTCGGACGGGTAGGCGCCGTGGTCGCACATGTAGGTGTGGGCGACGGCGTCCAGCGCGTCGGTGGTGACGCCCGGCGCGATCAGCTTGGCGGCCTCCTCCATCGCCCGGGCGGCGATCCGGCTCGCGATCCGCATCTTCTCGATGGTCTCGGCGGTCTGCACCTCGGGCCCGGTGTACGGCGTCGGCGCGGGCCGCCCGACGTACTCGGGGCGTGCGATGTTCGCCGGGACCTTGCGGGTGGGGGACTGGATGCCGGGTACGAGAGCCATGGTCGCGAGTCTATCCGCCGGCCCCCGGCCGCCCGGGGGTGTGCAGGAGGGGCGGCCGCGAGCCATGATCGGTACGACAGGTTCGTCGAACGGGAGAGACCGCCATGCCCCTGGGATTCCACCGCAAGCCGACCGGACTGCCGGGCGAGTGGTTCTACTGCATCAAGCACGCCAAGGTGGAGGAGGGGCCGGAGTGCCCCGCCAAGGACCGCCTCGGGCCCTACGCCACCCGCGAGGAGGCCGCCCACGCGCTGGAGACCGCCGAGGAGCGCAACCGCGAGTGGAAGAACGACGACCGCTGGAACGACCGGCCGTCGGAGGGCGGCGAGAGCTGAACCGGGGCCCCGGCCCCGCCGCTGCGGGCGGGACCGGGGCCGCGGCACGGCCCGTCAGCCGCCCTGCGGGCCGAGGTACTTGGCGCTGGTCAGCGGCGCGACCACCCGCCAGCCCAGCGCGGTGTACAGCGCGTGCCCGTCCGGTGTCCCGGCCAGCACACCGGTCTGCGCCCCGCGGTCGTGCGCCGCGCCCGCCAGCGTCCGCATGACCAGCGAGCCGAGGCCCCTGCGGCGGTGCTCGGCGGCGGTCTCGATCTGGTCGGCGACGGCGGTCGCGCCGGTGACGGCGATCTGGCCGCGGGCCGCCAGCGAGCCGTCCTCGGCGGTGACCAGGGCGCGGACGACGTCGCCGCGGGCCCAGGTGCGCAGCCGGTAGCCCGCGGGGGCGGTGAGCCCGTGGGCGGCGCCGAGCGGGACGGTCATCAGATAGCCCGGCTCGTCGTCGACCCACCAGCGGGGCCCGAGCCAGGGGGTGACGACCGCCGGGTCGGCGAAGATCTTGAGCCACGTCCCCGGGGCGCGCACCGCGCCGACGACCTTGTGGACGTCGGCCTCCCGCACGGCGCCCCCCGTGGCGTCCAGGACGTGCCGGGTCACGTGGTCGGTGACGCCGACGTCGACGGTGTACCCCCAGGGCTCCACGATCGGCGGCGCCGCCGACCGCGACACGACCCACCCGTCCACCCAGCTCCGTACGACGTTCTCCGCCGTGGTCTCCAGCATGGCCGCCCCTCCGTTCGCCGAACGTCAACGGAGACGATGGTAATGGTCGTATGGGCCATGTGTCACTTACTTTCTCGGGCGGCACTCTGACGGCCGGGCAGCACCGGTCCGGCCGGTCAGACCGCCGCCCGGGCCCGCTCCGCCTCGGCCTTCGCGTGCTCGGCGCGCACCGCCGCCGCGTGCGGGTCGGTGCGGTCGTCGTACGAGAGCAGGCTGGGCAGGGCGGCGGCGAGGGCCAGCACCCCGACCACGCACGCCGCACCGCCCGCCCAGACCGAGGCCCGGACGCCGACCAGACCGGCCATCCCGCCGGCCCGGACCTGGCCGAGCTGCGGGCCGACGGAGTAGCTGAGCAGTTCGACACCGGCCATCCGGCCGCGCACCTCGTCGGGGATCGACTGGTTCCACATGGTCGAGCGGGCGATCCCGCTGATCTGGTCGGCGCCGCCGGCCAGCGCCAGGCAGAGCAGCACCGGCCAGACGTTGCCGAAGAGACCGGCCAGGGCCATCGCCGCGCCCCAGCCGAGCGCGGACACCACCAGCAGCCGCCCGTGCCGGTGGACCCGGGACGTCCAGCCGCTGGTCGCCGAGACCGCCAGCGCGCCCACCGCCGAGGCCGCGTACATCGGGCCGAGCGCCCAGTCGGCGCCCAGCTCCGAGGCCAGGAAGGGGAAGATCGCCACCGGGAAGGCGAACAGCATCGCGCAGGTGTCGACGGCGTAGGTGCCCAGCAGGTCCTTGCGGCTCCAGGCGTAGCGGACACCGGTCAGGACGGCCCGGACGGACGGCCGCTCGGCACCGGTGGGCGGCGGCACCGCGCGGATCCGGGCGAGCAGCAGCAGCGAGGCGCCGAAGGTGAGCACATCCAGCGCGTAGGCGGTCTGCACCCCGGCGAAGGCCACGATGATCCCGGCCAGCGCCGGGCCGGCCACCGAACCGGCGTTGCGGTAGAGCGAGTTGAGCGCGAAGGCGGCGGTCAGCTGGTCGTGCGGGACGATCCGCGGGGTCAGCGAGTCCAGCGCCGGGCGCTGCAGGCCGTCGGTGGCGGCGACCAGGGCGGCCACCAGGTAGACCGGCCAGAGGACCGGCGTCGGCAGCAGCGCGTTGAGCAGCAGCAGGCCGGTGAGCACGCCGAGCCCGGCCTCCGAGAACAGCACCAGCTTGCGGCGGTCCAGCGCATCGGCGAGGGCGCCGCCCCAGAGGCCGAAGACGATCAGCGGCACCAGCTCGAAGGCGCCGACCAGGCCGACCGCGAAGGACGAACCGGTGAGGTCCTTGATCTGCATCGGCACGGCGACGTACGTCAGGTAGCTGCCGAGGCTGGTCACGCAGCCCGAGAGCCAGAGCAGCCGGAAGTCCCGGGAGGAGTGCCAGGGGGCCAGGTCGGGGCGCAGGGAGCGCAGCAGCGCCCGCAGGCGGCCGCGCGGAGGTGGTTCGGCGTCGTTCACGAACGACCATCCTCGGCGGCCCGGCCGCGGCGCCGCAACGGATTATCGGCCGCGGCCGCCCGCGGCCGCCCACCGGGCCCGCGCCTACCAGCGGCTGAGCCCCGGCCCCGCGGTGAGCCGCCCGGCGAGCGCCGCCAGCCGGTCGAGCGGGCCCCGCCGCGCCGGGGCCTGCCCGGCGGCGGCGCTGACCAGGTGCTGGGCGAGGTCGAACGGCTCCTCCTCGGCGGTGCCGACCGTCAGCCGCTCGTGCGCGAGGCCCGCCAGCCCGCCGTGCTCGGCGGGGCCGTCCAGGGCGAGCACGGTCGCCCCGCCGCGCCGGGCGTCCTGGACCCGGTCGAGCAGCGGTGCCCCGGCCGCCGTCGGGGCCACCACCAGCACCGTCGCCCCGCGCCCGGCCCCGGTCAGCCGCCGCAGGTCGTGCGCCAGATGGGCCGGTGCCCGCGCCGGCACCCGGTGGCGCAGCAGGGTCGGCGACAGCCGGGGGACGTCGGACCAGGCCGCCTCGTCGTCCAGATGGGCGGCCAGGTGCCAGGGCTCGTACCCCTCGGTGCCGACCAGCAGCAGCTCGCCGGCCCCGCGCCGGGAGACCGCGTGCCGCAGCGAGCCGGCGAAGCCGCCGACCGCCTCCAGCCAGCCCGTGCCGGTCAGCCGCTCACGGAGTGCCGAAACTCTCACCGCGTCCATACGCCACAGAATGTCGCGGGAGGCCGGCCGTTTGGCAGGATCGGCCCATGACTTCCCTCGAATCAGCGACAAACCCGGCCCACGAGCTGCCGGACGTCTCGCAGCTGGTGGTCGGTGTCCTCGGCGGCACCGGCGACCAGGGGCGGGGGCTCGCCCTGCGGCTCGCCAAGGCCGGCCAGCAGGTGATCATCGGCTCGCGCGACGCGGCCCGCGCCGAGGCCTCGGCGGCCCAGCTCGGCCTCGGCGTGCGCGGCGCCGACAACGCGACCACCGCGCGCGAGAGCGACATCGTGATCGTCGCGGTGCCCTGGGACGGGCACGCCGCCACCCTCTCGGCGCTCCGCGAGGAGCTGGCCGGAAAGATCGTGGTGGACTGCGTCAACCCGCTCGGCTTCGACAAGCAGGGCGCCTACGCCCTGGTGCCGGAGGAGGGCAGCGCCGCCCAGCAGGCCGCCGCTCTGCTGCCGGACTCCCGGGTCACCGCCGCCTTCCACCACCTCTCGGCGGTGCTGCTCCAGGACGAGTCGGTCGAGCGGATCGACACCGACGTGATGGTGCTCGGCGACGAGCGCGCCGCCACCGACCTCGTCCAGGCGCTGGCCGCCCGGATCCCGGGGATGCGCGGCATCTTCGCCGGCCGGCTGCGCAACGCCCACCAGGTGGAGTCGCTGGTCGCCAACCTGATCTCGGTCAACCGTCGCTACAAGGCCCACGCGGGCCTGCGGATCACCGACGTCTGAGCCGCGGCGAGAACCGACGCCCGCACCGCCGCTCGACCGGACACCGAACCGACGTCCGAAGCGATGCCCGGACCGGACGCCGACCGGCGGCGGGCGCGCCGACCTCACCCCTGGGCCGGGCCGGGGGTGAGGTCGGCGAGAATGGGGGCCGACCGTCACCCGGCCTTAGGAGCCCCCCGCCATGCCCCGCACGTCCCTCTTCGCCTCGATCGTCGTCGTCCTCGCACTGACCGCCGCCGTGGTCTCCATGGTGCAGGGCAACTGGGTGGGCCTGGTCTGGATCCCGCTGGCCGGTGTGGCCAGCAACGTCCTCTGGCTGAACCTGCGCCGGGCGAAGCTGGCGAAGGCCGCCGCCGAGCGGGCCGGGACCTCCTGAACCGGCCGGTCCCGCCGCCCGGTCCCCCCGGCTAGTTCTTCCAGAAGGTGAACAGGTCGTGGCCGACCTGGGCGTACGCCCGGTCGACGCCGAGCAGGTCCATCACGCCGTAGACGGCCTCGAAGAAGTAGTGGTTCACCTCGGGCTGCCAGAGCAGCGCGAAGATCGCCAGCATCCCGTACGGCGCGAACGGCTCGACCGCCCGGCGGGCCCGGTGGGACAGCCAGGGCTCGATGATCCCGTAGCCGTCCAGGCCCGGCACCGGCAGCAGGTTCAGCAGGGTCGCGCTGAGCTGCAGCATGCCGAGGAAGCCCAGGGCCAGCGCCAGCGGCGACACGCTCAGCTCGTAGCCGTTCCAGACCGCGTGCACCTCGCTGCCGTCCAGCCAGCCGGCCCCGACCGGGACCAGGATCAGCACCGCCGCGGCCAGGTTGACCAGCGGGCCGGCCGCCGAGATCAGGCTGTGCTTGAGCCGCCCGTTGATCCGGTGCCGCTCGATCCAGACCGCGCCGCCGGGCAGGCCGATGCCGCCGAACAGCACGAAGACGATCGGCAGCACGAAGCTCAGCAGCGCGTTGGCGTACTTGAGCGGGTTGAGCGTGAGGTAGCCCTTGGCGCCGACGGTGATGTCGCCGCCGTGCAGCGCGGTGCGGGCGTGGGCGTACTCGTGCAGGCAGAGCGAGACCATCCAGCCCGCGACCACGAACAGGAAGATCCCGAACCGGGCGTTGCCGTAGCCCGCGTAGACCGCCCAGCCGGAGGTCACGAAGGTCGCCAGCATGGCCCAGAACACCGGGCTGATCCGTCGGTCCTCGCTGCGCGAGCGCTGCGTTGCGGCGAAGGTCATGGCGTGGTTGCTCCGGGGGTCTGGGGGTGCGGGCAGGGGACCGATCATGCCCGGCGGGCCCGTTGCCGGACAAGCCGTCCCCGGTGAACGTACGGCGCCCGGGCTCCGGTTCCGGACACCGGAACCGGTCGGGAAAACGTGTGCGTGACACCACCGGCCATCGACCAGAATGGGCGGGTGCACTACGGCATCCTCGGTACCACCACTGCCCACCACGACGACGGCACGCCGGTCCCGCTCGGCGGTGCCCGGCTGCGGGCGCTGCTCGCCGCGCTGGTCCTGCGGCAGGGGCGGCCGGTGCCGGCCGAGCTCCTGGTGGACGAGGTGTGGGACACCGAGCCACCGCAGGACTCCTCCGCCGCGCTGCAGACCCTGGTCGGCCGGCTGCGCCGCACCATCGGCCGCGACCGGGTCGGCTCCGGCCCGGCCGGCTACTGGCTGACCGAACCGCGGACGGACCTCGGCGAGTTCCAGCGGCTGGCCGGCGAGGGCCGCCGGGCGCTGGACGACGCCGACCACGGGCTGGCCGCCGAGCGGCTGCGCGCCGCCCTGGCGCTCTGGCGCGGCCCCGCCCTCGCCGACCTGCCCGACCGCGGCGGCCCCGCCGCCCGGCTGGAGGCCCAGCGGGACGAGGCCCGCCGGCACCGGATCACCGCCGACCTCGGCCTCGGCCGGGCCGCCGAGCTCACCGCGGAGCTCACCGAGCTCTGCGAGCGGCAGCCGCTGGACGAGACCCTGCAGTACCTGATGGTCCGGGCCCTGCACGAGAGCGGCCGCACCGCCGAGGCGCTGCGCCACTACGAGCGGACCAGATGCGCCCTGGCGGACGAGCTCGGCGTCGACCCGGGCCGCCGGCTCCAGGACCTCCACGCCGAGCTGCTGACCCCGGTGGAGGCGGGCCGGTCGCCCGGGCGACCGCCCGCGCGCGAGCAGACTCCGCCACCGGCGCCCCAACCGGCCCGCGGTGCGGGCAACCTGCGCGGCCGGCTCACCAGCTTCGTCGGCCGGGAGGACGATCTCGGCGCCCTGCGCACCGCCCTGGCCGGCAGCCGGCTGGTCACCCTGACCGGCCCCGGCGGCTCCGGCAAGACCAGGCTCTCGATCGAGGCCGGCCGCGCCGAACAGGCCACCGGCCGCTGGCCGGACGGCGTCTGGCTGGCCGAACTCGCCCCGCTGGAGAGCCCGCACGCCGTCCCGGCCGCGGTGGTCTCCGCGCTCGGCCTGCGCGAGACCGTGCTGCACACCGGCGGCAAGGTCGCCGAGGTGCTGGAGAGCCGGGCCGAGGACCCGGTCCGCCGGCTGGTCGAGTACTGCGGGCACCGCCGGATGCTGCTCGTCCTGGACAACTGCGAGCATCTGATCCAGGCCGCCGCCGACCTCGCCGACCAGCTGCTCGCCGAGTGCCCCGGCCTCACCGTCCTCGCCACCAGCCGCGAACCCCTCGGCGTCCCCGGCGAGAGCGTCCTGCCGGTCGAGCCGCTGCCCGACCCGGTCGCGCTGCGCCTGCTCGCCGAGCGCGCCGCCGCGGCCCGGCCCGGCTTCGACCCGCAGAGCGATCCGGCCGCCTGCGCCGAGATCTGCCGCCGGCTGGACGGCCTGCCGCTCGCCATCGAACTGGCCGCCGCCCGGCTGCGGGTGATGACGGCCCGCCAGATCGCCGACCGCCTGGACGGCCGGTTCACGCTGCTCACCGCCGGCAGCCGCACCCTGCTGCCGCGTCAGCAGACCCTGCGGGCGGTGGTCGACTGGAGCTGGGACCTGCTCGGCAAGCAGGAGCGGGCGGTGCTGCGCCGGCTCTCGGTCTTCGCCGGCGGCTGGCGCCTGGAGGATGCCGAGGCGGTCTGCGCCGACGAGACCGAGGTGCCCCGCGAGGAGGTCGCGGACGTCCTGCTCTCGCTGGTCGACAAGTCGCTGCTGGTGGCGGACCTGGGCGGCGAGGGCCTGCCGCGCTACCGGATGCTGGAGACCATCCACGAGTACGCCGTCGAGCGGCTGGCCGAGGCGGCCGAGCGGAGCGAGAGCGAGCGCCGGCACGTCGAGCACTTCCGCGCGCTGGTCCGCACCGCCGAGCTGCACCTGCACGGCCCGGAGCAGCTGGCCTGGCTGGCGGTGCTGGAGCGGGAGCAGGACAACATCCGGGCCGCGCTGCGACGGGCGGTGGACCGCGGTGACGAGCACGAGGCGCTGGTCCTGGTGCTCGGGATGAGCTGGTACTGGTCGCTGCGC
Source organism: Kitasatospora sp. NPDC003701 (assembly GCF_053587085.1). Taxonomy (NCBI): domain Bacteria; kingdom Bacillati; phylum Actinomycetota; class Actinomycetes; order Kitasatosporales; family Streptomycetaceae; genus Kitasatospora; species Kitasatospora sp. NPDC003701. The sequence continues at coordinate 28,149 of NZ_JBSFNM010000067.1, forward strand.
GGCTTCGGGCTGGAGGCCCGGGACTGGTACGAGGCGGTGGGCGCGATCGGCCCGGACCCGTTCGGTCCGGGCACCCTGCCGGTGCGGCCGCTGGAGCGGCCGGTGCTGGAGTACGGCATGCCGCTGCCGCCGGAGGTGGCGGCGGAGGCCCGCCGCGAGGTGGTGATGTACCGGCTGGTCGGGCTCTTCGAGGGCAACCTGGAGGTGCTGGGCGACCGCGAGGCGCTGCGGCTGTCCCAGCAACTGCTCGACGCCTACACCCCGGACCTCCCGCAGGCCTACCGGTTCCCGGGCCTGCTGCGGGTGTTCGGGGCCTTCCTGGCCGGCCGGATGGAGCTGATGGACGAGCTGCTGACCGACGCGGTGGAGGGCTGCCGCCGGCACGGCAGCGACAACGACCTGGCGTTCATCCTGCAGATCCGGGCCAAGATGCTGAACGACTGGCCCGGCGGGCTGGAGCAGTCCGTCCGGGACGGCGAGGAGTCGCTGGAGCTGTTCCGGCGCTGCGGCGACCGCTGGGGGATGTCCCAGGCCTACGCGGCCCGCGGCGAGTCGATGGCCAACCAGGGCCGGTCCGAGGAGGCCGTCGCCGCCTACCGGCAGGCGATCGAGCTGGCCGAACTGCTGGGCGCCCCGCAGGAGGTGCCGATGCTGCGGGTGCAGCTCGGCGGCGCGATGCTCGGCAGCGACCTCGCCGAGGGCGAGCGGTGCATCCGGGAGGCCCTGGCCGGGGTCGACCCGGGCGAGAGCCAGGCGGCCAACGGCGCGTTGCTCTTCGGGCGCCTGATCCTCTGCGGCATCCACGCCCAGCGCGGCGAGTACGACGAGGCGCTCGGTGAGCTGGACGAGCTGGGCGTGCGCAGGGTGGGCGCCTTCGCACCCGGTCTGGTGGACGGGATGCTGACGGTCACCCGGGGCTGGATCGCCGCCCTCGCCGGGGATCCGGAGCTGGGGCTGCGACTGCTGCGCCAGGGGCGGCGGTCGCTGTGCGACGTGCCGGAGGCGGCGAGCGGCCTCGCCGAGCGGATGTCGGTGATGCTGGTGCCCCCGGCGGTCGGCGTGCTGCGGTCCTTCGCCGAGCGCGACAACGACCTCGAAGCGGCCCGCCGGGCGGCCGTCCTGCTCGGCTCCTACGCCGGTCTGAACGGGCCGAAGGGCGGCTACCTGGACCGGGTCGAGGGCGAACGCGCCGAGGCGAGCCTGCGCGCCCTGCTCGGTGCGGACGCCTACGCCGCCGCCCACGCGGAGGGGGCCGGCCTGTCGGCCACCCAGGCGGGCGCCCTGCTCGACCTGATGACCGAATGGCCGGCCGGCTGACCTCCCGTCCCAGGGGTCTGCCGGCCGGCCGGTCCACGGGGCGCGGACCGTCAGGTCCGCTTGCGGAAGCGGGCCACCGCGAGCGGCGCGAAGACCGCGGTGATGCCGATCGACCAGCCCAGCACGATGAGCACCGGGTGGGCCACCGCGCCCTCGCCGTTGAGCAGGGCCCGGCAGGCGTCGGCGAGCGCCGAGAGCGGGTTGACGTCGGTGAAGGACTGCAGCCAGCCCGGCATGGTGCCGGTCGGGGCGAAGATCGAGCTGCCGAACTGCAGCGGCATCAGGACGAGCATGGAGACCCCCTGGACGGCCTGGGCACTCTTCATCGCCATGCCGAGCAGCATCGAGATCCAGACGATCGACATGCCGAACAGCAGCGACAGACCGACCGCGGCGAGCAGCTCCAGCGGACCGGTCTTCACCTCGAAGCCGAGGAGCATCGCGAAGCCGATCAGGATGACGAAGGAGACCAGCGCCCGGCAGTTCTCCGCGACGATCTTGGAGAGCAGGACGGAGGCCCGGCCGATCGGCAGGGTCCGGAACCGGTCCATCACGCCGGTCTGGAAGTCGCTGTTCAGGCCGGTCCCGACGGCCATCGCCAGGGTGATGCCGGTCTGCCCGAGCAGGCCGGGGATCAGGTACTGCTTGTAGGCGTCCTGGCCGCCGGAGATCGCGCCGCCGAAGACGTAGACGAAGAGCACGATGAAGATGACCGGCATCAGCACCGCGTCGAACATCGACTCCGGGTCCGCCTTGATCCGCATCAGGTTGCGGCGGGTCAGCGCGCCGAGGTGGCGCAGCGTGCCGGACAGGCCGATCCGGGTGTCCTCCACCCGGGCGGGCGCGACGGTTGCGGTGCTCATGCGACGGGCTCCTTGGCGAGGCTGGGGGCGGGTGCCGCGGCGGCCGCGGACTTGCCGGTGATGGTGAGGAACACCTCGTCCAGGCTGGGCACCTTGGTGTCGATGCCGGCGATGGCGAAGCCGCGGGTGCCGAGCACCCCGACGACGGCGGTGAGCTGCTCCTCGCCGGTGATCGGCACCGACAGCAGCCCGGTGTCGGTGGAGAAGGTGGCCTCGGCGATCCCGGTCTCCTGCAGGCAGCGGGCCATCTCGGGCAGTTCGGCCCGGTGCGCCGGGCGGACCTGCAGGGTCTGACCGCCGACCTGGGCCTTGAGCTCGGACACCTGGCCGGCGGCGATCACCCGGCCCCGGTCGATCACGGTCAGCTCGTCGGCGAGCTGCTCGGCCTCCTCCATGTACTGGGTGGTGAGCAGCACCGTGGAGCCCTCGGCGACCATCCGCTGCACCTCGTCCCAGACCTCGTTGCGGGTGCGCGGGTCCAGACCGGTGGTGGGCTCGTCCAGGTAGAGCACCCGGGGGCGGCCGATCATGGAGGCGGCCAGGTCGAGGCGGCGACGCATGCCGCCGGAGTAGGTCTTGGCGATCCGCTTGGCGGCCTCGGTGAGCGAGAACCGCTCCAGCAGCTCGGTGGCGCGGGCCTTGGCGTCCTTGCGGGAGAGGTCCAGCAGCCGGCCGATCAGGTAGAGGTTCTCGTAGCCGGAGAGCATCTCGTCGACGGAGGCGTACTGACCGGTGAGGCCGATGGTGCGGCGCAGCTGCTTGGGCTGGCGCAGCACGTCGTAGCCGCCGACGAAGGCGGTGCCGGCGTCCGGCTTGATCAGCGTGGAGAGGACGCGGACGAGGGTCGTCTTGCCGGCGCCGTTCGGGCCGAGCACGCCGAGCACGGTGCCCTCGCGGACGGTGAGGTCGACCCCGTCGAGGGCCTTGGTGGCGCCGTAGTGCTTGACGATGCCGTGGACCTCCACGGCGTTGCCCGCGGCGGGCCCCCGGTCGTTCGGGGCGGTGGTGATTCGTGTCATGCCCCCAGGCTGCCCGGCCCGGCTGTCGCGGCGCTGTCACCGGGCGGGCGGCCGGGGCGGCCCGCTGTCATCGCGCTGTCGCGGCACTGTCGGGGCGCCCGCGGTGCCGCGGCCCGGCCGCCGCCGGGTACGGCGCGGGCCCCGCTCCCGGGGGAACGGGGCCCGCGCCGGCCGGTCAGTGGAAGGTGTGCTCCGGGGCCGGGAAGGCGCCGGACTGCACGTCGGCGGCGAACTCGCGGGCGGCCTCGCCGAGCACGGCCCGCAGGTTGGCGTACTGCTTGACGAACTTCGGCACCCGGCCCGCCGTCATGCCGGCCATGTCCGTCCAGACCAGCACCTGGGCGTCGGTGTCCACGCCGGCGCCGATGCCGACGGTCGGGATCGCCAGCTGCTCGGTGACCTGGGCGGCCAGCTCGGCCGGGACGGCCTCCAGCACGACCGCGAAGGCGCCGGACTGCTGGACGGCCTTGGCGTCGCGCAGCAGCTGGTGCGCCGCCTCGTCGCCGCGGCCCTGGACGGGGTAACCGCCGAGGGCGTGCACGGACTGCGGGGTGAGGCCGATGTGCGCCATCACCGGGACGCCGGCCTCGACCAGCAGCTCGATCGAGCGGGCGCTGCGCTCGCCGCCCTCCAGCTTGACCGCGCCGACCCCGGCCTCCTTCATCAGCCGGGCGGCGTTGTGCATCGCCTGCGCGGGGGACTCCTGGTAGGAGCCGAAGGGCAGGTCGGCGACGACCATCGCCCGCTTGGTGCCGCGGACGACGGCGGCGGCGAGCATCACCATCTGATCCATGGTCACCGGCACGGTGGTCTCGTAGCCGAGGTGGCAGTTGCCCGCCGAGTCGCCGACCAGCAGGACGGGGGTGCCGGCCTCGTCGAAGACGCCCGCGGTGAGGGCGTCGTAGGCGGTGAGCATCGACCACTTCTCGCCGCGCTGCTTGGCGGCGGCGAGGTCGCGTACGGTGACGCGGCGGTTGGTGACCCCACCGTAGAGGGTGGCGGTCGACGCCTGGTTCTGGGCAGGCGAGGGCGAAGAAGCGTTCATCGAACAGGCTCCTGAAGGGTTGTCGTCTCGTGGCGCCGTGTGGCGTCCCCGGATCCCCTCCATGCTTGCACGCCCCGGCGCGGGCGCAAAGAGGCGTGCCCCGGGCGGGTTGCGATCTGCGGCACACCGGGCCGGGAGCCCGGGCCTTTGCCCGATCTTTACGAAACGGATTCGTCTCGTATCGAAACTCGCGCTACGCTGACCCGGGGGTTACGAGACGCACACGACTCGGAATTGCCCGCCAGTGCCACGCCACCACGGACGGGAAAACCGCAATGACCACCGCAGCCGCGCCACCTCGCGTGCCGGAAGCCATCCACCGCCGACGCTGGGCGATCCTGGGCACCCTGGTGCTCGCCCTGCTCGTCGTCGTTCTGGACAACTCGATCCTGAACGTCGCGATGAAGACCATCGCGTCCCCGGCGCCCACCGGCCTCGGCGCCAGCCAGAGCGACCTGGAATGGTCGATCAACTCGTACACCCTGGTCTTCGCCGGGCTGCTGTTCACGGCAGGCCTGCTCGGTGACCGGTTCGGCCGCAAGCGCGCCCTGCTCGCCGGCATGGTGGTCTTCGGAATAGCCTCGCTGCTCTCCTCGCTCGCCGCCTCGCCGGGTGAACTCATCGGCTACCGCGCGCTGATGGGGGTCGGCGGCGCGCTGGCGATGCCGGCCACGCTCGCCATCATCATGAACGTCTTCGAGCGCGCCGAGCAGCCCAAGGCGATCGGCATCTGGGCCGGCGCGGTCGGCCTGGCCATCGCGATCGGCCCGATCACCGGCGGCCTGCTGATCGAGCACTTCTGGTGGGGCTCGGTCTTCCTGATCAACGTCCCGATCGTGGTGGTCGCCGTGATCGCGATGGTGCTGCTGGTGCCCGAGTCCAAGGACCCGAACCCGGGCCGGCTGGACCCGGTCGGCGTGCTGCTCTCGATCATCGGTCTGGTCGCGCTGATCTTCGGCATCATCAAGGGCGGCGAGCTGGCCGACTTCACCTCCCCCGAGGCCTGGGTGCCGATGCTGGTCGGCGTGGTCGCGCTGGTCGCCTTCGTCTGGTTCGAGCGCCGCACCGCGCACCCGGCCCTGGACGTCACCTGGTTCCGCAACAAGGTGTTCAGCGCCTCCGTGGTCGTCGTCGGCGTGGTCTTCTTCGCGCTGATGGGCGTCTCCTTCTTCGGCGTCTTCTACATCCAGAGCGTGCGCGGCTACAGCGCCCTGCAGGCCGGTGTGCTGATGCTGCCGCTGGCCGTCGCCCAGCTGCTGTTCGCGCCGCGGGCCCGGCTGGTGGTGGACCGCTTCGGCGTCCGCGCCACCTGCGCCGGCGGCATGGCGCTGATCGCGATCGGCTTCCTCGGCTACCTGCTGCTGGGCATCGACACGCCGATCTGGGTGCTGGTCGTCCTCGGCCTGCTGATGGGCAGCGGCATGGCGCACGTGATGCCGCCGGTCACCGTCGCCATCATGGGCTCGCTGCCGCGCGAGAAGGCCGGTGCCGGTTCGGCGATCAACAACACCTTCCGCCAGGTCGGCGGCTCGCTCGGGGTCGCCGTGCTCGGCGCGGTGCTCTCCACCGTCTACCGCGACGGGATGGCCGACCAGCTGGACAAGCTGCCGACCGAGGCGCTGCGGGAGAAGGCGGGCGAGTCCCTGGAGGCCACCCTGGCCGTCGCCGGAAAGCTCGGCCCGCAGGGCGCCGAGCTGGTCGGCCCGGCCAACGCCTCCTTCATCGACGCCATGCACGTGGTGGCCGGCCTCTCGGCCGGCGTCACCGCGATCGGCGCGCTGCTGGCCTGGCTCCTGCTCCCCGGCCGACTGACCCCCGGCGCCCCCGGCGGCGCCCCGGGCGGCCCGGCCGCCGCCCCGGCGGACCGCCCGGCGGACCTCGGGAAGCCGCTCGACCACGCCGAGCCGGCCCGCCGGAGCGAGGTCGCGGGCGCCTGACCTGCGCTCGCGCAGTACGGCCCGCGGCGGTGCTGAGCGACAATGGGGGCCCTGCCCCGTCCGGACGAGTCCGGCCGGGCAGGGCCGCCGTCCGTGCCACGGCTTCCACCGGGCCCGCCCACGGACGACAATCGGAGAGGGAACGGCGCCGCGCGCCCGCGAACATCCAGGGAGAGAAGCGGGGATGAAGACGGACACCACGGCCGCGCCGACCTGCACCGGCCCGCGGCGGGGCCGCCCGCGCAGCGAGGCGGCCGAGCAGGCCATCTTCGCCGCGGTCGAGGAACTCATGGCGGGCGGCACCACCCTGCCCGAGCTGACCATCGAGGGCATCGCCACCGCCGCCGGCGTCGGCAAGGCCACCATCTACCGGCGCTGGCCCAACAAGGAGGCCCTGCTGATCGACATGGTCAGCCGGCTGGAGGCCCCCGTCCCCGAGGCGACCGGCGGCACCGTCCGGGACGACCTGATCGCGATGGTCGAGTACATGCGCATCCGGGGCCTGGCCAAGCGCTCCCGCTGGGTGCTGCGGGCCGCGCTCGGCCAGATGCACAGCTGGCCCGAGCTGCACGCCGCCTACCGCGAGCGGGTGATCCTGCCCCGCCGGATGATGGCCCGCGAGGTCGTCCGCCGCGGTGTCGCCGGGGGCGAGCTCCGCTCCGACCTCGACGAGGAACTGCTCGCCGACCTGCTGCTCGGCCCGATCCTCGCCCGCACCGTCCTCTGGGAGGACTCCGACCTGGACGACCCGGAGCTGCCGGTCCGGATGGTCGACGCCCTGCTCCAGGGGCTCGGCGGTCCGACCTGGCGACCGGACCGGGACTGACGTCCGCCCGTCCGTCCGTCCGGAGCGTGGCCTGCCTCACCAAACCGGGCCACGCCGGAACCCGCTCCACCGGGCCCGCGTCTGTCCCGGCATAGGCTGAGCCGGGAATCCGATCAAACCGGCACCAGTCCGGCACCGTGCCCGCCCTTCGGCGGCGTCGCGCGTCGGACCGGCAGACGGCACGAACGAACGGGAGCCACAGGATGGCGCAGGCGGACTGGACGGACCGGGCGGTACCGGCGGCGGGGGGCGGCGCCCCGGCCACCGCCGGGGGCACCGGCACCGGCCCGGACGGCGCCGACGGCTTCGGCGGTTTCGGTGCTTCCAGCGGTGCGGGCGGTTCGGACGGCTCCGGCGGCTCCGGCGGTTCGGGGGCCGGGTTCCTGGGGCTGCGCGGCTGGGGCCGTGACGCCCGGGGCAGCACCACCTGGCGGCGCGGCCTGCTGCTCGCCGCCCTCGCGCTGGCCACCGCGGCCCTGCTGGCCTTCCACGCCGAGGTGCCCAACAGCGTCGGCAACCTCGGCAGCCTGCTGGAGACCTTCCTGCCCTGGCTCGGCCTGGCCGTCCCCCTCCTGCTGGTGCCCGCGCTGCTGCGCCGCTCCGCCACCGCGCTGATCGCGCTGCTGCTGCCGGTGGTGATCTGGTTCAACATGTTCGGCGGGCTGCTCAGCGACAAGAGCGGCGGCACCGCGGACTGGACGGTGGTCAGCCACAACGTGGCCGCCCTCAACGCCGACCCGGAGTCCACGGTGAAGCTGCTGAAGGACTCGGGCGCCCAGATCGTCGCGCTCCAGGAGCTGGCCGGAAGGCCGCTGCGCACCATCGAGAGCGGGCTGGCCGACAGCTACCCGTACCACTCCGTGGAGGGCACGGTCGGGCTCTGGTCCAAGTACCCGATCAGCGGCGTCTCGGTGGTGGACATCAAGATGGGCTGGACCAGGGCCTTCCGCGCCCAGGTCGCCACCCCGCAGGGCCCGGTCGCGGTGTACGTCGCGCACCTGCCGTCGGTCCGGCTGAAGGCCGAGGGCGGTTTCACCGTCGACCAGCGGGACGCCAGCGCCCAGGCGCTCGGCGACGCGATCCAGGCCGAGTCGCTGAAGAAGGTGCTGCTGCTCGGCGACCTCAACGGCACCATGAACGACCGCAGCCTGGCGCCGATCACCTCGCAGATGCGCTCGGCCCAGGGCGCGGCCGGCGACGGCTTCGGCTTCAGCTGGCCGGCGTCCTTCCCGATGGCCCGGATCGACCAGATCATGAGCAAGGGCGGCCTCAAGCCCACCGACTCCCGGACCCTGGGCCGGGACGGCAGCGACCACCTCGCGGTCGCCGCCGCCTATCGCTACCAGGGGTGACCGGCCCGGGCGCCACCGGTCGGTGATCGGCAGCCGGCGCCACCGGCCGGTGATCAGCCGCGGCGCCACCGGTTGGTGATCGGCAGCCGGCGGTCCCGCCCGAAGCCCTTGGCCGAGATCTTCGGGCCCGGCGGGTACTGCCGGCGCTTGTACTCGGCGATGTCGACCAGCCGGACGACCCGGTCGACCACCGCGGGGTCGAAGCCGGCCGCCACGATCGCGTCCCGGCCCTGGTCGCCCTCGACGTACAGGCTGAGCACGGTGTCCAGCAGGTCGTAATCGGGCAGCGAGTCGGTGTCCACCTGGTCCGGCCGCAGCTCGGCGGAGGGCGGCTTGTCGATGGTGTGCTCCGGGATCGGCGCCGGCTCACCGCGCCGCCGGGCCTCCTCGTTGCGCCAGCGGGCGAGCCGGAAGATCAGCGACTTGTAGACGTCCTTGATCGGCCCGAACGCGCCGACCGAGTCGCCGTACAGTGTGGAGTAGCCGACCGCCAGCTCGCTCTTGTTGCCCGGCGCGAGCACCAGGTGCCCCTCCTGGTTGGAGATCGCCATCAGCAGCGTGCCGCGCAGCCGGGACTGCAGGTTCTCCTCGGCCAGGCCGGTCAGCTCGGTGGCCGCCAGGTAGGCGTCGAACATCGGGGCGATCGACACCGTCCGGAAGTGCAGTCCCGTCCGGCGGGCCAGCTCGGCGGCGTCGTCCCGGGAGTGCTGGGAGGAGTACCGGCTCGGCATCGAGACGCAGTGCACGTTCCCGGCGCCGAGCGCGTCCACCGCGATGGCCGCCACCAGGGCGGAGTCGATGCCGCCGGAGAGGCCGAGCAGCACCGAGCGGAAGCCGTTCTTGCGCACGTACGCCTCGGTGCCGCAGACCAGCGCCGCCCAGATCTCGGCCTCGTCCGAGATCCTGGGCGCCACCTCGGCGCGCACCGGGGCGGCGGGCGCGGGCAGTGGCTCGTCGCCCAGCTCGCAGCGGACCAGGTGCAGGCCGTCGGCGAGCAGCAGCCCGTCGGTGTGGTCGCTGCCGGCGGCCGGCAGGTCGAGGTCGAGCACGAGCAGGTGCTCCTCGAACTGGGGTGAACGGCCGAGCACCTCGCCGTCCGCGCCGACCACGATCGAGTCGCCGTCGAAGACCAGCTCGTCCTGCCCGCCGACCATGTTGACGTAGGCCAGCGCGCAGCCCGCCTCGGCGGCGCGCCGGCGGACCAGCTCCAGCCGGGCGTCGTCCTTGTTCCGCTCGTACGGCGAGCCGTTGAGCACCAGGAGCAGGCCGGCGCCGGCCTCCCGGGCGGCGCTCACCCGGCCGCCGTCCTGCCAGATGTCCTCGCAGATCGCGAGCGCCACGTCCACCCCGTGCAGCCGCAGCACCGGCAGCTGGTCGCCGGGGACGAACCAGCGGTACTCGTCGAACACCCCGTAGTTGGGCAGGTGGTGCTTGGCGAACCGGGTGACCACCTCGCCGCGGTGCAGCACCGCGGCGCAGTTCTGCGGCGACCCGGCCGGCCGGCCGAACCGCGGCGAGGCCTGGTCGGAGCGGCCGAGGTAGCCGACCACGACCGGCACCTCGCCCAGCCCCTCCCCGGCCAGCCGCGCGGCCAGGCCCACCAGCGCGGACCGGGACGCCTCGACGAACGAGCGGCGCAGGGCGAGGTCCTCCACCGGGTACCCGGTCAGGGCCATCTCGGGAAAGGCGATCAGCCGGGCGCCGGCCTCGACGGCCTGCGCGGTCCGGCGCACCACCTCGTCCGTGTTGCGGGCGAGGTCACCGACCCAGGGGTCGATCTGGCACAGGGCGAGACGGAGATTGGGCATGCCACGAGTCTAATCGTCGATCTGACGCGATGTCGTGTCCGGGGGGTTGCCACTGCCCTCCCGAGCCGCGATCCGCCATGATGGGGGCAGTCGCTTTGGGGTGGTTTCCGGGCGTAACACGAACGTAAAGAGCAGAGGTGAGACTGTCCCCATGGGCAAGCAGCAGGAGTTCGTGCTCCGGACGCTCGAAGAGCGTGACATCCGTTTCGTCCGGCTGTGGTTCACCGACGTGCTCGGGTTCCTGAAGTCGGTCGCGGTGGCACCGGCGGAGCTGGAGCAGGCCTTCGAGGAGGGCATCGGCTTCGACGGGTCGGCGATCGAGGGCTTCGCCCGCGTCTACGAGTCCGACATGATCGCCAAGCCGGACCCGACCACCTTCCAGATCCTGCCCTGGCGCTCGGAGACGCCCGGGACGGCCCGGATGTTCTGCGACATCCTGATGCCGGACGGCTCCCCGTCCTTCGCCGACCCGCGGTTCGTGCTGAAGCGCACCCTGGAGCGGGCCTCCGAGCTCGGGTTCACCTTCTACACCCACCCCGAGATCGAGTTCTTCCTGCTGAAGAACCTGCCCGGCGACGGCACCGCGCCGATCCCGGCCGACCAGTCCGGCTACTTCGACCACACCCCGCGCGGCGTGGGCCACGACTTCCGCCGCCAGGCGATCACCATGCTGGAGTCGATGGGCATCTCGGTGGAGTTCTCCCACCACGAGGGCGCGCCCGGGCAGCAGGAGATCGACCTGCGCTACGCCGACGCGCTCTCCACCGCCGACAACATCATGACCTTCCGTCTGGTCATGAAGGAGGTCGCGCTGGAGCAGGGCGTGCACGCCAGCTTCATGCCGAAGCCGTTCTCCGACCACCCCGGCTCCGGGATGCACACCCACCTCTCGCTGTTCGAGGGCGACCGCAACGCGTTCCACGAGTCCGGTGCGGAGTACCAGCTCTCCAAGGTCGGCCGCTCGTTCATCGCCGGCCTGCTGAAGTACGCCGCCGAGACGGCCGCCGTCACCAACCAGTGGGTGAACTCCTACAAGCGGATCTGGGGCGGCTCCCAGCGCACCGCCGGCGCCGGCGGCGAGGCGCCCTCGTACATCTGCTGGGGCCACAACAACCGCTCGGCGCTGATCCGCGTCCCGATGTACAAGCCCGGCAAGCAGGGCTCCACCCGGATCGAGGTCCGCTCGCTGGACACCGGCTGCAACCCGTACCTCGCCTACGCCGTCACCCTCGCCGCCGGCCTCAAGGGCATCGAGGAGGGCCTCGAACTCCCGCCCGGCGCGGACGACGACGTCTGGGCGCTCACCGACGCCGAGCGCCGGGCCCTCGGCATCCAGCCGATGCCGCAGAACCTGGGCGAGGCCATCGACCTGATGCAGCGCAGCGAGCTGGTCGCGGAGACCCTCGGCGAGCACGTGTTCGACTTCTTCCTGCGGAACAAGCGCCAGGAGTGGGAGGAGTACCGCTCCGAGGTCACCCCGTTCGAGCTGCGGAAGAACCTCCAGGTGCTCTGACGCCTGACACCGCGTCAAGGACCTTCGGGCCCGCCGTCGTTCGAATGGATGACGGCGGGCCCTCCGTTTGGGTTGGCGCGCGCACCGATGGCGGTATGTGAGGGGATTGTGACGTTGAGTTGTGATCCGATAAGCGTGATCCAACCCCTCCCCACCCCGAGAGGACCTCATGCCCTCCTCCACCGTCAGCCGTGCTGCCGCCACCCGCCTGCTCGCCCGCCGGATCGGCGTCGCAGGGGCGGCCTTCGCCGCCGTCGCGACCCAGCTGCTGGCCTCGCCGGTCGCCGACGCCCGCGGATCGGGCCCCAAGCAGCCCGAGCTTCGTGCCGACACCATCTCCTCGAACCCGCTGCCGTTCACCACGCGGTTCGAGGGCAACTTCCACGGGTCGGTCACCCGGATCAGCAACTCGCTGATGACCTGTGACGAGTCCCAGCCGCCGGTCGACCCGGCCCAGCCCGCCTGCGTGGACGCCCGCACCGGGGCGGGCAGCCGGCCGATCAACAACAACTACCAGATGAAGTACATCAACATCGACCCCGGCTCCATCGGCCCGCTCGGCGACCCGATCTACTCCGCCAGCTCCGCCGACCTCGGCCTGCTGGAGGGCTCCGAGATCAAGTACGCCCGGCTCTACTGGGGCGGTACCCGCGGCATCGGCGACACCGTGCTGCCGGAGAGTCAGATCGACGAGATCTACCTGAAGTTCCCGGGCGACAACCAGTACACCAACATCGCCAACGACCAGCCCTCCATCGGTTACATCACCACCACCGAGGAGAGCAGCTACCAGGCCTCCGCCGACATCACCGACCTGGTCAAGCAGCACGGCAACGGCACCTACACCGCGGCCAACATGGACTCCGTGGTCAAGCCGCACAGCTGGGGCGGCTGGACGATCGTGGTGGCGTACGAGAACCCGTGCAAGCCGCTGCGCCACGTCCACGTGTGGGACGGCTTCCAGGTCGAGCTGCCGGACAGCCCGCCGCGGGAGTTCGACCTCACCGGGCTGCAGACCCCGGCCACCGGTCCGGTCGCGGGCAAGCTCGGCTTCGTGGTCTACGACGGCGACCTGAAGTGGACCGGCGACACCCTCGCCATGAAGTCCACCAACGGCCCGCTGACGCCCTTCCAGGACGTGAACCACGCGGTCAACGACTCGTTCAACTCCACCATCGAGGAGCTGACCCCGGCCGACCAGTTCAACCGCAACCCGTACAACCGCAACAACTTCGGCTACGACTCCAACCGGTGGGACATCTCGCCCTTCCTGCGCAACGGCGACACCGACATCTCCATCAAGTTCGACACCGACAAGGACGGCTACGACCTGGGCGTGTTCTACGCCTACGTGAACCTGGACGGCTCGCTGGAGGGCTGATCCGGCGTCACCGGCCGGCGCCGCTGCCGCACCACCCGCACCGGGTGGAGCGGCAGCGGCGCCGTCGTGTGCGCGGGGCGTCCGCGCAGGGCCCGCTCGCAGGGCCGCTCCACCCAGCGGTACAGCGCGCCGGCCACCAGCAGGCTCCCGGCGGCCAGCAGCAGCCAGAGCGCCGCCGTCGCCGGCCCGGGCGCCGGGCGGCCGGCGACGGCGAGCCAGCAGCGGATGCCGATCTCGTGCACCAGGTACCAGGCGTACGACCACTCGCCGAGCCGCACCGCCACCCGGCCGGCCAGCGGGCGGGGCCCGCCGGACGGCGTGAGGTCGCGCTGCGCGGCGGCCACCAGCAGCGCGGCGAACAGCGGTGCCGGGAACAGCTGGGACGCGCTGTAGGGGCCCCACCAGACGGAGTCCGAGGCGGCCGCGTGCCACGGCACCAGGAGCAGGTGCCAGCCGGCCACCGCCGTCGCGGCGGCGGCGAGCGGGACGCGGGGCAGCCGGCCGTGCCGGGCGGCCAGCCCGGTGACCACGCCGAGGACGAACTGCGGGGTGCGGGTCAGCGGCAGGTAGTCCAGCAGCCAGCCGCGTACCGCCGGGTCGTCCGGGAGCAGGGCGCCCGCCGCCCAGAGCACCGGGCCGAGGACGGCGCACACCGCGGCGAGCGGCGCCCAGAGCCGGCGGCGCGGGGCGAGCGCGCGCAGCAGGAACGGGAAGAGCAGGTAGAACCAGGCCTCCGCGCCGAGCGACCAGGAGGCCGGGTTGCCGCCGAAGACCGTCTCCTGCACCCACGGGTGCACCAGCGGCAGCGACCAGAGCGCCGCCGTCAGGGGCAGCGCCACGCCGATCGCGGCGTCCGCGCCGAGCGACAGCGCCGTGCCGAGTGCGTGCAGCGGCCAGATCCGGGCGAACCGGCGGCGGGCGAAGCGCCGCACGGTGGTCGGCACCCCGTCGTACGTCCAGGCCAGGACGAAGCCGGAGAGGACGAAGAAGAACGTCACACCGCTGCGGCCGTACCAGGCGAGCGGGCCGAGCACCGGGACCTCGCCGACCTTGCGGGCGAGGTGGTAGAGCACCACCAGCAGGGCGGCCCAGAACCGCAGCCCGGTGAGCGAGGGCAGTCGGGTGGGCATCGGGCGCGCGCTCCTCTCCGGGGGTGGGGCTGGGCTGGGTCGGGCTGGGTCGGGCTGGGTCGGGCTGGGTCGGGCTGGGTCGGGCTGGGTCGGGCTGGGTCGGGCCCGGTCCAACGAGCCGGGGCCGGCCCAGGACACGCCCCCGGCGCGGCGGTGACACGCCCCGGCGCGGCGGCCGGGCCGCGTCCGGGGCGCGCGGGCGGAGCCCGGCCGCGTACCCTGCTGGAGGCGGGCCGGACCGTTCGGTCGCGGGCCGCGCGGGCCGGAGCCGGAGGGGCGATGACGGTGGAGGAGCAGCGGGCCGGGAGCCGGGTGAGCCGGCCGGAGATCAGGCTGGTCCGGCGCGGGTTCACCGACCCGGCGCAGGCCGTCCGGCTGCTCGCCGGGCCCGGCCTGGAGGGGCTGGCCGACGACCCGGTGCTGCTGGACGCGCTCGGCGCCACCGCCGACCCGGATCTCGCCCTGCTCGGCCTGGCCCGGCTGCTGGAGGGCGCCGACGAGACCGAGCGGCACACCCTGCGCGACACCCTGACCACCTCCAAGCCGCTGCGCGACCGGCTGCTCGGTGTGCTCGGCGCGTCCACCGCGCTCGCCGACCACCTGGCCCGGCACCCGCACGACTGGCACGCCCTGGTCACCTTCGAGCTGCGCGACATGCACCCCGGTCCGGAGGACTTCCGGCGCGCGCTGCGCCAGGGCGTGGCCGCGGACACCGCCGGCAGCCGGGCGGACGCGCTGCGGGTCTCCTACCGCCGCTGCCTGCTGGCCATCGCCGCCCGCGACCTCACCGGCACCACCGACCTCGCGCAGACCGCCGCCGAGCTGGCCGACCTCGCCGGCGCCACCCTGCAGACCGCGCTGGAGCTCGCCGCCGAGGAGGATCCGGAGGCCGCGGGGGCCTGCCGCCTGGCCGTCATCGGGATGGGCAAGTGCGGCGGGCGCGAGCTCAACTACGTCTCCGACGTGGACGTCATCTTCGTCGCCGAGCCGCAGGAGGGCGTCGACGAGCACGAGGCGCTCAAGGCCGCCACCCGGCTGGCCGCCGCCCTCACCCGGCTCTGTGCCGACACCACCGGCGAGGGCACCATCTGGCCGGTCGACGCCAACCTGCGCCCCGAGGGCCGCAACGGGCCGCTGGTCCGGACCCTGGCCAGCCACCAGGCGTACTACCAGCGCTGGGCCAAGACCTGGGAGTTCCAGGCGCTGCTCAAGGCCCGCCCGGTCGCCGGGGACGCCGAGCTGGGCGCCGCCTACCTGGCGGCGCTGGAGCCGATGGTCTGGCAGGCCGCCGCCCGGGAGAACTTCGTCACCGACGTGCAGCAGATGCGCCGCCGGGTGATCGACTCCATCCCCGTCACCGAGCTGGACCGCCAGCTCAAGCTGGGCCCGGGCGGCCTGCGCGACGTCGAGTTCTCCGTCCAGCTGCTCCAGCTGGTGCACGGCCGCACCGACCCGGCGCTGCGCAGCGGCAACACCCTGGAGGCGCTCGCCGCGCTCTCCCGCGGCGGCTACGTGGGCCGGGCCGACGCCGCCTCGCTGGACACCGCCTACCGCTTCCTGCGCTCGCTGGAGCACCGGATCCAGCTGCACCGGCTGCGCCGCACCCATCTGATGCCCACCGGCGAGGAGGACCTGCGCCGGCTGGCCCGCTCGCTCGCCCCGCTGATCAACGACGACACCCGGGCCGACCCGGTCGCCGCCCTCCAGCGGGAGTGGAAGCGGCACGCCGTCGAGGTCCGCCGGCTGCACGAGAAGCTGTTCTACCGGCCGCTGCTGGACGCGGTCGCCGAGCTGCCGACCGGCGCGACCGGCCTGAGCCCGGACGCGGCCCGGGCCCGGCTGGAGGCGCTCGGCTACGCGGACCCGGCCGCCGCGCTGCGCCACCTGACCGCGCTGGCCTCCGGCGTCAGCCGCAAGGCCGCCATCCAGCGGACCCTGCTGCCGGTGCTGCTCGGCTGGTTCGCCGACTCCGCCGACCCGGACGCCGGGCTGCTCAACTTCCGCCAGGTCTCCGACGCGCTCGGCCGCACCCCCTGGTACCTGCGGCTGCTGCGCGACGAGAGCGCCGCCGCCGAGCAGCTGGCCCGGGTCCTCTCGGCCGGCCGGCTCGCCCCCGACCTGCTGCTGCGCGCCCCCGAGGCGGTCGCCATGCTGGGCGACCCGCAGGGCCTGGCGCCACGCGGCCGGCCCGCCCTGGAGCAGGAGATACTGGCCGCCGTCGGCCGGGCCGACTCCGCCGCCGCGGCGGTCGCCGCCGCCCGCTCGGTGCGGCGCCGGGAGCTGTTCCGGACCGCCGCCGCCGACGTCCTGGGGCGGCTCGGCGAGGATCCGGCCGAGGCCCTGGACGCCGCGGGCGAGGCCCTCACCGCGCTGAACGCGGCCACCCTGCAGGGCGCGCTGCGCGCCTGCACCGCCGCCTGGGAGGCCCGCAACGGCGAGCTGCCGACCCGGATCGCGGTGATCGCGATGGGCCGGTTCGGCGGGCGCGAGCTGGGCTACGGCTCCGACGCGGACGTGCTCTTCGTCCACGAGCCGCTGCTCGGGTCGCTGGAGCAGGACGCCGCCCGGGCCGCCCAGGCGGTCTGCCACGAGCTGCGCACGCTGCTCTCCGGGCCGTCCACCGAGCCGCCGCTGGTGGTCGACGCCGATCTGCGCCCCGAGGGCCGCAACGGCCCGCTGGTGCGCACCCTGGCCTCGTACACGGCGTACTACCGGCGCTGGTCGCACGCCTGGGAGAGCCAGGCGCTGCTGCGCGCCGAGCCGGTGGCGGGGGACGCGGAGCTGGGGGAGCGGTTCCGGCAGCTGATCGACCCGCTGCGCTACCCGGGCTCCGGGGTGCCCGAGCGGGACGTGGTGGAGATCCGCCGGATCAAGGCCCGGATCGAGGCCGAGCGGCTGCCGCGCGGCGCCGACCCGACCACCCACACCAAGATCGGCCGGGGTGGGCTGGCGGACGTGGAGTGGACCGTCCAGCTCCTCCAGCTCCAGCACGGGCACGAGCTGCCGGCGCTGCGCACCACCCGGACCAGGCCCGCGCTGGCGGCCGCCGTCGAGGCCGGGCTGGTCGCGGCGGAGGACGCCGCGGTGCTGGACGGCGCCTGGGTGCTGGCCTCCCGGGTGCGCTCCGCGGTGATGCTGGTCCGCGGCCGGCCCGGGGACAGCTTCCCCGGGGACGCCCGGGAGCTGGCCGGCGTGGCCCGCTACCTCGGCTACGGCGCCGGACACAGCGGCGAGCTGGTGGACGACTACCGGCGCACCACCCGGCGGGCCCGGGCGGTGGTGGAGCGGCTGTTCTACGGCTGAGCCCCGGTACGGCGGGCCTTCGGGTACGGCGGGCCTCCGGCTACGGCGGGCCCCCGGCACGGCGGGTACGGCGAAGGGCCCGCGGATCGCTCCGCGGGCCCTTCGCCGTACCCCGGTCGCTCAGCGCCGCCCGGCGCTCACGGCGGGCGCACTCCACTGCTCGGGCACGGTGATCGGCTCCTCCGCCGTCTCCCGGGCCGGGATCCTCGGCAATCGGTAGACCCAGACGTGGTAGATCAGCCGGGCCGCGAGGAAGCCGACCGAGAGGCAGACGACGCCGCCGACGGCGTCCATCCAGAAGTGGTTGGCGGTCGAGACGATCACCACCAGGGTGGCGACCGGATAGAGCAGGCCGAGCGCGCGGACCCAGGCCGCGCGGGCCAGGAAGAAGATGGTCAGACCGCACCAGAGCGACCAGCCGATGTGCATCGAGGGCATCGCCGCGTACTGGTTGGAGACGTGGGTGGCCGGCCCGGACGCCATCGAGCCCCAGGTGTTGTGGACCTTGAGGGTGTCGATGAAGCCGCCGTCCGTCATCAGCCGGGGCGGGGCCAGCGGGAAGAAGTAGAAGCCGACCAGGGCGATGCCGGTGGTGACGAACAGCACCGTGCGGGCCGCGACGTAGCGGCCGGGGTGGCGGCGGTAGAGCCAGACCAGGACGCCGATGGTCACGATGAAGTGCAGCGTCGCGTAGTAGTAGTTCATCCCCACGATCAGCCACGACGCCTTGTCGACCGCGTGGTTGACCGAGCGCTCGACGGCGAAGCCGAAGCTCTGCTCGAAGTCCCAGATCCAGCTCGCGTGCTTCTGGGCTATCGCTTCCTGTTCGGGGACGGCGTTGCGGACGAGGGAGTAGACCCAGTAGCTGATCGCGATCAGCGCCAGCTCGAACCAGATCCGCGGCCGGGCCGGCGAGCGGCGCTGGTCACGGATGCGGCCGCGCAGCGCGGCCGAGCGGGACTGGGCGACGCGGGTGGCTCCGTCGGGCATCCGGCCGGAGGCGGCCTGGCCCGCTGCGGAACCGCCACCGTGCGCCGCACCGGCGCGCTCGGCGCCGGTCTGCTGGATCTCGGTCGGTTCCCCCATGAACGAGAAGTCTGCCAGACGTCCCGTAGCCGTCTGCTCATCCTCTGGAAGTGGATTCTTCACCGACTGTCCCCCTTGAGGGGTAGGGGACGACTCCCACCGGGGTAGGGGGCGCTGTGGGGTCTGGTACGAACCGGTGGGACGGGCATACGTCCTATTGTCACGCCGGTCGGATCGGGTGGCGCAATCGGGGGGCGGGCAGCGGGCTCGAGGGGCCGAATTTCCAGGACCGAAACCGTTTCTGCATCTTGCTGAAACAGATTGCAGACCGCTAGCGTCCTGGCAACTCGACACCCCTTTCCCCGCAAGGGAGCCCTCTGTGGCCGATGTCCCGCCCCGCCGCCGGCGGAGCACCACCCCCACCCGCAGACCCGGCCGCACGGCCGTACTGCTCGCCGCGACGCTGACCGCCGCCACCCTCGGCACCGCGGCTCCCGCGGCCCTCGCCGCGGCCCCGCCCGGCCCGCCCTCGGACGCCGCGCTGGCCGCCACCGTCGGGCGGCACGACCTCACCCGTGAGCAGTTCTACTTCGTCCTGCCGGATCGTTTCGCCAACGGAGACCGGGCCAACGACACCGGAGGCATCACCGGCAGCTGGCTCGACCACGGCCTCGACCCGGCCGACAAGGGCTTCTACCACGGCGGCGACCTCGCGGGCCTGATCCAGCGGCTCGACTACATCCAGGACCTCGGGACCACCGCGATCTGGATGGCGCCGATCTTCAAGAACAAGCCCGTCCAGGGCTCGGGCGACCAGGCCTCGGCCGGCTACCACGGCTACTGGATCACCGACTTCACCCAGGTCGACCCGCACTTCGGCACCAACGAGCAGCTCAAGGAGCTGATAGCCAAGGCGCACGCCCGGGGCATCAAGGTCTTCTTCGACGTCATCACCAACCACACCGCCGACGTCCTCGACTACGCGCAGAAGCAGTACGGCTACCGCTCCACCGGGGCCTACCCGGTGCTGGACGCCGACGGCCGGCCGGTCGACGAGACCGCCGCCGCCGACGCGGGCGTCGGGTCCGGCGCCGCCTTCCCGCGGCTGACCAAGGACTCGTTCCCCTACAGCCCGGTCTTCCGCAACCCGGCCGACACCGGTGCCAAGACCCCGGCCTGGCTCAACGACCCCGCGCTCTACCACAACCGGGGTGACTCGACCTTCGTCGGCGAGTCCGCCACCGAGGGCGACTTCTCCGGCCTGGACGACCTCGACACCCAGAACCCCAAGGTGGTCAAGGGCTTCGAGAAGGTCTACCAGCAGTGGGTCAAGGACGCCGGTGTGGACGGCTTCCGGATCGACACCGTGAAGCACGTCAACATGGCCTTCTGGCAGCAGTGGGCCCCCGCGCTCAAGGACTTCGCCGCCAAGCAGGGCAACAAGAAGTTCTTCATGTTCGGCGAGGTCTACTCCGGCGACCCGGCGATCACCTCGCCGTACGTCACCAAGGGCCGGCTCCAGGCCACCCTGGACTTCCCGTTCCAGAACGCCGCCCGCTCCTACGTCTCCCAGGGCGGCTCGGCCCGCGGCCTCGCCGACGTGTACGGGCAGGACTACCGCTACACCACCGCCGACACCGACGCCTACGAGCTGCCGACCTTCCTCGGCAACCACGACATGGGCCGCTTCGGGTCCTTCCTGGTCGGCGACAACCCGGGCGCCGACGAGGCCACCCTGCTGAAGAAGGACCGGCTCGGCACCGAGCTGCAGTTCCTCACCCGGGGCCAGCCGGTCGTCTACTACGGCGACGAGCAGGGCTTCACCGGCGCGGGCGGCGACAAGGACGCCCGGCAGGACCTCTTCGCCTCGCAGACCCCCTCGTACAACGGCGACCGGGTGCTCGGCGGCCCCGCCGGCTCCGCCGACCGCTACGGCCGGGACGGCGAGCTCTACCGGGGCATCGCCGGGCTGGCCGCGCTGCGCCGCGACCACCCGGCCCTCGGCGACGGCGCCCAGATCGAGCGGTACGCCGCCGACGGCGCGGGCGTGTACGCCTTCTCCCGGATCGACGCCGGGCAGCAGGTCGAGTACCTGGTCGCGGTCAACAACGCCACCGGGGCGAAGACCGTCACCCTGGACACCTTCTCGGCCGGCCAGGGCTTCGACCGGATCTACCCGGCGGCGGGGGAGCGGCTGACCAGCGGCGCGGACCGCAAGGTCACCGTCACCGTGCCCGCGCTCTCCTCGGTGGTGTTCAGGGCCGGCGCGAAGCTCGCGCCCGTCGCGGCCGCGCCGCAGCTCACGCTGCGGACCCCGGCCGACGGCTCCACCGGCACCGTCACCGTCGGCGCGGACGTCGGCGGCGGCGGCTTCGACCGGGTCACCTTCGCCGCACAGATCGGCGACGCGCCCTGGCAGACCCTCGGCACCGCCGACAACGGGACGTACCGGGTCACCCAGGACCTGGGCGCCGTGAAGCCCGGCACGGTGGTCCGCTACAAGGCCGTGGTCCAGGACTCCGGCGGCCACCTGCGCTCGGCCACCGGCAGCTTCACCACCGGCACCCCGGCCCCCACGCCGGCGCCCAGCGCCACCGCCCGCCCCTACGCCGTCGTGCACTACCAGCGCACGAACGGCGACTACGACGGCTGGAACCTCTACGCCTGGGGCGACCTCGCGGACGGCGAGACCACCACCTGGCCGGCCGGGCACGGCTTCACCGGCCGCGACGCGTACGGCGCCTTCGCCTACGTGAAGCTGAAGGAGGGGGCCTCGGACGTCGGCTTCGTCGTGGAGAAGGGCGGCGTCAAGGACGTGGACGCCGACCGCCACATCGACGTCGGCGCGACCGGCGAGATCTGGCTCAAGGAGGGCGACCCGGCCGTCCGGACGGTCAACCCCGGGCCGGTCGACACCCAGCCCGCGAACACCGCGGTCATCCACTACAACCGGGCCGACGGGAACTACGACGGCTGGGGGCTGCACGACTGGACGGGCGCCGCCGCCCCGACCGACTGGGGCAACCCGCTGCTGCCGGCCCGCCGCGACGCCTTCGGCGCCGTCTTCGAGGTGCCGCTGGCCCCCGGCGCCACCAGCCTCAGCTACATCCTGCACCGGGGCAACGACAAGGACCTGCCGAACGACCAGTCGCTGGACCTCGCCGTCAACGGCCGCGAGGTCTGGATCCTCGGCGGCCGGGAGGGCTACCTGCTGCCGCAGAACGCCGCCGCCTCCTCCCAGCTGGACCTCGGCTCCGCCAAGGCCCAGTGGATCGACGCCCGGACGGTGGTGGTGCCCGCCGGCTACGGCGCGAACGACGCCGCCCTGGCCGGCGGCACCAGCGCCCAGCTGGTGTACGACCCCGAGGGCGGCATCCGCGCGGACAAGGGGGTGCTGAGCAGGCCCGGGCAGTGGATCCGGCTGGTGCCCGCCGCCGGCGGCCTGACCGCGGCGCAGAAGGCCGAGTACCCGCACCTGGCGGGCTACCGGGCCTTCACCGTGGACGCCCGGGACGCCGCCCGGGTGCCCGCCGCGCTCCGCAGCCAGCTGCTCTTCACCGAGCACCTGCCCAGCGGCGCGGCCCTGGCCGCCACCGGGGTGCAGATCCCGGGCGTCCTGGACGACCTGTACGCCCGCCGCACCGGCCGGGTGGACTTCGGTCCGGCCTACTACAACGGCAAGGTGGCGCTGTCGGTCTGGGCGCCGACCGCGCGGGAGGTCTCCGTCCAGCTCTTCGACGGCCCGGCCGGCGGCACCTCCAGGACGGTGCCGCTGAAGCTGGACGACGAGACCGGCGTCTGGGAACTCGTCCGGGACAAGGCCGAGTTGGACGGCAAGTACTACCTGTACCAGGTGAAGGTCTGGGCGCCGTCGGTCCAGCAGCTGGTGGTCAACACCGTCACCGACCCCTACGCGGTGGCGCTCTCCACCGACTCCGGGCGCAGCCTGGTCGCCGACCTCGCCGCCGAGGAGCTCAAGCCGCAGGGCTGGGAGAACCACGCCGTCCCGAAGGCCGTGCCGCCCGCGCAGCAGCAGATCCAGGAGCTGCACGTCCGGGACTTCTCGGTCGAGGACACCACCGTGCCGGCCGCCGAGCGTGGTACCTACCTGGCCTTCACCGAGTCGCAGTCGGCCGGGATGCGGCACCTGCGCGAGCTGGCCGGGGCGGGGGTGACCACCGTGCACCTGCTGCCGACCTTCGACATCGCCACCATCCGGGAGAACCGGGCCCAGCAGCAACTGCCCGCCTGCGACCTCGAGGCGCTGGCGGCGGACAGCGAGAAGCAGCAGGAGTGCGTGGCGGCCGTCGCCGCCGCGGACGCCTACAACTGGGGCTACGACCCGCTGCACTACAACGTGCCGGAGGGCTCGTACGCCACCGATCCGGAGGGCACCGCCCGTACCGTGCAGTTCCGGCGGATGGTGCAGGCGATCCACGAGGCCGGGCTGCGCGTGGTGCTGGACGTGGTCTACAACCACACCGCCGCCGCCGGTCAGGCCGAGCACTCGGTGCTGGACCGGGTCGTCCCCGGCTACTACCAGCGGCTGGACGCCAACGGCAAGGTGACGACGGACAGTTGCTGCGCCGACACGGCGCCCGAGCACGCCATGATGAACCGCCTGGTGGTGGACTCGGTGACCACCTGGGCGCGCGAGTACAAGGTCGACGGCTTCCGCTTCGACCTGATGGGCCTGGATCCCAAGTCCACCATGCTGGACGTGCAGGCCGCGCTGCGCAGGATGACCCCGGACTCGGACGGCGTCGACGGGAAGAACGTCTTCCTCTACGGCGAGGGCTGGAACTTCGGCGTCGTCGCGAACAACGCCCGGTTCGAGCAGGCCACCCAGCTGAACATGGCCGGCACCGGCATCGCCACCTTCGACGACCGGATCCGGGACGCGGCGCGCGGCGGCAACTTCCAGCTCTCCTCGGCCCCGCAGCAGGGCTTCGCCTCGGGCCTGTTCACCGACCCCAACGGCTCGCCCGCCAACGGCACCGCGGCGGAGCAGAAGGCCCGGCTGCTGAAGCAGATGGACCAGCTGAAGGTGGCGCTCACCGGCAATCTGGCCGGGTACTCCTTCACCGACAGCGCGGGCAGGGCCGTCACCGGCGCGGGCGTCGACTACAACGGCGCCCCGACCGGGTACGCGGCCGGGCCCGGCGAGGCGGTGGAGTACGTCGACGCGCACGACAACACCGACCTGTTCGACGCGCTGGCGTACAAGCTGCCCGCCGCCACCGCGCCCGCCGACCGGGCCCGGATGCAGGCGCTCGCGCTCTCGCTGACCGCGCTCACCCAGGGGCCGGGCTTCGTCCAGGCCGGTAGCGACCTGCTGCGCTCCAAGTCGCTGGACGCCAACTCCTACGACTCGGGCGACTGGTTCAACGCCATCCAGTGGGACCCTTCGCGGGGCAACGGCTGGGGCCGCGGGGTGCCGATGGCGGCCGACAACAAGGAGATGTGGCCGGCCGCCAAGTCCCTGCTGGCCGATCCGCGGCTGGCGGTGGGCGCCGCCGACATCCGGGCGACCGGCGCGCAGTACCAGCAGTTCCTGCGGATCAAGCAGGGCTCGCCGCTGTTCTCGCTGCCGACCCTGGCCGCCGTGCAGCAGCGGCTCTCCTACCCGCTCTCCGGCACGGCCGGCGAGACGCCCGGGGTGATCACGTTGCACCTGGACGGCACCGGGCTGGCGGGTGCGGAGAAGGGCGTCACGGTGGTGTTCAACGCCACGCCCACCGCGCAGAGCCAGACCGTGGCCGCCCTGCGGGGGACGGCGCAGGCGCTGCACCCCGTCCAGGCCGGCGGGTCCGACCCGGTGGTCCGGCAGGCCGGCTTCGCCGCGGCGACCGGCACCTTCACCGTGCCGGGCCGCACCGTGGCGGTCTTCGTCCAGGGCTGACGGACCGTCGCACCCGGCCCCGCACCGCCTCCGGGCGGCAGGTCGCCCTCGGTCTCCAGGAACGCCGCCTGGAGCTGCTCGATCAGCGCCGGGTCGGGCTGCTCCCAGAGGCCGCGCTCGGCCGCCTCCAGCA
>NZ_JBSFNM010000068.1:0-51479 GCF_053587085.1 Kitasatospora sp. NPDC003701
CGCCCGGTTACATTCCGAACCCGGAAGCTAAGCCTCACAGCGCCGATGGTACTGCAGGGGGGACCCTGTGGGAGAGTAGGACGCCGCCGAACAATTATTCAAGGCCGCGGCCCCAGCGATTCGCTGGGGCCGCGGCCTTTTTGTTTTTACGTACGTTTGCACCGTCGGCACGACTAGGGACTTCCGCCCAGGCGCGGGGCGTCCTCCGATGCCGGACAATGGAGATGGTGCTCGGCCAGGAGGCCGGCATCGAACCGCGCGAGGGCAGTGGTGTCGCCCCGGCCGCGGTAGAGCTGAAGCAACAGAGGAGTCACCACAATGTCGAACCAGCCCCAGGACCGTCCCGAGCGTCGATCGGACGACGGCCGCGGCTACGAGCCCCGGTCTCGTGGGGGCTGGTCCAACGACCGCGGTCCGCGTCGCGATGACCGTGACGACCGCCCGCGCCGCGACGACCGCCCCTCCGGTGGCGGTTACAACCGTGACCGTGACGACCGTCCGCGTCGTGACGACCGTCCCTCGGGCGGTGGCGGCGGTTTCCGTCGTGACGACCGCCCGTCCGGTGGCGGCGGCGGCTTCCGCCGTGACGACCGTCCGTCGGGTGGCGGCGGTTTCCGTCGCGATGACCGTCCGTCCGGTGGCGGCGGTGGTTTCCGCCGCGATGACCGCCCCTCGGGTGGCGGTTTCCGTCGTGACGACCGTCCGTCCGGTGGTGGCTTCAACCGTGACCGTGATGACCGTCCGCGTCGTGACGACCGTCCGTCCGGTGGCGGGTTCAACCGTGACCGTGACGACCGTGGCGGCTTCCGTCGTGACGACCGTCCGTCCGGTGGTGGCGGTGGCTTCCGTCGTGATGACCGCCCCTCGGGTGGCGGTTTCCGTCGTGACGACCGCCCCTCGGGTGGTGGCTTCAACCGTGACCGTGACGACCGTGGCGGTTTCCGTCGCGATGACCGTCCGTCCGGTGGCGGGTTCAACCGTGACCGTGACGACCGTCCGCGTCGTGACGACCGCCCGTCCGGTGGTGGCTTCAACCGTGACCGTGACGACCGCGGTGGCTTCCGTCGTGACGACCGTCCGTCCGGTGGTGGCGGTTTCCGTCGCGATGACCGTCCGGGCGGGTTCAACCGTGACCGTGACGACCGTCCGCGTCGTGACGACCGCCCCTCGGGTGGTGGCTTCAACCGCGACCGCGACGACCGTGGCGGTTTCCGTCGTGACGACCGTCCGTCCGGTGGCGGGTTCAACCGCGACCGCGACGACCGTCCGCGTCG
This sequence comes from Kitasatospora sp. NPDC003701, assembly GCF_053587085.1. NCBI lineage: Bacteria > Bacillati > Actinomycetota > Actinomycetes > Kitasatosporales > Streptomycetaceae > Kitasatospora > Kitasatospora sp. NPDC003701. The sequence continues at coordinate 1,275 of NZ_JBSFNM010000068.1, forward strand.
CGACGACCGCCCCTCGGGTGGTGGCTTCAACCGCGACCGCGACGACCGTGGCGGCTTCCGTCGTGACGACCGTCCGTCGGGTGGTGGCGGTTTCCGTCGCGATGACCGTCCGGGCGGCTTCAACCGCGACCGTGATGACCGTCCGCGTCGTGACGACCGTCCGTCCGGTGGCGGGTTCAACCGTGACCGTGACGACCGCGGCGGCTTCCGCCGTGACGACCGTCCGTCCGGTGGCGGCGGTTTCCGTCGCGATGACCGTCCGAGCGGCTTCAACCGTGACCGCGACGACCGTCCGCGTCGCGACGACCGCCCCTCCGGTGGCGGCTTCAACCGCGACCGTGACGACCGCGGCGGCTTCCGCCGCGACGACCGCCCGCGTCGTGACGACCGCCCCTCCGGCGGCTACAACCGCGACCGTGACGACCGTGGCGGCCGGGACTACGACGACCGCCGGGGCAACTTCGAGCCCGTCAAGCGGCTGCCGATCCCGGAGGACGTCACCGGCTTCGAGCTGGACGCGGACGTCCGCCAGGAGCTCAAGAGCCTGCCCAAGACGCTCGCCGACGACGTCGCCCGCAACCTGGTGATGGTCGCCCGCCTGCTCGACAGCGAGCCGGAGGAGGCCTACCAGTACTCGCGCGTCGCGCTGCGGCTGGCGTCCCGCGTGGCCGCCGTCCGCGAGGCCGCCGGCTTCGCCTCGTACATGACGCAGCGCTACTCCGAGGCGCTGACCGAGTTCCGCGCGTCCCGTCGGATGACCGGCCGGGCGGACCTGTGGCCGGTGATGGCGGACTGCGAGCGCGGTCTGAGTCGTCCGGAGCGGGCGCTGGCGATGGCCGGTGAGCCCGAGGTGAAGCAGCTGGACAAGGCCGGTCAGGTCGAGATGCGCCTGGTCGCGGCGGGTGCCCGCAGCGACATGGAGCAGTTCGAGGCGGCCGTGGTCACCCTGCAGAGCCCGGAGCTGGCCTCCAGCGCCGTGCACCCGTGGACCGCGCGACTGCGGTACGCGTACGCCGAGGCCCTGATCGCGGCCGGCCGGGGCGACGAGGCCCGTGACTGGTTCGCCAAGGCGGCCGAGGCCGACACCGACGGCGCCACCAACGCGTCGGAGCGGCTGGCCGAGATCGACGGGCTGGAGTTCGTCGACGCGCTCGACCCCGAGGTCGAGGAGGAGGACGGCGAGGCCGAGGCCGAGGTCGAGGCCCCTGCCCCGGCGCCGGCCAAGTCGCGCGGCGGCGTGCCGGACGAGCGGGAGATCTTCGAGGACGAGGAAGACGTCGAGGAGTTCTACGACGAGGACGACCTCGAGATCGACGAGGACTTCGACGGCGTGGTGCCGGAGCGTTCCAAGGACGCCAAGGCCTGATGCCGCGCGGTGCGTAGCAGTGAGTAGGTGAGTGAGGCCCTGCCGTACCCCGGGATTCTCCGGGGCGCGGCAGGGCCTCACTGCTGTTCGGGCCCCGGCGCTCAGCCCAGTTCGAGGCTGCGCAGGACCAGCCCGGTGGCCGGCTTCGGGCCGAAGGACGTGGACTTGCGGGGCATGGTCACGCCCTGTTCGGCGAGCCGGCGGACGACGCTCTCGCGCACCGGGTGGAGCAGCACCGCCGTGCCGCCGGTCCGGGCCGCCTCGCGCTCGGCCGACACCGCGGTGTGCAGGTAGCCGATGTCGTCGGGGCCGTCGGGGACGTGCCAGGTGTGGTCCAGCAGCGTGGCGTGCAGCACGGTCGCGTCCAGGTGGCGCCACTCCTGCGGCCGGTCGCGCGGCACGGTCGCGTCGAGCAGGGCCTCGTCGGGTTCGCCGATCAGCCAGTAGACGCCGTCCCCGCCGGTGAGCACGAAGCCGTTGCCGCCGTGCCCCTTCTGTTCGGCGAGCGCCTGCAGGGCGGCGGTCAGCGGGCCGGGCACCTCCTTGACCCGCCAGCGGTCGCCCAGCTTCTCCAGCGCGTCGGCGATCGGCAGCCGGTACAGCACCCGGTGGATCGCGCGGACCCGCAGCGGGTAGCGGGCGGTGTCGACCAGCAGGACCAGGCCCCGGTCCCAGGGGCTGCGCGGCAGGTGGCGGTGCTCGCGCTGGAGCCGCAGGTACATCTCCCAGCGGTGGTGGCCGTCGGCGATCAGCGCCCGGCAGGTGGCCAGGTCCCGGCCGATCTCGGCGATCTCGGCGGGGTCGGTCACGGCCCACAGCCGGTGGTGGGTGCCGTCGGTGGTGGTCGTGGTGAGCAGCGGCTCGTCCTGGACCGCGCGTTCGACCACGCCGGCCGCGCCGCCGTTGCCCCGGTAGGTGAGCAGCAGCGGTTCGAGATTGGCCCGGGTGGTGCGCATCAGACCGACCCGGTCCGCGACCGGCCTGGGCATCACGTCCTCGTGGGGGAGGACGACGCCGGCCTCGCTGCCGCTGACGGCGAGGGCGCCGATCAGACCGCGTTGGAGGAGCTCCGGTGAGTCGCCGGTGGCGGGCACGCGCTGCTCGTAGACGTACAGCGCGGGCTCGTCGTCGGCGGCCAGGACGCCCTCGCGCAGCCAGTCGCGCAGCAGCCGGGCGGCGTGCCGGTAGCGGGTGTCGCGGTCGGGGCGGTCGCCGGCGTCCTCCGGCTCGGGGCGCGGCAGGATCAGCCGGACCACGTTGTGCGGATCGGCGGTCTCCAGGTCGAGCCGGCGGCCGGGGTCCACGACGTCGTACGGCGGTGAGGTCACCGCGGCCAGTCCGCCGACCCGGTCGGGGACGTAGCGGAGGCCGCGGAAGGGGGACAGGGACAGACCTGCGGTGGCGACATGACCGGGATTGCCGGGGCCGCCCTGCGGAGACTCCGCTCCGCTTTCTGCACTGGGTGTGCTCATTCTGGGCATCGTAATCGGGTACGCGTTGTTCAGAGATCGGAACACCCGTGCTGGTCCGGAGCGGGCGGGTGTCGTGAGCGAGGGCGAGGTACGGCGTGGGAGAGCGCAGTGAGCGGGCGGCGCAGCGGTGCGCGTCCCGCGAGGCGGTCGGCGCGGGCAGCGAGGTGGGCGCATGAGCGGTGGGCAGGAGCGGGTGGACGGCGGCGGCGGTGCGGAGGGTTTCGCGGACGGTGGCGCGAACGGGTCCGTCGGCGCCGGGAGTTCGGGCGAGGGATCCGGAGCGGGCGGGGGCGTGCCGGAGCAGGGACGGCCCGGCGAGCCGGCGGGGGACGTCTACGAGTGGTTCCGCCGGGGCGGAAGGCTGCTGGCCCAGGGGAATCCGGCGGCCGCCGAGCAGTTGCTGGCGCGGGCGGCCGCGGCGGAGCCGCACTCGCGCAGCATCCGGGAGACGCTGGCCCGGGCACAGTTCGACGCCGGCTCGTACGCGGCGGCGCTGGAGAACTTCCGGGCGGTGGCCCTGGCCGATCCGTCCGACGACTACGCTCAGTTCGGGTGGGGTGTCTCGGCGGCCCGGCTGGGCGACTTCGAGACGTCCGCCGAGCACCTGGCCCTGGCCGTCGCGATGCGGCCGGACAGCGACCACTACCGGGCCGCGCTGCGGCAGACCCGGGCGACCCTGGCGGCCCGCGCCGGGGCGTTCGGCCCGCTGCTGCCGGGGGCGCCGGGGTACGCGGAGCCCGGGCAGGCGCCCGGCGGGCTGCCGCCGGCGGCCGACCGGGGCGGTCGGAGCGACGGCGGCGGCACGGAGCGTGACGGATCGGTGCGGGACGGCACCGGGCCGGCCGGGACGGACGAGACGGATGACGGGGATCGACGCAGTGAATGAGGTAGCGAAGGCATGACGGAGACGGCCACCACCGAGCGACGGACCGCCCCCGGCGGCAGCGAGCTCCCGCTGACCGAGGCGTACGACACGGCGCTGCTGGACCTCGACGGCGTGGTCTACGCCGGGCCGAACGCGATCGACCACGCGGCGGACTCGCTGGCGGCGGCGCGGACGGCCGGGATGCGGCTGGCGTACGTGACCAACAACGCCTCCCGCCCGCCCCGGGTGGTGGCCGCCCATCTGACCGAGCTGGGTGTGCCGGCCGAGCCGGCCGACGTGATCAACTCGGCGCAGGCGGCCGCCCGGGTCGTCGCCGAGAAGGTGCCGGCCGGGTCGAAGGTGCTGGTCGTCGGCGGTCCGGGCCTGGAGGAGGCGCTGGCCGAACGCGGCCTGGTGGCCGTCCGCACGCTGGCCGAGGAGCCGCTCGCGGTGGTGCAGGGCTTCGACCCCTCGGTGGGCTGGGCGCACCTCGCGGAGGCCTCCTACGCGGTGCAGAGCGGGCTGCCGTGGGTGGCCTCCAACACCGACCTGACGGTGCCGACCGCGCACGGGATCGCGCCGGGCAACGGCACGCTGGTCGCCGCCGTGCGCGCGGCGACGGGCGTGGAGCCCGAGGTGGCGGGCAAGCCGCTGCCGCCGATGCACCGCGAGACGGTGCTGCGGACCGGGGCGCGGCGGCCGCTGGTGGTCGGGGACCGGCTGGACACCGACATCGAGGGCGCCTTCAACGGCGGTGTGGACAGCCTGCTGGTGTTCACCGGGGTCACCACGGCGGCGCAGCTGCTCGCGGCGCCGGCGGAGCACCGGCCGACGTACCTGGCGGAGGACCTGCGCGGTCTGCTGACGGCGCACCCCGCGGTCACCGGGCAGCCGGACGGCGGCTTCGGCTGCGGCGGCTGGGTCGTGGTGGCGCAGGACGGGGTGCTGCGGCTGGAGGGCGTCGGGGCGGACCGCTGGGACGGGCTGCGGGCGCTCTGCGCGGCGGCCTGGACGGCGCTGGACGCGGACGGTGCCGCGGCGGACGGGCGGAAGGCGCTGGCCGAGCTGGGGTTCTGAGGCCGGGATTCCCCGGCCGGGGCGCCGGTGACCGTGGGCCGGTCGCGCGACTCGCGCGGCCGGCCCCGCCTGTCGGTGCGCCGGCCCGGCCGCCTGGCCCGGCCGCCGGGTCAGAGCAGGGTGCGCAGCCGCAGCAGGTCGCGGAAGCCGGCCTCCAGCCGGACCCGGCCGCCGGCCCAGGCGGCGGCGAAGTTGAGCTTGCCGCCGACCAGGGCGACCAGGTCGTCGCTGCTCATGGTGAGCCGGATCTCGGCCTTCTCGGAGGGCGGACCGGGTGCCTCGGTGACGTCCACGATCCGGCCGTCCCGCAGCCGTCCGGAGAAGGTCAGGTCGAGATCGGTGATCCGGCAGGTGAGGGAGCGGTCGAGGGCGGCGGCCTTGTGGATGTCACCGGTGGACTTCGCCAGGTTCCGGCTGAGCTGTTCCAGTGCCGTCCGGCACTCCTCGGCGTTGGCCATGGCGGCTGGTCCACTCCTCGTGCGGCGGCGGCGGTCACTGCGGGGCCACGGTACCGCAGGCGGGTTTTGGCGGTAGCGTCGTCTGTGGGGTGCCCGGAACCGGTCCGGGTACCGACGGCGACGGAGCGATGCGCGCAGGCGCTAAGGAGGCACCCGGATGCTGCCGAAGACGGTGCGGGGAGCGGTCGAGGCCGCCGCCGGGTTGGTGGAGGAGGTCGGCAAGCTGGTCGTCGGGACGGCGGCCGGGCTGCTGGAGAAGGGCGGGGTCGACATCGCCGAGGTGGAGCGGCGGCTGGGCGGGCCGTTCCCGCCGTCCGCGAAGTCGCTGCAGACCCTGGCGGAGGAGGCGGTGACCGCCGGGCGGGCCGGGGTGGACCTGGCGGTCGGTGTGGCGCGCGGCGAGGTGGAGAAGGCCTTCGAGAAGGTCGGCGACCAGGTGACCAAGGTCGGCGTCGTGCTCGCCTACCTGGAGAGCAAGCTGCGCGAGGTCGAGGAGGAGGGCGTGCCGGCCGCGTCGCCGCAGGCCGAGTCCGGGCCGGCGGCCCCGGCGCCCCGGGCGGACGGCCTGTTCGGCCGCGGTTGGGAGCAGGACGACGAGGCCGCGGCGCCGGCCGCGCGGGCGGGCGGCGAGCCGATAGTGGCCGAGCGGGTCGAGGTCGACGAGCCGGTGGAGATCGACCCGCCGGTGCCGTCGGCGCGGGCGGCCGCCCCGGAGGCCCCGGTCGAGAAGCCGGTCGCGAAGGCTGTCGCGAAGAAGGCGGCGACGAAGAAGCCGGCCGCGAAGAAGGCCGCGGCCGACCGGACCGCCACCGGGACGTCGGACGCGAAGCCCGCGACCGCGGGCCGGGCGACCGCGAAGCCCGCGACCGCCGCGAAGCCCGCTTCCGCCGGGAAGGCCGCGGCCAAGAAGACGGCCGTCAAGAAGACCGCCGTCAAGAAGACCGCGGCAGCGACCACGAAGCGGGCCGCGGCGAAGAGGGCGGCGCAGTCCGCCGGCCAGGAGCCGCCCGCCAAGCGGACCGCGACCAGGAAGACCACCGTCCGCAAGAGCACCAGCACGAAGAAGCCCGATGCCTGACCCCGGCCCGGGCCCGGTCGCCGCCCCCGTCCCCCTTCCGGAGCAAGCCGGCCGGGTAGCCGGCTGCGAAGGCGCCCGGGAAGCCGCCCCGGTCACCGGCGAGCCGCTCCCGCTGGGCGTCGAGATCACCCCCACCGGCCACCCGGCCGTCGACGCCGCCGTGGCCCGGCTGGAGGTCCTGGACGGGGTGCCGACCGAGGCACACGTCGCGGTGTACGAAGATGTTCACCAGCGGCTGACCGACACCCTGGCCGCGCTCGACCAGGACGACCCGCTCGGATCGACCGCCCGGAATGACCCGTAGGAGCTGAAACACCAGTGGCAGTGGCACGACGCCGTCTCGACGCGGAGCTGGTCCGCCGCAAGCTGGCCCGGTCGCGCGAGCACGCGTCCGAGCTGATCGCGGCCGGCCGGGTGACCGTCGGAGGCACCACCGCGACCAAGCCGGCCACCCAGGTGGAGACCGCGGCGGCGGTCGTGGTGGCCGAGGACGAGAACGACCCCGACTACGTCTCGCGCGGCGGACACAAGCTCGCCGGGGCGTTCGCCGCCTTCGTGCTCCAGGGCCTGGTGGTCGAGGGCCGCCGGGCGCTGGACGCGGGTGCGTCCACCGGCGGCTTCACCGACGTGCTGCTGCGCGCCGGGGCGGCCGGCGTGCTGGCGGTGGACGTCGGCTACGGGCAGCTCGCGTGGTCGCTGCAGAGCGACGAGCGGGTGACGGTGATGGACCGCACCAATGTGCGCGAGCTGACCGTGGAGCTGATCGGCGGCTCGCCGGTCGACCTGGTCGTCGGCGACCTCTCGTTCATCTCGCTGGGCCTGGTGCTGCCCGCGCTGGCCGGCTGCGCCGCGCAGGACGCGGACCTGGTGCTGATGGTCAAGCCGCAGTTCGAGATCGGCAAGGAGCGCCTCGGCAGCGGTGGCGTGGTGCGCAGCCCGCAGCTTCGCTCCGAGATGATCCGGCAGGTGGCCGGGAAGGCCTGGGAGCAGGGGCTGGGCGTGCGGGCGGTCACCGCGAGCCCGCTGCCGGGGCCGTCGGGGAACGTCGAGTACTTCCTCTGGCTGCGCCGGGACGCCCCGCAGTTGGACCCGGCGGAGGCGGACCGGGCGGTCGCCGAAGGCCCCCGATAGGGTGCTCTGCGGACGTCCGGTCCGTCATGCTGAGTGACGCGGCCGCACCGGGCCGAGGGCGACCCGGCCGACGTAGGGAGAGGGCAGCGGGCATGAGCGAGCGAACCGTGGGGGTATCCCCGGCCGGAATCCGGCGGAGAGCTGTCGAGGGGTGCGCGTCGTCCGTGGCGACGGCCGGGCGGCGGGGGCACCTCAGGGCTGTCGGAACGGGCGGAGAGGGGCGCGCATGAGCGAGGGACGTACGGTCTTCCTGATCGCGCACACCGGCCGGGAGGCCGCGCTGCGCAGCGTCGAGGGCCTGGTGCACGGCCTGCTGAAGGCGGGGATCCGGATCAGACTGCTCGCGGCCGAGGCGGTGGACCTGGACCTGCCCGACGGCGTCGAGCGGGTGGCCGGGGGACCGGGCGCGGCGGACGGCTGCGAGCTGATCCTGGTCGCGGGCGGGGACGGGACGCTGTTGCGCGGGGCCGAGCTGGCGCGCGAGCACGGGCTGCCGATGCTCGGCATCAACCTGGGCCGGGTGGGCTTCCTCGCGGAGGCCGAGCGGGACGATCTCGCGGTGGTGGTCGAGCGGGTCGTCGACGCCGACTACGAGGTCGAGGAGCGGATGACGCTCGATGTGATCGTCCGGACCAACGGCGACGTGGTGCACCAGGACTGGGCGTTGAACGAGGCCTCGATCGAGAAGGCGGCCCGGGAGCGGATGCTGGAGGTGGTGACCGAGGTGGACGGCCGTCCGGTCTCCAACTTCGGTTGCGACGGGGTGGTCTGCGCGACGCCGACCGGTTCGACGGCGTACGCGTTCTCCGGCGGCGGTCCGGTGGTCTGGCCCGAGGTGGAGGCGCTGCTGATGGTGCCGATCAGCGCGCACGCGCTGTTCGCCCGGCCGCTGGTGACCTCGCCGGACTCGGTGCTGGCGGTCGAGGTGCAGCCGAAGACCCCGCACGGCGTGCTCTGGTGCGACGGCCGGCGCTCGGTGGAGCTGCCGGCCGGGGCCCGGGTGGAGGTCCGCCGGGGGCAGACGCCGGTACGGCTGGCGCGCCTGCACCGGGCCCCGTTCACCGACCGGCTGGTGGCCAAGTTCGCGCTGCCGGTGACGGGTTGGCGCGGCCGGGCGGAGACGCTCTGACCGGTCGCCCCGGCCACCGACGCTGACGGACCGTCAGACCGCCAGTGGCTGGTTGTCGTCGGCGGCGCTCCAGCGGCCGCCGGCGGCGGCCCGGGCGGCGACCGCCGCGAGTCGTTCGACGGCGGCGGGCACGGCCGGGGCGGGCAGGGAGAGCGGGATCCGGATGTGGTGCTCGAAGGCGCCGTCCGAGCCGAAGCGGTTGCCCGCCGCGATCCGCACGCCGCCGTGCTCGCCGGCCAGGGCCAGTGCCGCGCCGGACAGGCCGCCGGTGGAGACCCAGAGCGAGAGCCCGCCGGGCGGGGCGGCGTAGTGCCAGGCGGGCAGGTGCTCGCGCAGCGCGCCGGCGAAGGCCTCGGCGGTGGCCCGCACCCGGGCCAGCTGGTGGGCGCGGACGGCCGCCAGCGGCTCGCCGAGCAGCTCGGCGGCGATCAGCTGGTCCAGCACCGGGGCGCCGACGTCGCTGTAGACCCGGGCGGTGGCCAGCCGGCGCACCAGCGCGGGGGCCGCCCGGACCCAGCCGATCCGCAGGCCGCCCCAGAGCAGCTTTCCCGCCGAGCCGACGGTGACCACCTGGGCGGAGCGGTCCAGCGCGGCCATCGGGCGGGGGAGCGCGACGCCCTCCGGCAGGCCCCAGCCGAGTTCGGCGGTGGTCTCGTCGGCCAGCACGATCGTGCCGGCGGCCCGGGCGGCGGCCAGCAGCTCCCGGCGCTGTTCCTCGGGGACGAGGGCGCCGGTCGGGTTGTGGAAGTCCGGGATCACGTAGGCGGCCTTGGGTGCGGCGCCGCGCAGCACCCGGCGCCACTCGGCGAGGTCCCAGGCGGGCTGCCGGGACGGCCCGCCCGGCCAGCCGTAGGGGACGGGCACCAGGCGGGCGTCGCCCAGGCGCAGCGCCTGCAGGGTGTGCGCGTAGCTGGGCGCCTCGACGGCGACCCGGTCGCCGCGGCCGATCAGCGCCTGCCGCACCAGGTGCAGGCCGCCCATCGCGCCGATCGTGATCAGGATCTGGTCGGGGGTGGTCGGCAGGCCGCGCTCGGTGTAGCGCCGGGCCACCGCCTCGCGCAGGACCGGGACGCCGGTGGGGTAGTTGCCGTGGCCGGCGGCGTACGCGGGCAGCTGCTCGACGGCCCGGGCGGCTGCCGCGCCGAGGAACGGCTGCGGGGCGGGCAGTGCGGCGACCCCGAGGTCCAGGACGCGGCCCTGCTCGTCCGGCGGCACCGGGTGCAGCGCGTCGCCGGGCGGCGGGGCGCCCTCGGGCAGAGCGGTCCAGCTGCCGGAGCCGCGCCGGCTGTGCAGGTAGCCCTCGGCGCGCAGGGCCTCGTACGCGGTGGCCACGGTGGTGCGGCTGAGCCGCAGGGCCAGGGCCAGTTCGCGCTCGGCGGGGAGCCGGGCACCGACCGGCAGCCGGCCCTCGGAGACCAGCAGCCGGACCTGCCCGGCCAGCGTCCGGTAGGCGGGGCGGCGGGCGGTGGCCGGCTCGGGCAGCCGGGCGGTTTCGAGCAGCCGGGCGAGCGCGGCGGCGGTGACGGTGGTGTGCCAGTCGGCCATGGGTGATCAGTCCACTTGCTCGGAATTGGCCCTGGAAAGGGTCGCTTTGGCCTGCCCATCATGGCAGGGCGGCCATTGAGTCCGCCACCGTCGCGGGCCCGGCCCGTACGGTGCGGCACCACCTGCGGGAGACCCCGATGGCCACCACGACCACGCATCCGACCACCTCCGCGCCCGCCGCCACCGCGGCGCGCCCCTCGCTCGCCGTCCGGCTGCTCGGCGACACCCACGCCCTGGGCCGCCGGCTCCCGCAGCTCCTGGTCGGGCTCTCCCTCTACGGGGCGAGCATGGGGCTGATGCTGCGGTCCGGGCTCGGCCTCGACCCGTGGGACGTCTTCCACCAGGGCCTGCAGCGCACCGCCGGCCTCTCGGTGGGCGCCTGGGTGACCATCTGCGGCGCCCTGGTGCTGCTGTTCTGGATCCCGCTGCGCCAGCGCCCCGGCCTCGGCACCGTCGCCAACGTGCTGATGATCGGCGCGGCGATGGACCTCACCCTGCGGGTGGTCGGCACGCCCGGCCCGCTGCCGGCCCGGATCGCGCTCATGGTGGGAGCGATCGTGCTCAACGGCCTGGCCACCGGTCTCTACATCGGGGCCCGCTTCGGGCCGGGCCCGCGGGACGGCCTGATGACCGGCCTGCACCGGCGCACCGGCCGGTCGCTGCGGCTGATCCGGACCGGGATCGAACTCACGGTACTGGCCGCCGGAGTCCTGCTCGGCGGCACCGCGGGCGTCGGGACCGTCGCGTACGCGCTGGCCATCGGCCCGCTCGCACAGTTCTTCCTGCCCTGGTGCACCGCTCCCACCGCAGCTCAAACGCCCCGGAAGGGATGAACTTGGGAGGCGTGGAGTTGTCGCTCGTCGCGCGCCGGGGCCGGAACCTCGTAAGGTCGTCACCGTGTTGGACGAGATGCGGATACGGGATCTTGGGGTCATTGACGACGCGGTGGTCGAACTGGCCCCCGGCTTCACCGCCGTGACCGGTGAGACCGGTGCCGGAAAGACCATGGTGGTGACCAGCCTCGGCCTGTTGCTGGGCGGCCGCGCCGACCCGGGCCTGGTGCGCAACGGCGCCGGACGCGCGGTCGTCGAGGGCCGCCTCGAACTGCCCGCGGGCTCCCCGGCGGCCGCCCGCGCCGTCGAGGCCGGGGCCGAACTCGACGACGGCGCGCTGCTGATCAGCCGGACCGTCTCCGCCGAGGGCCGCTCCCGGGCGTACGTCGGCGGCCGGGCCGTCCCGGTCGGGCTGCTCGCCGAGCTCGGCGAGGACCTGATCGCCGTGCACGGCCAGACCGACCAGCAGCGGCTGCTGCGCCCGGCCCGCCAGCGCGGCGCCCTGGACCGGTACGCGGGCGAGGCGGTGGCCGAGCCGCTGGCCCGCTACCGCGAGGTCTACCGCCGGCTGCGGGAGGTCTCGGCGACCCTGGAGGAGCTGACCACCCGGGCCCGCGAGCGCGCCCAGGAGGCGGACCTGCTCCGCTTCGGCCTGGACGAGGTGGCCGCCGCCGAACCGGTCGCCGACGAGGACGTCGAGCTGGGCGCCGAGGCCGAGCGGCTCGGCCACGCCGACGCGCTCTCCTCCGCCGCCACCCTGGCCCACGCCGCGCTGGCCGGCGACCCCGCCGACCCGGAGGCGCTGGACGCCGGCACCCTGCTGGCCCAGGCCCGCCGCGCCCTGGACGCCGTCCGCCACCACGACGAGCGGCTCGCCTCCCTCGCCGACCGGCTGAACGAGGTCGGCTACCTGCTGGCCGACGTCGCCGGCGACCTGGCCGGCTACGCCGACGACCTGGACGCCGACCCGGTCCGGCTGGCCGCCGTCGAGGACCGCCGGTCCGTGCTGGCCCAGCTGCTGCGCAAGTACGGCGGCCCGGAGAACTCCCTGGCCGAGGTGCTCGCCTGGGCCGACACCGGCTCCGCCCGGCTCGCCGAGCTCGACGGCGACGACGAGCGGATCGACGAGCTCGGCGCCCAGGAGACCGAGCTGCGCGCCGAGTTGGCCGAGCTCGCGGCCGAGGTCTCGACCGCCCGGCAGGCCGCCGCCGGCCGCTTCGCCGAGGCCGTCTCCGCCGAACTCGCCGAACTCGCGATGCCGCACGCCCGGGTGACCTTCGCGATCGGCCAGGTCGACGACCTCGCCGGCATCGAGGTCGACGGCCGCACCGTCGCCTACGGCCCGCACGGCGTGGACGAGGTCGAGGTGCTGCTCGCCCCGCACCCCGGGGCCCAGCCCCGCCCGATCGCCAAGGGCGCCTCCGGCGGTGAGCTCTCCCGGGTGATGCTCGCCGTCGAGGTGGTCTTCGCCGGCGCCGACCCCGTCCCCACCTACCTGTTCGACGAGGTGGACGCGGGCGTCGGCGGCAAGGCCGCGGTCGAGATCGGCCGCCGGCTGGCCAAGTTGGCCGAGTCGGCCCAGGTCGTGGTGGTCACCCACCTGCCCCAGGTCGCCGCCTTCGCCGACCGCCACCTGGTGGTGGTGAAGACCAACGACGGCACCGTGACCCGCAGCGGCGTCAAGGTGCTGAACGACGAGGAGCGGGTGCGCGAACTCTCCCGGATGCTGGCGGGTCTGGAGGACTCGGAGTTGGGCCGCGCCCACGCCGAGGAACTGCTGGCCGCCGCCCGGGCGCCGCGCCACCGGTAGCCGCCGTCGCCCGGCCCGGCGGCCCTCCGGCGGACCGCGACGCGCCCCCCGTGGCGCCGACTGTCCAAGAGGGCCGCCGACCTGGCATGGTGGCGGCTGGACACTGGCTTTCCAGTCCCGAGCGCCGTCGGCGGGCAATCCTCGCGACGCGGCGCGCGAACCTGATCGAGTCGGATGCGAGACGACGTGGACCATTCCGCCGCCCGGGCCGCCGCGGCCGCCCCAGAACCGGGTCAGCTGCACGTGGTGCTCGTCCTGGCCGCCAGCACCGGCGGCATCGGTGCGCACGTGCGCTCACTGGCACAGGGCCTGGTCGCGCACGGAGTGACCGTCACGGTCTGCGCGCCCGCCGGTACGGACGCGTTGTTCGGCTTCTCCCGCACCGGAGCCAGGTTCCACCTGGTCGACATCACCCCCACGGCGGGCGCCCGCAGCGACGCCACCGCGATCGGCGAGCTGCGCCGCGCCTTCACCGGCGCCGACGTGGTGCACGCCCACGGCCTGCGCGCCGGGCTCCTCTCGGACCTGGCGCTGCGCACCGCCGGCCGCTTCCCGGGCCTGCGCCCGGAGACCCCGCTGGTGGTCACCTCGCACCACGCGTTGCTGGCCACCGGCATGGAGCGGCGCCTCCAGCGGCTGATGGAGCGCCGGGTGGCGCGCGCCGCCGACCTGGTGCTCGGCGCCTCCTCCGACCTGGTGGCCCGGGCCCGCGAGCTCGGCGCCACGGACGCGCGGCTGGGCCCGGTGGCCGCCCCGCCGATGCCCGAGGGCCGGCTGGAACGGGCCGAGGCCCGGGCGGCGCTGCTCGGCGACGGCCCGGACCGCCCGCTGGTGCTGGCGGTCGGCCGGCTCGTCCCGCAGAAGGCCTTCGGGCTGCTGCTGGACGCCGCCCGCGAGCTGGCCGCGCTGGAGCCGGAACCGCTGCTGCTGATCGCCGGCGACGGCCCCGAGGCCGCCGGGCTGCGTGAGCGGGTGGCCGCCGAGAAGGCGCCGGTCCGGTTGCTCGGCTACCGCACCGACGTGCCGGACCTGCTGGCCGCCGCCGACGTGCTGGTGGTCTCCAGCCGCTGGGAGGCCCGTTCGCTGGTGGTCCAGGAGGCGATGCGGGCCGGCGTGCCGGTGGTGGCCACCGCCGTCGGCGGCATCCCCGAGCTGGTCGGCGACGCCGCCGTGCTGGTCCCGCCCGGCGACGCGGCCGCGCTCGGCCGGGCGGTGCGCGAGCTGCTCGGCGACCCGGACCGCGGCCGGCGGCTGGTGGCCGCGGGCCGGCAGCAGGCCGAGACCTGGCCGGACGAGGCCGCCACCGTGGCCCAGGTGCTCAGCACCTACGACGAGCTGGTGCAGCGGACCCCGTAGCCGGACCGGTGAGGGCGGGTCGGCCCGGCCGGGCAGGTCGGTCCGGCCGGACCTGCCCGGGCCGTGGCCGCCCCGGGCAGGAGCCGCTCAGACGGTGGCCTGCTCGGCCCGGTCGGTGGCCAGGCCGTCCGGCTGGGCGGAGAGGTAGGCCCCGCCGCAGGCGGTCAGCCTCAGCGCGGTGTCGATCAGCGGGACGTGGCTGAAGGCCTGCGGGAAGTTGCCGACCTGGCGCTTCTCCCGCGGGTCCCACTCCTCGGCGAGCAGGCCGAGGTCGTTGCGCAGCGACAGCAGCTTGTCGAAGAGCTCGCGGGCCTCCTGCACCCGGCCGATCATGGCGAGGTCGTCGGCCAGCCAGAACGAGCAGGCCAGGAAGGCGCCCTCGTGGCCGGAGAGGCCGTCCACGTTGTTGCCGCTCTCGTCGTGCGTGGGGTAGCGCAGCACGAAGCCGTCCTCGGTGGAGAGCTCGCGCTGGATCGCCTCGATGGTGCCGATCACCCGCTTGTCGTCCGGCGGGAGGAAGCCGACCTGCGGGATGAGCAGCAGCGAGGCGTCCAGCTCCTTGCCGCCGTAGTACTGGGTGAAGGTGTTGCGCTCCGGGTCGTAGCCCTTCTCGCAGACGTCGCGGTGGATGGTCGCCCGCAGCTCGCGCCAGTGCTCCAGGTGGCCGTCGGAGGGGGCGTCCTCGGGGTTCTGCTCCAGCAGCTTGATCGTGCGGTCGACCGCGACCCAGGCCATCACCTTGGAGTGGACGAAGTGCCGGCGCGGGCCGCGCACCTCCCAGATGCCCTCGTCCGGCTCCTGCCAGTGCTCCTCCAGGTACTCGATGAGCCGCAGCTGGAGGTGGTGGGCGTGGTCGTTGCGGACCAGGCCGGTCATGTGGGCCAGGTGCAGGGCCTCGACGACCTCGCCGTAGACGTCCAGCTGCAGCTGGCCGGCCGCGCCGTTGCCGACCCGCACCGGCTGCGAGCCCTCGTAGCCGGGCAGCCAGTCCAGCGAGGACTCGGTGAGCTCGCGCTCGCCGGCGATGCCGTACATGATCTGCAGGTTCTCCGGGTCCCCGGCGACGGCGCGCAGCAGCCACTCGCGCCAGGCACGGGCCTCGTCGCGGTAGCCGGTGCGCAGCAGCGAGGAGAGGGTGATGGCGGCGTCGCGCAGCCAGGTGTAGCGGTAGTCCCAGTTCCGCTCGCCGCCGATGTCCTCGGGCAGGGAGGTGGTGGGGGCGGCGACGATGCCGCCGGTGGGGGCGTAGGTGAGGCCCTTGAGGGTGATCAGGGAGCGGACCACGGCCTCCCGGTAGGGGCCCTGGTAGGTGCACTGGCCGGCCCACTCGTGCCAGAAGTCCGCGGTGGCGTCGAGCATCTCCTCGGCGTCCGGGGCCTTGGGAGCCTCCAGGTGGGAGGCCTGCCAGGTGAGCGCGAAGGCGATCCGCTCGCCGGCCGCGACGGTGAAGTCCGCGTAGGTGGTGAGGTTGCGCCCGTAGGTGTCCGCCTCGCCGTCCAGCCAGACCGAGTCGGGGCCGGCCACGGCCACGGTCCGGTGGCCGCCGTCGGCCTGCTCGACCCGGTGCACCCAGGGCACGACCCGCCCGTAGCTGAACCGCATCCGCACCGCCGAGCGCATCCGGACCGTGCCGGACAGCCCCTCGACGATCCGGATCATCTGCGGGACGGCGTCCCGCCCGGCCAGCGGGCGCGGGGGCATGAAGTCGATCACCCGGACGCTGCCGCCCTGGCGGTCCCACTCCTGCTCCAGGATCAGCGAGTCGCCCCGGTAGCGGCGCCGGTCGGCGGGGACGGCCGGCGCCGCGGCGGTGGGCGGGGGGACCCGCAGGTCGCCGGTGTCGGTGAAGCGGACGCGCGGGGTGTCCGGGGCGGGGGCCGGGGTGGCCGGCAGCTCGGCGGCCATCACCTCGGCCGGGCCGATCCGCCAGAAGCCGTGTTCATCGGTGCCGAGCAGGCCGGCGAACACCGCCGGCGAGTCGAAGCGGGGCAGGCACAGCCAGTCGACCGCCCCGTCCCTGCTGACCAGGGCAGCGGTCTGCATGTCCCCGATGAGTGCGTAGTCCTCGATACGGCCGGCCACGTGGATCTCCAGTTCGCAATGTGGTCACGACGCATCGGCGATCCGGGGAGAGCCAGCGGGTCTGCGGGGCCGGGGCCACCCCGGGACGTCCGGCCTGCCGGGGGTGGTGGCAGGCCTTGCTGGAGTGTCCGCGCGAGGCTCGGTCGAGCCCCAGGGTGGGTGGGGGGAGCTTGGTAACGGGGAGGTCCGGTCGCGCATCGGGGACCGAGAGGTGTCCTGACCCTCCCACGCCCTCCGCTTGCTCGTGCTGTCGGCGATGCGTCCGTGCAGCTTACGACGGACGAAAGGGGCGAAGCACGCGGACGCAGCCCTGCGTGGCGCCACAATTCGGCGGAAATGCCGTGCATCGTGGGGGAGCCGTGCAGGATGGCTCGGAAGGATCACCTCCGGATGGTCCGTCGGGAGGGGCTCTCATGACCCGCCCGAGCGCCGCGGAGTGGCCCGCTCGGGCGGGTGGTGCGACCGGTGTGACTCGTGCGCCCGATGGTGCGCCGGTGGTGCGCCGGGAGTGTGGTCCCGGGGCGCCGCGAGCGGGCCGGAACGCGTCCCGGCCGGGTCACTGATACCCTGGTATCCCGTGGACCGGTGGGATCAAACGCCCCGGACCAGCCGAACCGACGACCCTTCGAGCGCCGTGCACCGCACCGCACTCCCGTCGCGCGAGGCGAGCCGAGAGCATCCCGCCCACGTCACCTTCGACACGCGACCCACGGGAGCCCCCTCTTGGCACAGCCCCATTCCGGCAAGGCATCGAACGGCCGCGCCGTGACGACCAAGCACCTCTTCGTCACCGGGGGTGTCGCCTCTTCTCTCGGCAAGGGCCTCACCGCCTCCAGCCTGGGCGCCCTGCTCAAGGCCCGCGGACTGCGCGTGACGATGCAGAAGCTCGACCCGTACCTCAACGTGGACCCGGGCACCATGAACCCGTTCCAGCACGGCGAGGTCTTCGTCACCGACGACGGCGCCGAGACCGACCTGGACGTCGGCCACTACGAGCGGTTCCTCGACACCAACCTGCACGGCTCGGCGAACGTCACCACCGGCCAGGTGTACTCGACGGTCATCGCCAAGGAGCGCCGCGGCGAGTACCTGGGCGACACCGTCCAGGTCATCCCGCACATCACCAACGAGATCAAGGCCCGGATCCGCCGGATGGCGACCGAGGACGTCGACGTGGTGATCACCGAGGTCGGCGGCACCGTCGGCGACATCGAGTCGCTGCCCTTCCTGGAGGCCGTCCGCCAGGTCCGCCACGAGGTCGGCCGGGACAACGTGTTCTTCGTGCACGTCTCCCTGCTGCCGTACATCGGCCCCTCGGGCGAGCTGAAGACCAAGCCCACCCAGCACTCGGTGGCCGCGCTGCGCAACATCGGCATCCAGCCGGACGCCATCGTGCTGCGCGCCGACCGCGAGGTCCCGCAGGCCATCAAGCGCAAGATCTCGTTGATGTGCGACGTGGACGAGGAGGCCGTGGTCGCGGCCATCGACGCCAAGTCGATCTACGACATCCCCAAGGTCCTGCACGGCGAGGGCCTGGACGCGTACGTGGTGCGCCGCCTGGACCTGCCGTTCCGCGACGTGGACTGGACCACCTGGGACGACCTGCTGCGCCGCGTCCACGAGCCGCAGCACATCGTCAAGGTCGCGCTGGTCGGCAAGTACATCGACCTGCCGGACGCCTACCTGTCGGTGACCGAGGCGCTGCGCGCCGGCGGTTTCGCCAACAACGCCCGGGTCGAGATCAAGTGGGTCACCTCGGACGACTGCAGCACGCCCGAGGGCGCGCAGGAGCACCTCGGCGACGTGGACGCCATCTGCATCCCCGGTGGCTTCGGCGACCGCGGTGTGGACGGCAAGGTCGCCGCGATCACCTACGCCCGCGAGAACCGCGTCCCGCTGCTCGGCCTCTGCCTGGGCCTGCAGTGCGTGGTCATCGAGGCCGCCCGCAACCTGGCCGGCCTGCCCGAGGCCAACTCCACCGAGTTCGACGCCGCCGCCAAGTACCCGGTCATCTCCACCATGGCCGAGCAGCTGGCCATCGTCGACGGCAAGGGCGACCTGGGCGGCACCATGCGCCTGGGCCTCTACCCGGCCAAGCTCGCCGAGGGCTCCATCGTCCGTGAGGTCTACGGCGGCGAGCAGTACGTCGAGGAGCGCCACCGCCACCGCTACGAGGTCAACAACGCGTACCGCGCCGACCTGGAGAAGACCGGCCTGCAGTTCTCCGGCCTCTCCCCGAAGGGCGACCTGGTCGAGTACGTCGAGTACCCGCGCGAGGTGCACCCCTACCTGGTGGCCACCCAGGCCCACCCGGAGCTGAAGTCCCGCCCGACCCGCCCGCACCCGCTGTTCGCGGGCCTGGTCAAGGCGGCCATCGAGATCAAGACGGCCGGTCAGTAGTCAGGACCGACCAGTAGTCGTCGACATGTCACCGGACGGCGGCCCCGCGATTCCCGCGGGGCCGCCGTCCGGCGTTAGATTGTGTCGTACTGACGAAAAGGGGAGAGCGATGGACGACCAGAGCATCTTTGACGTGGCCGAGGAGTGGGAGACCCGGGGGACCACGACGCCGTTCCAGGGCAGGGTCACCGGGGTGCGCTCCGAGGAGGTCCGGATGCCCGACGGCGGCTGGGCCCGCCGCGACTACCAGACCCACCCCGGCTCGGTCGCCGTCCTGGCACTGGACGACCGGCAGCGGGTGCTGATCCTGCGCCAGTACCGCCACCCCGTCCGGCAGCGGCTCTGGGAGCTGCCGGCCGGCCTCCTCGACGTCCCCGGGGAGAACCCGCTGCACGCCGCCCAGCGCGAGCTGTACGAGGAGGCGCACTGCAAGGCCGACGGCTGGCGGGTGCTGGTCGACTTCTACACCTCGCCCGGCGGCACCGACGAGGCGCTGCGGCTCTTCCTCGCCACCGACCTCACCGAGGCCGACGGCGAGCGCTACGAGGCGCACGGCGAGGAGCTGGAGATCGAGATCGCCCGGGTGCCGGTCACCGAGCTGGTCCGGCTCATCCACGCGGGCGAGCTGCACAACCCCACCCTGATCACCGGCACCCTGGCCGTGCACGCCGCCCTCACCGGCCCCGGTGGGCTGGAGGCGCTGCGCCCGGCGGACTCGCCGTGGCCGGCCCGGCCCTTCTCGGTGTGACGTCCGCCGGGCCGGCGTCGGCCGGGTGGGCCGGCGCGGCCTACCTCGGCGTGACGCCGGGTGGGTCTGCGCGCCCCCTCACGGCGTGACGCCGGGCGGGACTTCACCTCGTCGTTGATCCGCAGGAGTGACTTACCGGTTCGTACGACCGGATGTCACCTCGGCGGAGCCGGACGGTCGAACTACGCTTCGCAGACAGGCCGCCCGTCCCGGGCCGCCTCCGCTGAGCACTGGGTGACGTCGGGAGTGGCACGGGTGGCGAGGAAGACGGCGACGATGGACGCGGGGCCCGGCGTACCCGTCGAGGGCGTGCCCGGACTGGACCGGCTGCCGGCCGGTCCGACGCTGCTCGTCGGCCGGCGCGCCGAGCTCGCCGCCCTGCGGGCCGCCGCCGCCCGGCCGGCCGAGGGCCGCTGCCGGGTCCTGGTGCTGGCCGGCCGACCCGGCTCCGGGCGGACCACACTGGCCGTCCGGTTCGCCCTCACCGCCGCCGCCGACTACCCCGACGGCGTGCTGTTCGCCCGGCTCTCCGCCCCCGACGGCGGCCGGGTGCCCCCGGCCCGGGCCGCCCGCCGGCTGCTGGAGCAGCTCGGCGCGGACACCGCGGGCGTCCCGCTGCCCGGCGCCGTCGAGGACGGCCGGGACGAACCCGCCTGCGTCGCGCTGCGCGAGGCGCTGGCCGGGCGGAAGGTCCTGCTGGTGCTGGACGACGTCCGGGACGCCGGACAGCTCTGGCCCCTGCTCGCGGACGAGCCCGGCTGCCTCGTCCTGGCGACCACCGCCGGGCCGCTCACCGGCATCGAGGACATCGACCCGGTCATCCTCGGCGGGCTCGACCGGCAGGCCTCGGGCGAGCTGCTCGGGGACCTGGTCGGCGGGACGCGGATCAGCTGTGACCCGGTCGGCGGGGCCGACCTCGCGGAGGCCTGCGCCTCCCGGCCGGCCGCGCTGCGGCTGATGGCCGGCTGGCTGCGCGGCAACCCGAAACTGGCGGTCACGGATGCCGCGAAGGAGCTGGCGCGGGCGGTCCGGGAGGCCGACGCGAAGCCGGCGGGCGGCGTGAACCCGGCGGGCGGCGTGAAGTCGGCCAGTGGGGTGAAACCGGCGGGGGCGGGTGGTGCGAAGCCGACGGGGGCGGGGGACGGGCCCGGGGCGAAGGACGCGCTGAACGGGGGGACCGGGGCCGACGGGGCGGCCGGGGCGGCCGGGGCGGCCGGGCAGGCTCCGGGCGGGGCCAGGGACGTCCCGGGGGGAGCTCCGGGGGGAGTGAAGGGCGGGAAGCGGCCCACGGGTGCTGCCAGGGGCGCGAAGCGCGGTGAGCGGCGCGGCGGGAGCCAGGACGGGAAGCAGGGTTCGGAGCAGGCGCCGGAGCGGACTCCGGGGCAGGGGGGCCGACCGGGCGGGGGAGCGGGTGGGGCCGGGAGCGGGAAGCCGGGTGCCGCCGGGGCGCCCGGGCCGGCGGCACCGTCCGCTGCTCCCTCCGCCGCCTCCGCCGGGGCTTCCCGTCCGGGGCCGGCCGCCGGGCCGCTGTCGCCGGCCGCCGTCGCCCCGGCGAGGGCCCTGTCGTCCGCCGCCGTGCCGGTGACCGACCCCGCCGCCTGGGTGAAGCCCGCGCCCGAGCCCGCCGAACCCGTCCCGGTGCCCGACAACGATCCGCTGATCGGCGCGTTCACCCTGCAGTACGGCACGCTGCCGGCCGCCCAGGCCCGGATGCTGCGGGCGCTCACCCTCGCCCCGGGGCAGACGGCCGACCCGCGGACCGCCTCGGCGCTGGTCGGCTGCCCGGCGCAGGAGGCCGCCACCACGCTGGCCGCGCTCGCCGAGCGGGAGCTGCTCGGCGAGGAGCCGCCCGCGGCCGACGGCACCCCCCGCTACCGGGTGCCCGGCCGGCTCTACCCCCGGCTGGTCCGGCTGCGCGAGCGTGAGGACCGGCCCGCCGAACTCGAACTGGCCCGGGCCCGGCTGCTGGAGCGGCTGGTCCGGCTCACCGACTCCGCCCGCGCGCTGCTCGACCCGGCCGGCGGCCCCGGCCCGGACCCGCTGCCCGGCCCGCTCCGGCTGCGCTCCGCCGCCGAGGCCCGGCAGTGGCTTCTCGGCGAGCGCGACGTCCTGCTCGGCGCCGTCGCGGACGCGATCGGCCAGGGCGATCTGGACGGCTCGGCCGGCCGGCTGGTCACCGCCCTGCTCCGGGCGCTGCCGCTGACCGGCGCCGCCGCCCCCGCGGACCTCTACCAGCTGCACGAGCAGGTGCTGACCGTGGCCGAGCGGCACGGCAGGCCCCGCCGGGCCGCCGCCGCACTGCTCAATCTGGGTGATCTCCAGGCCGCCGCCGGCCGCTGGGAGCAGGCCGCCGCGCACTACCGGGCGGCCCTGGAACACGCCCGCTCCGCCGACGACGAGGCCCTCTGCGCCCGGGCACTGGAGGGCGCGGCCGGGTGCTACCGGGCGCTCGGCGAGGCCGTCCGCGCCGCCGACTGGTACGGGCGGGCGCTCGCCCTGCGGCAGTCGATGGGCGACCACGCCGCCGAGGCCCGGCTGCTCGCCCGGGTGGCCGAGGCGCACACCGCGCAGCGCCGGTTCGAGGAGGCCGAGCGGGAGTACCGGTCGTCCCTGGCGGTGCTGCGGCGGCTGGGCGACGAGCGCGGGCTCCAGGTGGTCGGCGCCGCCCTCGCGGAGCTGCGGGAACGTCTCGACGGCGGGTGGTAGGGGGCGGTTTCGGAGTATTGTCGGAGATGCCTGGTTGGCATTGCTTTGGCGGGAAGATCGCTGGGGAAGCCTACGAACCTGCCAATGTGTCCGGCAGATTTATTCACTTTGGAAGGCTGACACGCCGCCTGGGCTTCATTACACTCGAACTCAGTCGCGCAGCGATCCATGCCCCGGTGTCTTCCGGAGGCTTCCCCACGTGCGCGTCGCCCGCCGGTCTTCTCCGGTAGGGACCCCCATGGCAAGAGGACGTGTTTAGCCGTGAAGGTCGGCATCCCCCGCGAGGTCAAGAACCACGAGTACCGCGTGGCCATCACGCCCGCCGGCGTGCATGAGCTGGTCCGCAACGGACACGAGGTCTACATCGAGGACAACGCCGGTGTCGGCTCCTCGATCCCCAACGAGGAGTACGTGGCCGCCGGCGCCACCATCCTCCCCACCGCCGACGAGGTGTGGGCCACCGCCGACCTGCTGCTGAAGGTCAAGGAGCCCATCGCCCAGGAGTACCACCGTCTGCGCAAGGGCCAGACCGTCTTCACGTACCTGCACCTGGCGGCCGACCGCGCCGGCACCGACGCGCTGGTCGCGTCCGGCACCACCGCGATCGCGTACGAGACCGTGCAGCTCGCCAATGGCGCCCTGCCGCTGCTCGCGCCGATGTCCGAGGTCGCGGGCCGGCTGGCCCCGCAGGTCGGCTCCTACCACCTGATGCGCCCGGCCGGCGGCCGCGGCGTGCTGCCCGGTGGCGTGCCCGGCACCCACCCGGCCAAGGCCGTCGTCATCGGCGGTGGCGTCTCCGGCTGGCACGCGGCCACCATCGCCATCGGCATGGGCTACGAGGTGACCCTGCTCGACCGCGACATCAACAAGCTGCGCGAGGCCGACAAGGTCTTCGGCACCAAGATCAAGGCCATCGCCTCCAACGCCTTCGAGCTGGAGAAGGCCGTCCTGGAGGCCGACCTGGTGATCGGCGCCGTGCTGATCCCGGGCGCCAAGGCCCCGAAGCTCGTCACCAACGAGCTGGTCTCCCGCATGAAGCCGGGCTCCGTGCTCGTCGACATCGCCATCGACCAGGGCGGCTGCTTCGAGGACTCGCACGCGACCACGCACGCCGAGCCGACCTTCCAGGTCCACAACTCGGTCTTCTACTGCGTGGCCAACATGCCGGGCGCCGTCCCGAACACCTCCACCTACGCGCTGACCAACGCCACGCTGCCCTACATCGTGGAGCTGGCCAACCGTGGCTGGAAGGACGCGCTGCGTCGCGACCCGGCGCTCGCCAAGGGCCTGAACGTGCACGAGGGCCAGATCACCTTCGGCGCCGTCGCCGAGGCCTTCGGCCTGGAGTCCGTCTCCCTGGAGAGCGTGCTCGCCTGACCTCGCCCTTCCCCGGTCCGGGACGGTCCGCGCCGGCCGGCGCAGGCCGCCCCGACCCGGTGCTGCTCCCCGCAGGGCGGCCCGTAGGCCCCCGGCCCTCCTTCCCCTCCCGTCGACGGGCGGAGAAGGAGGGTCGGGGGCTTCGCCATGCCCGTGAACGGGTGGTGACACGGGCGGGTCGCTCTGTCGTCAATTTCTGTGGGTCGTGTCACCCGACCGCAGAAACGTTAGGGTCAAGGGCCCGCGCATCCCTTGACAGAGGGTTGCCCGATAGTCGACACATCCTGCCCACTACCGTGGATTGTGTTGCTGCGAACGCCTTGAACGGCCTAGAGTCGCAAACCGTCGGCATGCTGCCACGCTGACGAATCGACATAGAGTCCTGGATGCCCAAGGAGGTAAGACGACTTGTGAATGAGTCGACATTTGCTCCCGGGGGTGGTCAGCCAGGACTGGCGGAGCACACCGCCGTCCAGCCGAGTGAGGAGTCCGGGGCCCGGCAGGCCACCGTGGGCTCGGCCGAGGTCGGCTCGGTCGCACTCCGCACTTTCGAAGCACGCCAGAACACAGCACAGGTGACCACGGTGACCGACTACGACGTCGACCTGCCGGCCCACGGCCTGGCCTACGGCGAGTTCGCCTACGGCGCCTACGACGACCCGGACGCCGAGTACGAGCCGGATCCGGAGTACGCCGCCACGCTGGCCCCCGACGCCGCGCGCCAGCGCCGCGAGCGGGTCGGCCCGACCGGCCGTCCACTGCCGTACTTCCCGATCCCCGCGCCGGTGGCCGAGCACGGCCCCGCGCAGATCATCGCGATGTGCAACCAGAAGGGCGGCGTCGGCAAGACCACGTCGACCATCAACCTGGGCGCGGCCCTGGCCGAGTACGGCCGCCGCGTGCTGCTCGTGGACTTCGACCCGCAGGGCGCCCTCTCGGTGGGCCTCGGGGTCAACCCCATGGAGCTCGACGTCACCGTCTACAACCTGCTCATGGAGCGGGGGCTGACGGCCGATGAGGTGCTGCTGAAGACCGCGGTGCCGGGCATGGACCTGCTGCCCTCCAACATCGACCTCTCCGCCGCCGAGGTGCAGCTGGTCAGCGAGGTGGCCCGGGAGTCCGCGCTGGCGCGCGCCCTGAAGCCGCTGCTGCCCGACTACGACTTCGTCATCATCGACTGCCAGCCCTCGCTGGGCCTGCTGACGGTCAATGCCCTGACGGCGGCTCACAGCGTCATCGTCCCGCTGGAGTGCGAGTTCTTCGCGCTGCGCGGTGTCGCGCTGCTCACCGAGACGATCGAGAAGGTCTGCGAGCGGCTCAACCCCGAGCTGCGCCTGGACGGCATCCTGGCCACCATGTACGACTCGCGCACCGTGCACAGCCGCGAGGTGCTGGCCCGGGTCGTCGAGGCGTTCGGCGAGCACGTCTTCCACACCGTCATCGGGCGGACCGTGCGCTTCCCGGAGACCACCGTCGCCGGCGAGCCGATCACGACGTACGCGACCAACTCGGTCGGTGCCGCCGCCTACCGTCAGCTCGCCAGGGAGGTGCTCGACCGGTGCCGCCCCGCCGAGTGAGTCTCCCGGGTGCCGACGAGCTGTTCCGGACCACCGGCGGGATGGCGCTGTCGCCGTCCCTCGCGCCGCGTCCGGCCGCCGAGGCACCCAGACCGGAGACCGCGCGGACCGTCAACGGCGCCGGCCCCGGAGCGGACGGCGCCGAGGGCGTCGACGACGGCGCCGGGGGCTCCGCGGGCAGTACGAACGGGAGTGCCGCGACCGCCGGCGAGGCCGGTCGGCCGCGCGAGCACCAGCCGTCGGCCGGCTCGGTGCCGCCCCCGGCACAGCCGGGTGGGGCCCAGGGCATCGGGCAGACCGGTGCGGCGGGCAGCACGGCGGGCGGTGCGGCGGGCGCCGCACAGGCCGGGAAGACCGTGCAGGGCGGCCGGAGCGCCGCGCCGGCGCCGCGCCAGCACGCGGGTGCCGCCGAGGAGCAGGCGGGCGCCACAGGGCGTCCCAGGCCGCGCGGCCGGGCTCCGCGCCGCCCCACCGGGCGGGAGCGGCACGACGAGAAGATCACCGTGTACGTGTCCGCCGAGGAGCTGATGGACCTCGAGCACACCCGGCTGGTGCTCCGTGGCGAGCACGGCCTCGCGGTGGACCGCGGCCGGATCGTCCGGGAGGCCATCGCGGTGGTGCTGGCCGACCTGGAGCAGCGCGGCGAGGCGAGCATCCTGGTGCGGCGGCTGCGCGGGCGCTGAGGGCTCTGAGGCTCTGAGGGCTCTGGGTTCTGGGGGCCGGTTCTTCGGAGCCAGTGGCTCCGGGGCTCGGCGCTCGGCGCTTGTGGGGCGGTGTCCGGCGGGCGGTGGTGCCGGTCCGGGCGCGGTGCGTGCGGCGTGTCGTCGGCCCCGGCGCGGGGTGGGCGGTGGCGCCGGGTGAAGATGGACCGTCATGCCGAGCACCTCCGAATCGCCCGCCGCCGAGACCTTCGAGGTCACTGAGACCGCTGGGGCCGCTGAGATCGTTGCGGCTGGTCAGGGCGCCGAGGGCGCTGCCGCTGAGGGCGCCGAGGCCGCCGAGGTCGGTGCGACGGGTGAGGGCGCCGGGGCTGCCGAGTCGGTTGAGGTCGCCGGTCAGTCCCGTGGTGGCTTCCGGGTGCGGCTGGAGAACTTCGAGGGCCCCTTCGACCTGCTGCTGAGCCTGATCGCCAAGCACAAGCTGGACGTCACCGAGGTGGCGCTCGCCACGGTCACCGACGACTTCATGGCGCACATCCGGGCCATGGGCCCGGACTGGGACCTGGACGCCGCGACCGAGTTCCTGGTGGTCGCCGCGACGCTCCTCGACCTCAAGGCCGCCCGGCTGCTGCCGGCCGCCGAGGTCGAGGACGAGGAGGACCTCGCCCTGCTGGAGGCACGCGACCTGCTCTTCGCCCGGCTGCTGCAGTACCGGGCCTACAAGCGGGCGGCGGCCCTCTTCGGCGACCGCTGGGCCGCCGAGCTGCTCCGGCGCCCCCGGACCGTCGGCCTGGAGCCGCAGCACGCGCAGCTGCTCCCCGAGGTCGTGATCAGCATCGGCACGGAGCGGTTCGCGCAACTGGCGGCGAAGGCGATGACGCCCAGGCCCGAGCCGGTCGTCTACGTCGACCACATCCACTCCCCGCCGGTCAGCGTGCGGGAACAGGCCGGGCTGGTGGTCGGGCTGCTCGCCGAGCTGGGCGAGGCGTCCTTCCAGCGGCTGGTCGCCGACGCGCCGGACACCCTGGTCGTGGTCGCCCGCTTCCTGGCCCTGCTGGAGCTGTACCGGGAGCGGGTACTCGCCTTCGAGCAGCCCGAGGCGCTGGGCGAGCTGCTGGTGCGCTGGGTGGCCGAGGAGGACCGCGGCGCGGTCGAGGTGACGGACGAGTTCGACCGGCCGGTGGGCGAGCAGAAGGAGGAGCGATGACGTCTGGGGCGAACGCCGGAGAGCGGCCGGTGCGGCGTCCGCTCGGCGTGCCGGGGCAGCCGAGGGCGGAGGAGTGGCTGGAGCCGGCACCGGGGGTGGTGGCGGAGCCGGTGCTGGACGCGGTCGTGGTCGACGCGGTCGTGATTGATGCGGCGGCGGTCGGTGGGGCGGCGGCGGTCGGTGGGGTGGCGGCTTCTGAGACGGCCGTCGTCGAGGTGGCCGTCGACGAGGTGGCCGTCGACGAGGTGGCCGTCCTCGACGTGGCGGCCGGGGCGACCGGGGCCGGTGCGGCGGTGGTGGCCGAGCCCGCTCCCGGGGTGTCCGAGGTGCTGGTCGTGCACCAGAAGTCGGCTCCGTCGACTTCCGGTGCGGGAGAGACCGAGCGGGTTGCGGCCGGGACGGCGCCGGCCGGCGGGCCCGGGTTGAAGGCCGAGCTGGAGGCGATTCTGATGGTCGTCGACGAGCCCGCCCGGGAGGCCCACCTGGCGTCCGTCCTGGAGCGACCGCGGGAGGAGGTGGCGTCGGCGCTGCGCGAGCTGTCCGCCGAGTACACCGCCCAGGGCCGCGGTTTCGACCTGCGACTGGTGGCCGGCGGGTGGCGGTTCTACAGCCGTGCCGAGTGCGCGCCGGCCGTCGACCGCTTCGTCCTGGACGGCCAGCAGGCCCGGCTGACGCAGGCCGCGCTGGAGACTCTGGCGGTCGTCGCCTACCGGCAGCCGGTGTCCAGATCACGGGTCTCGGCCGTCCGTGGTGTGAACTGTGACGGCGTGATGCGTACCCTGGTACAGCGAGGACTGGTGGAAGAGGCCGGATCCGAGCCCGAAACAGGTGCGATCCTGTATCGGACGACGAACTACTTCCTGGAACGGATGGGGCTCCGCGGCCTGGACGAGCTGCCGGAGCTTGCTCCCTTCCTGCCCGAGGTCGACGACGTGGAAGCGGAGTCCCTGGAGGGCACGATGATCGCGGAGGCGGTCGCCGCCGCTGCCGCGCAGGCTGCGAACGGCAGTGGCGAGGCCGATCGGCCTTCGCTCGATCGGTAGGGGGGCGGTGAGGTCGGCCGAAACGACCGCACATCCCAGACGGAACGACGTACGGACACTTTGATGCGTAGCAGTGGCAACGGCAGGAACAGCAGCGGCGGCGGCAGCGGTCGCGGCGGACAGGGCGGGGGCCAGGCCGGCGGCGGCTCCTACGGGGGCGGCTCGGGCCGTGGCGGCTCGGGCGCTTCGCGCGGGGGTTCGTCGGGCGGCGGTTCGTACGGCGGCGGCTCGCGCGGGGGTTCGTCGGGCGGCGGCTCGTACGGTGGCGGCTCGCGCGGCGGTTCGTCGGGCGGTGGCTCGTACGGCGGCGGTTCGTACGGTGGCGGCTCCGGCGCTTCGCGCGGTGGGTCCGGTTCGTACGGTGCCGGCTCGCGCGGCGGTTCGTCGAGCGGTGGTTCGTACGGCGGCGGCGCGGGTTCGCGCGGCGGTTCGTACGGCGGCGGCTCGGGCTCCTCGCGTGGCGGGTCCTACGGCGGCGGCTCCGGCGGTTCGCGGGGCGGCTCCGGCTCGTACGGGCGGGACGACCGCCGCGACGACCGGCGGGACGACCGGCGCGACGACCGCCGGTTCCCCGACCGCCCGCTGCGTCCCGAGGAGCGGCGCTACGACCGCCCCGAGTTCGGCGGCGGTCCCAACGCCACTCCCGCCCGCGGCGGCTACAGCGGGCGCCGTCCCAGCCCCGCCCCGCGGCCCCGCCGTGAGGGCCAGGGCGCCCCGGGCGACCCGCGCCGCCAGCCGCAGCGCTCGCGCGAGCTGCAGGCCAAGATCGAGGACGCCGTTCTCGCCCGGCACGACAAGCCGGCCGTGAAGCTGCCGAAGACGGGCAGCGAGGAGGGCGAGCGCCTGCAGAAGGTGCTGGCCCGGGCGGGCATCGGCAGCCGCCGGGCGTGCGAGGAGCTGATCGAGCAGGGCCGGGTCGAGGTCAACGGCAAGCGCGTGACCGAGCAGGGCAAGCGGGTCGACCCGGAGAAGGACGAGATCAAGGTGGACGGCCTGACCGTCGCCACCCAGTCGTACCTGTTCTTCGCGCTGAACAAGCCGGCCGGCGTGGTCTCCACCATGGAGGACCCGGACGGCCGCCAGTGCCTCGGCGACTACGTGACCAACCGGGAGACCAGGCTCTTCCACGTCGGTCGCCTGGACACCGAGACCGAGGGCATCATCCTGCTCACCAACCACGGCGAGCTGGCCCACCGCCTCACCCACCCCCGGTACGGCGTGACCAAGACCTACCTGGCCGCGATCCAGGGCCCGATCCCGCGGGACCTGGGCAAGCAGCTGGCCAAGGGCATCGAGCTGGAGGACGGCTTCGCCCGGGCCGACAGCTTCAAGGTGATCTCCAACGTCGGCAAGAACTACATGGTCGAGGTGACCCTGCACGAGGGTCGCAAGCACATCGTCCGCCGGATGCTGTCCGAGGCCGGCTTCCCGGTCGAGAAGCTGGTGCGCACGCACTTCGGCCCGATCGCGCTGGGCGACCAGAAGTCCGGCTGGCTGCGCCGCCTGACCAACCCCGAGGTCGGTCAGCTGATGCGTGAGGTCGGCCTCTAGGAATCTGTGGACCGGTCGGTAGAGAAACACTCTGTAGACCGGTCGACATAGATTTGTGGACGGGGCCCGTGGCCGTGGGTTTGTGGATCTGTGGATCTGCAGGTTCGCGGCTGGGGGCAGCCTCTCTGTAGACCGGTCGACATATTCCGACCGGTTTCTGTA
Organism: Kitasatospora sp. NPDC003701; assembly: GCF_053587085.1. NCBI lineage: Bacteria > Bacillati > Actinomycetota > Actinomycetes > Kitasatosporales > Streptomycetaceae > Kitasatospora > Kitasatospora sp. NPDC003701. The sequence goes on from NZ_JBSFNM010000068.1 coordinate 30,907, forward strand.
GACCGATCTTCATAATCTGCGGCCCCCGGGTCTCTCTGTAGACCGGTCTGCATATTCGGGTGTCCAGGAGGGCCTCCCCGCCAAGTGGCGGGGAGGCCCTCCTGCCGTTCGGCGGGTCCTGCTGTGAGCCGGGACGCATCGCCTGGTCATCGCCTTGTCAGCGTCATGATCCGTGGCCGAAGATTGCCACCTGACCACGACTCGCCGAGTGGCGGGACTGCGCCACTCCGGGCGCGGGCGGGAGTCGAGACGGGGAGCGGCGTCGTGTCCGATGCACCACTCAGCGCACTGGGACTGGCCGCGCCGGACGGACGGGTCTACGCGGCGCTGGTGGCCAACCCGCAGTCCACCGCCGAGGACCTCGCGGTCTGCTGCGGCCTGACGCTCCAGCAGAGCGTCCGCGCGCTGGACCGGTTGGCGCAGCAGGGCATGGCGACCCGGGCCCCGGTGGACCGGCACCGCTTCCTCCCGGTGGCCCCCGATGTCGCGATAGGCACGCTGATCGGCCATCGCGAGTCCGAGCTGCGGCACGCCAGGGCCGAGATGCACCGTCTGATGGACGCCTTCCGGGAGGCCTCGCGCTACACCGACCCGGCGCACTCGGTCGAGGTGCTGACCGGCGGCGAGGCGATCGCCCAGCGGCTGGAGCACATCACCGAGACCAGCCAGTACCAGGTCCGCGGCTTCGACTGTCCCCCGTACATCCAGGATCCGGTGGCCAACATCCCGCTGCAGCGGCAGCGGATGCGGGAGGGCCTGCGGTTCCGGACCATCTACGACCGGGAGGCGGTCGCCTGGCCTGGCCGGCTGGAGAAGAACATCCTGGTCGGCGTCGCGGACGGCGAGGAGGCGAGGGTCCGGCCGGTGCTGCCGATGAAGATGATCATGTCGGACGACCGGATGGCGATCATCCCGATCAGCGTGGGCGACAGCGTCCTCGACGCGGCCTATGTGATCCACCCGTCGGCGCTGCTCCAGGCCCTGGACACCCTGTTCGAGGCGGAGTGGGAGCGGGCGGTCCAGCTCCAGTCCGCGATCGGCGCCGCCGAGGGCGCGCTGGAGCCGGAGGCCGACCACCGCAAGCTGCTCGGCCTGCTGGCGGCCGGCCTCACCGACGAGTCGATCGCCCGCTCGCTCGGCTGGAGCGCCCGGACCACCCAGCGCCGGCTGCAGAGCCTGATGCGGGAGCTGGGCGCCACCACCCGCTTCCAGGCCGGCATGGCGGCCCGGGAGCGGGGCTGGCTGTAGCGGTGGCGACAGCACCGACGGCTGCACCGATGTCGGCCGGGACCGGTTCGGGCGGGCTCAGCTCCAGGGGGTGAGGTTCGCCCAGCGGCCGTCCGGGCCGCGCTCGACCTTCTCCAGGCCGACCACGGCGGACCGGTTCAGCCGCCCGTAGATGTGCGGGAACAGCACACCGGGGGTGGCCCCGGGCGGCGGTGTGCCGTTCGGGGCCTCCCACTTCACCATCGGTTCCACCAGCGACTCCTCGATCAGCAGCACCATCAGCGGACCGGGGGTGTCGGCGAAGAAGGCGTTGGCCGCCGCGAGCGCCGTCTGCTCGTCCGCCGAGCAGTGGATGAACCCGTCGGTGAGCAGCGAGGCGGTGGCGTACGGCCGGCCGGGGTCGGCCAGCCAGTCGTCCAGGGGGGCGAGGTGCAGGATCATGTTCCTGTTGTACCTGAACGCTCGTTACGGCGAGGGCCCGGCCGACCGGGCGCGGTCGGTGGTGTCACAGGCCGGCCACCTTCCCGGAGGCGGAGACCTCGTACACCAGCGTCACCGTCCGGCGCGCGCCGGGGCCGAGCGGGAGGTCCCAGCGGACGATGCCCTCGGTGTCGAAGGAGTCCGGTGCCGGGGAGCACTCCTCCTTGCGCAGCCGCACCTCCACCGCCGAAACCTCGGAGACCGGTACCCGTTCGCGGACCGTGACCAGCTGCTCGTCCCGCTCCTCGGGGCCCGAGAACCGGGAGATGTGCAGCCGGACCGTCCGGGTGGTCACCGTGCGCTGGGTGAGTCCGGCGGTGCCCTGGCGCTCCTCCGTCTCGCGGACCACCCGGTAGCCGTCCGAGCTGCCGAACGCCAGCTCGGCCTCGGCGCCCGCCGCGGTGAAGGGCAGCTCGCCCCGGCCGGTGAAGCCGCTGCCGCGGATCAGTTCCACCGGGCCGGCGAGCAGCGCGTGCCCGGCCGCGTTGCGGAACCGGACCACCTGGGTCACCAGCGGTGAGATTTCGGGGGCGCACGCGTACTCGCCGGCGGCAGGTGCCGTGAACGAGCCCAGCGGGACCCGGTGGGCCCGGCCGTCCGAGGGCACGGTGGCCGGGGCCGGCGCCCGCAGCACCCGGACCTCGCCGCCGTCGTCCACGCCCGGCACCGCCTCGGACGGCCCCAGCGTGCTGATCGCCTCCTCGCGCAGCTCCACCTCGACCGTGCGCCGCTCCTCGGCGCTGCGTTCGCGCAGCGCCAGCACGTCCTCGCCGAGCGCGGGCGGGGCGGTGGCCAGCGCCGAGCGGGCGGTGGAGAGGGTGAGCCGGGCCCCCGTCCAGTCCTCGCCGGTGCGCTGCCAGACGACCGCCTCGGACTCCAGGCGCAGCGACCCGTCGGCGAGGGTGGCCCGGTAGGACGGGCGCCAGACGGCGCACGGCACCAGATGGCCGACGGTCAGCCGGGCGGGGCCGGCGGCGGCCGCCTCGACGGTGAGGTCGAGGTGGGCGACGAGTTCGGCCGGCTCCTCCTCGGCCTCGTCGAGCGCGGTCCGGGCCTGCGAGCGGTCGACCTCCAGCTCGCGCAGCCGGGAGTGGGTGGCCCGCAGCTCCTCGCCGTACCGCTCGCGTTCGGCGTCCACCCGGTCCAGTTCGCGCGCCCAGCGGGCCCGCTCGACCTCGCCGACGCCGGCGCCCTCGCCGACCTCGCGGAGCAGGTCGGCGCTGAGCTGGGTGAGCAGCGCCAGCCGGGCCTCCAGACGGTGGCGCAGCTGCTCCTCGCGGCGGGCCCGCACGTCGAGCTCGTGGACGCGGTGGCGCAGCGCGGAGTCGTCCGGACCGGGCGGCAGCGGGGCGCGCGGGGTCCAGGCGCGGACGACACGGGCGTCCAGGACGCGGATGCCGGCGAGGGCGGTCGCTCCGGCGGGTGCGGCGGTTCCGGAGAGGGCGGTGGCCTCGGCGCGCAGGGTGCGGTCGACGGCGAGCGCGGTGATCGGGCCGAGGCGCAGCCGCTGGACGCCGGCGGCGAGCTCGACGGTGGCGGTGCGCTCGACCTGGCTGCGGTCCTCCAGGCAGGTGACGGCGGTGACCGGGAGGGGGATGGTGTCGCTGCTCATCGTTCAGTTCCTCCGGTTTCCGCCGACGATGGCCTTTCCGGCCGGGATCTTGATCTGGTACCCGCCGTCGAGCTCGGCCCGGCCGCCCGGCGGCAGTTCGATCCGCCAGAGCCGGCTGCTCGGCGGGCACTCCGGGGAGGGGACGGCGGGCGCCTGCCAGTCGGCCCGCTCCTCGATCCGGATCTCGGCGTCCGAGCTGACCGGCACGCGCTCGCGGACCTCCACGGTGACGGCGTGCCCGAGCCGGTTCGCCAGCTCCACGTGCACCCGGTGGTCGAGCACGGTGCTGGTGTTCAGCATGCCCGTGGTGGACTCGTGCAGCTCGGTGCGGCGCGCCACCTCGACGCTCTCGGTGACGCCGATGCCGAGCCGGCGCGTACCGCCCGGCGCGAGGGTGGGCAGGGCGGCGGTGAGCAGGAACTCGTCGTCGACCGTGACCTCGACCGGGCCGGCCAGCACCGCCTGGGCCGTCCGGTTGGCCAGCACCAGGGTGCCGTACACCTTCTCCTCGACGGAGGGGACGGTGACGTACTCGGGATTTACGGTGACCGGGATCTCGCCGATCGTGACGGTGTGCCAGGTGCCGTCGGACGGGATGTCGGCGGGCGCGGCGGCGTCGAAGCGGTGGTCGAAGGAGCCGGCCGAGGTGCGCGGCGGCACGGCGTGGCGGGGGAGCTGGAGGCCGGTCAGGGTGGCGCCGGCGGCCGCCGGAGCGGTCGTGGCCGGCGGGTGGAGGGTGCCCCGGCGCGCGGCGGGCTCGTCGGGGCCGGCCAGGACCAGCGAGGGGTAGTCGAGGAGCGTGGCGCCCGGGGTGGGGGGCGCCGGGGGTGCGGGCGGGGCCGCGGCTCCGCCGTACTCGTCGGCGAAGGCGGCCCGGGTGGACTCGACGGCGCTGCGCGAGGCGCGGGCCCGGCGGGCCTGCGGCGCCGGTGCCGGGGCCGCCGCCGGCGGGGGCAGCGGGCCGCCGGGCTGCGGGGGCGGCCCGCCGTAACCGGCGAAGCCGAGGGAGGCCTGGGGTTCGTCGAAGGACCGGGCACCACCGCGGGGCCCGCCCGGGGCGACGGGGGAGACGGGGGCGACGGGCGCGGCGAGACGAGGGGGCGCGGCGGCCGTGACGGCCGCGACGGGGACCGGGCCGCTCCGCCGGGGCTCGGGGCGGGGGCCCACCGCGTCGTAGCCGGTGAAGAGGTCGCCCAGGCCGGCCGGGGGCTCGCGCCAGCCGGAGGGCGGCGGGGCGGGCTGGCTGCGGCCGATCCGCAGCGAGCGCAGCTTGGGCAGGTCCGTGCGCCGGTCCAGGTCGGCGGTGGAGAGCGCGAGGCCGACGCCGGTCCAGTCCTCGCCGGTTCGCTGGGCGACGGAGGCGCGCAGCACCAGGCGGCCGGTGTCCGAGCCCTGCTGGTAGGAGAGGCGGTAGGCGGGCACCCAGCGGGCGGCCGGGACGCCGTACTCGAGCTCGATGTCGATGTCGGGGGCGGGTGCCTCGGCCGTGTCCTGGACGGGGGTCAGGGTCTTCGCGGGGTCGGGCACGGTGAGGGTGAGCAGGACGGTCGCGGAGGTCTCCACCGGCCGGGTCGGCCCGGCAGTGGACGAGCGCTCCAGCCGGTCGGTCAGCGTCTCGGTGGCGTGCTCGGCCCGTTCGAGCTCCCCGGTCAGCTCCTCGGCGCGGAGCTGGAGCCGGGCGAGCCGGTCGTCGATGAACTCGGCCAGCTCCAGCCAGGCATCGGCGGGCGTGCGGCGGAGCGGTTCGTCCTTGCGGCGCGCCGGCGGAACGGCGCGCAGCGCGGCCGTCTCGGCGATGGCGCCGAGGGCCAGCCGGTGCCGCTCCCGGACGGCCGACTCGTGCTCCCGGGCGTCCTTCAACTGACGCCGGAGCTCAGGGAGTTCGTCGGGGGAGCGGAGCTCGGCGACCGGTTCGAGGCGGGCCTCGGTGACGGCGGTGCCGGGCGGGCCGGAGAGCACCCGGGCCCGCAGCGACCGCCCGTCGAGCACCTGCGGCAGCCCGGTCAGCCGCAGCCGCCCGCCGGGCGGCAGGGCCACCCGGGCCCGGCGCCGGCAGACCGCGCCGGCGGCGTAGACCACGACCGAGTCGAGCACCGACGGGTGGGCCGGTACCGCCGCTCCGTCGGACTGCTTCCCGTTGTCTGCCCTGTGCTGATCGTCCACCCGGCCTACCCCTTCGTTCGCGCCGCTCGCGCCGATCGCGCGCTGCCGCCCCCTGGGCGGTCAGTCTGCCTCGCATCGGAGCGGACGTCCTCGGATTTCGCCCGCGCGCGGCGTGTGCGGTGAGCGCGGGCGTCGGTGTGTGTCTGCACGTGTCCGCGCGCGTACGTGCGGTGTGGTGCGTGCGGTGTCGTGCGTGGTGCGGTGCTGCGTGCTCGGCGGTGCGTGCGTGGTGTCGCGTGAGAGGGGACGGAGCCGGCGGTCGGGCGGTTGCGCTCGGCGGTGCCGGGCAGTGGCCGCAGGGGCGGTGGGGATGCGAGAGGATGGGCGGGCACGTCCAGGTCAGCCCCGTGAGGAGAGCCACCCCGCCATGCGCACTGCCGCCGTCGTCGGTACCGGACTCATCGGCACCTCCGCCGCCCTCGCCCTGACCGGGCGCGGGCTGACCGTTCATCTGGAGGACGCCGACCCGGACGCGGCCCGCACCGCCGCGTCGCTCGGGGCCGGCACGATCGAGCCCGCCGACGGCCCGGTGGACCTGGCGATCATCGCGGTGCCGCCCGCGCTGGTCGGCAAGGTGCTCGCCGACTGCCAGCGGCGCGGCCTGGCGCGCTGGTACACCGACGTGGCCAGCGTCAAGGACGGGCCGCGGGCCGAGGTGGCGGCGCTGGGCTGCGACACCGTCCACTACATCGGCAGCCACCCGATGGCCGGCCGCGAGCGGTCGGGACCGCTGGCCGCGCGCGCCGACCTGTTCGAGGGCCGGCCGTGGGTGCTCACCCCCACCGCCGACACCGACACCGAGACGCTCAACGCCGTCCTGGAGCTGGTCGCCCTCTGCGGCGCGATGCCGATCGTGATGGACGCCGCCGCGCACGACCGCGCCGTCGCCCTGGTCTCGCACGCCCCGCAGCTGGTCTCCTCGCTGGTCGCGGCCCGGCTGGAGAAGGCCGACGAGACGGCGATAAGGCTCTCCGGCCAGGGGGTCCGGGACGTCACCAGGATCGCGGCCTCCAACCCGGGCATGTGGGTGGACATCCTCTCCGCCAACGCGGGCGCGGTCGCCGACATCCTGGAGGAGGTCGCCGTCGACCTCGGCGAGACGGTCACCGCCCTGCGCGCGCTGCAGGCCACCGAGGAGGGTGAGCGCCGCGCTGGGGCGGCCGGGATCGAGACCGTGATGCGCCGGGGCAACGCCGGCCAGTCGCGGATCCCCGGCAAGCACGGCGCGCCGCCCACCCGCTACGAGACGGTGGCGGTCGTGCTCGGCGACCAGCCGGGCGAGCTGGGCCGGCTCTTCGGCGAGGTCGGCGCCGCCGGGGTCAACATCGAGGACGTCGACATCGAGCACTCGACCGGGCAGCAGGTCGGCTTCGTCCAGCTGTCGGTCGCGCCGGCGGCGGTGATGCCGCTGACGGTGGCGCTGCGGGCGAGCGGGTGGAGCGTCCGGGACTGAAGCACCGGACGGGGTCGAGGGCCGGGCCGGGGACAGTGTTCCGGCCGGGGCGCTGAGCCGGCTGCGCTGACGGCGATCGGGGCGACTGAGGGCTGGCTGAGAGGCGGCCGAGAGGCGGCCGAGGGGGTGGCCGAGGGGGTGGCCGGGGTGCGGGGCCTGCCGGGGGCCTGCCCGCCGAGGAGCGGCCCCGTCGGCGCGCGGACCGGGGTCTGGCGCCGGTCCATTAACCTTGAGGGAGACATCCCCCGGTTTCACGCTGAACGGCTCGCGCCGTACAGATTCAGGTTTCGGGTTCAGGCCCAGAGAGAGGTTCGCCCCGTGGACACTGCCGACCGAGCGCACGCCCCGGTCGTCGTCGCCATCGACGGACCCTCCGGCTCCGGCAAGTCGACCGTCTCCCGGGCGGTCGCCACCCGGCTGGGGCTGAGCTTCCTGGACACCGGCGCGATGTACCGGGCGCTGACCTGGTGGATGCTGGCCAACGACGTGGACGTCGACGACCCGGAGGCCGTGACCGTTGCCTGCGGCAAGCCGGTGATCGTCTCCGGCACCGACGCTGCCGGTCCGACCATCACGGTGGACGGGCAGGACGTGTCCGGTCCGATCCGGGGCCCCGAGGTGACCGCGCGGGTCAGCGCCGTCGCCGCGGTGCCGGCCGTGCGGACGCGCCTGGTGGAGCTGCAGCGCGGCTGCGCCGAGGTCGCCGAGCGCGGCATCGTCGCCGAGGGCCGGGACATGGGCAGCGTGGTGTTCCCGGACGCCACCGTCAAGATCTTCCTGACCGCTTCGGAGACGGCCCGGGCCGAGCGGCGGGCGGCCGAGCTGCGCGCCAAGGGCGTCGACGAGGCCACCATCGCCGAGATGGCCGCCGACCTGGGCCGCCGGGACAAGGCCGACTCCTCGCGCGAGACCGCTCCGCTCACCCAGGCCGCCGACGCGGTCCTGGTGGACACCAGCGAGCTCACCCTGGAGCAGGTGATCGGCACGATCACCGCGCTGGTGGAGGAGCGGGCCGGGCTGTCGGCGGTCTGAGCCGCCGCGCTCGTCCGGGGCCCGAAGGCTCCGGGGCCCGAAGGCTCCGGCGCCGGTCGGCCCGCCGTCCGGGGTTCGTCGTTCCGGGCTCGTCGCCCGGGGCTCATTGTCCGTGACCTTCGCAGGTCGCGGCTTGCTGTTCGGGAGCGCCCGCGGGGCGTCTCCCTGTAGTACTCGCGCTGCCCCGACCGGGGCAGGTACGCACGGCACGCCCCTGGGAAGGGCCGCGCCGGGAAACGGAAAACACGAACATGACCACAGAGCACTCCGCCGCCGGCCACGGTGAGCTGGACGCCGCCGAGTACGCCGAATTCATGGCGCTCGCCGCCGAGGAGGGGTTCGACCCCGAGGACGTCGACGGGCTCGAGGGCGGCGAGCACATCCCGCTGCCCGTGCTGGCCGTCGTCGGCCGCCCGAACGTCGGCAAGTCGACCCTGGTGAACCGCATCATCGGCCGCCGCGAGGCCGTCGTCGAGGACAAGCCGGGCGTCACCCGCGACCGGGTCAGCTACGAGGCCAGCTGGAACGGCCGCCGCTTCAAGGTCGTCGACACCGGCGGCTGGGAGATCGACGTCCTCGGCATCGACGCCATGGTGGCGGCGCAGGCCGAGCTGGGCATCGAGACCGCCGACGCGGTCCTGTTCGTGGTCGACGCCACCGTCGGCGCCACCGACACGGACGAGGCCCTGATCAAGATCATTCGCCGGGCCGGCAAGCCGACCGTGCTCTGCGCCAACAAGGTCGACGGCCAGTCCACCGAGGCGGAGGCCGCGTACCTGTGGTCGCTCGGCCTCGGCGAGCCCTTCCCCGTCTCCGCGCTGCACGGCCGCGGCTCCGGCGACCTGCTCGACGCCGTCATGGAGGCCCTGCCCGAGGCCCCGCCGCAGACCTTCGGCGTCGCCACCGGCGGCCCGCGCCGGGTCGCGCTGATCGGCCGGCCGAACGTCGGCAAGTCCAGCCTGCTGAACAAGGTCGCCGGCGAGGAGCGGGTGGTCGTCAACGAGCTGGCCGGCACCACCCGTGACCCGGTCGACGAGATGATCGAACTCGGCGGCAAGACCTGGAAGTTCGTCGACACCGCCGGCATCCGCCGCCGCGTCCACCTGACCGCCGGCGCGGACTTCTACGCCTCGCTGCGCACCTCCGCCGCGCTGGAGAAGGCCGAGGTCGCGGTCATCCTGATCGACGCCAGCGAGACCCTGGCCGAGCAGGACACCCGGATCATCTCGATGGCCGTCGAGGCCGGGCGCGCCGTCGTCGTCGCCTACAACAAGTGGGACCAGCTGGACGAGGAGCGCCGCTTCTACCTGGAGCGCGAGATCGAGCGCGATCTCGTCCAGGTGCAGTGGGCGCCCCGGGTCAACGTCTCGGCGAAGACCGGCCGGCACATGGAGAAGCTCGTCCCGGCGATCGAGACCGCCCTGGCCGGGTGGGAGACCCGCATCCCGACCGCGCGCCTGAACGCCTTCCTCGGCGAGCTGGTCGCGGCGCACCCGCACCCGATCCGCGGTGGCAAGCAGCCGCGCATCCTGTTCGGCACCCAGGCGGGCACCCGCCCGCCGCGCTTCGTGCTGTTCGCCTCGGGCTTCCTGGAGGCCGGGTACCGCCGGTTCGTCGAGCGCCGGCTGCGCGAGGAGTTCGGCTTCGTCGGCACGCCGATCTCGATCTCGGTGCGCGTGCGGGAGAAGCGCAAGCGCAAGTAGGGCGCCTGAGCGGTCGGCCGCGCCGGCCGCGGCCTGCGTGACAGGAGGTCCCCGCCACTTCGGTGGCGGGGACCTCCTGCGTGCGTGGGGCGGTTGCGTGGGGCGGTTGCGTGGGCGTGCGGGGGGCGGGGTGCGAGGGGCGGGCGCGGTCAGTGCTGGTCGCTGCTGCGGCCCGGGGGGAGCGAGAGCAGGTTGCGGTGGCGCCCGCCGGTGGCCGGGCCGGCGGTGGCGCCGGTACCGCCGCCCATCACCGGCGCGGGCGCCGGAGCGGGCATCGGGTGCGGCACGGGGCCCAGGTAGCCGGCCGCCACCCAGCCCTGGCCGTTGGTGAACTGGGCGGCGGGCTGGGCGGGTTGGGCGGCCGGACCGGCGTGACCGAGGCCGTCGCTGGTGGGGTCGGCGGGGTGATGGTGAGCGGGGGTGTGGTGGCCGCCGTGCGTGCCGGTGGGGTGCGTGCCGTTCGGATGTCCGCCCGTCGGGTGCGCGCCCGTGGGGTGCGCGCCCGTGGTGTGGCCGGCGTGAGTGGTGTGCTGGCCGTTGTGTCCCGGACCGCTGTGCCCCGGACCGGTCTGCTGGCTCGGCATGAACTGGGGGATGCCGAGGGCCTGGCCCGCGTACGTCTGGAACGCCTGGTGCTGGGGCGGGTACGGGCGCGGCTCGGCGAGCACCGGGTAGCCGTCCCGGACGGCGAAGCCGGCGAACTTCAGGTTCTCCTCGCCCGAGCGGTCGCCGGGCAGCGCGCGGAACAGCCGCCGGTACTCGGAGTACAGCTCGTCGTAGATCGGCGTGGCCGAGTGCGGGTGCTCAGCGTCGTACGACGGGCGCATGCCCGGGATCACGCGGGGGACGGTGGTGGACCGGCGGTGGGATGCGGAGACGTCGTAGCTGTACACATAGGGGCCAACGAGCGAATCCGCCGGGGGATGCGGGGTGCGTCGGCCCGGCCGGAAGGTTGGCCTATGCCGATCGGGGGAGCCGATCGGTCGGTGGCGGGCCTTCCGGCCGGGCGCGGGGCAGGGGCGCCCGGGCAGGGGCGCGGGTCGGGGCTGGCCGGGTCGGGGCTGCCGGGGTGGCTCAGGTGCCCGCGAGCGGGAGGGAGGCGCCGACCACCTGGCCCAGGGCGACGGCGCGCTCCAGCGCCTGGCGGAGCAGGTCCTCGCGCGGCTGGCGGCCGACCGTGCCGGCCGGGACCGCGTACATGGTCACCTCGGTGAGCTGGTTGGCGGCGAACCGCCAGGCATCGGTGACCTGGAGCGGCTGGTGCGCCTGCCACCAGCCGGTGCTCCCCCCGGCGGCCGCGGGCTGCAGGATCGCGTGCAGCTTGCCCATCGCCACCAGGACGGACCAGCCGGGCAGTTGGTCCGGCGTCTTGTCGAGGTCGGTGACGGGCTGGAAGCCGGCGTCCTGGAGGAGGTCCAGGAACTCGTCCGTGCCGGAGGTGTTGCCCGGACGGCCGACCGGGCCGGTGGGCTCGACGACCACCGAGGCGTGGCCGGTGCCGCCGTGCAGGACCAGACCGCAGGTGATGCCGAGGATGGCGGCCTGGCCGGGCGCGGTGGGCTGGGCGGCGGCGGGCTGGTCGCCGGTGGACCGGGCGGGGCCCGGGACGGCGGGGGCGGGTACCGTCGCGGGCGCGTCGGCCTGCGCCTGGCTGATGCTGCGCACCGCGCCCACCAGCTGCTCCTCGGAGACCGGAACCACCTGGGAGGGGATGCAGCGGGCATGGGCGAAGGCGAGCACCGCCGTTTCCTCGCCGACGAACAGCACGGTGCTGGTGGCCTCCTGGAGCGAGTCGCCGGGGGTGCGGCAGGAAGTGCACTCGTAGCTGTCGGGTGCGTGGGCGCCGCCGAGCAGGCGGTCGGCCTCGTCGTCGCCGATCTCGGATCGGACCTCGTCGCTGACGGCGAGCATGCGCGGCACTGGTACTCCTCGGGTTGTCGGGTCCGCCGGCCGTCAGGGGTTGACGTGGGCGGGGAGCGGGGCGGGTACTGCCGGGGACGACCGGGTCCGGCCGGGGTCGGTCGGGCCGGGTCGAGTGGTGGGGCTCGAGTGGTGGGGCGGAGGGGCGTTTCCGGCCGCCTTTACCAACGGAGCCCTGTGTCAGGGGTCACGGGTGGGCCCCGAGGCTGACGGGAATTGCCCCTGATCCGACCGCGCCGCGCTGTCGGGCGGTCACAATCTGTCGATGTCGGTGACAGGACTGCCGGAATGAAACCGTGAGGTGAGTCACGGCCGGTCGATGTTTGATCTAGGAAATGACGGCTATATCGGACAAATTGGACATGCTTGCATGGTCATTACCGCCGGTAACGCCTTGCTGAGCTGGGCAGACCGCCGAGTGTTTGGTTCCCCGGCGGCCGACTCGTAGCTTCATTGGCGGTGCAACGAGCACCACCCGGGTTCACCCCCGACGCACAGCCCGCCGGCTCAACCCGGTGCAGGCCGTGCCCGCCGATGCGACCGCTCGATCCGGTCGCCGGTGCGTGGCGGGTGGCCGGGGCGGCGCGGCACGTCCGACACGTGCCCGGCCGCCCGACGGACGCGGCGAGCGATTCGGCCCCTCTCGAGGGTCTGGTTCCGCATGCCCGCCCGGGGCTGTCGAGAGGAACCTCATGACCTTCCGTAACGAGACCGCCGCTGCCACCCCCTCCACCGTCACCAAGCGCAACCGCGTTCGGATGGCTGTCGTGGCGGGCGCCGCTGTCGCGGCCCTGCCGGTGGCCGGCCTCGTCACGGCCACCTCGGCCTCCGCCGCCTCCGTCTCGACCTGGGACGCGGTTGCCCAGTGCGAGAGCGGCGGCAACTGGGCCATCAACACCGGCAACGGTTTCTACGGCGGTCTGCAGTTCACCTCCAGCACCTGGGCCGCCTTCGGCGGCACCGCCTACGCCTCGCAGGCCAACCTGGCCACCAAGGCGCAGCAGATCGCCGTCGCCGAGAAGGTCCTCGCCTCGCAGGGCCCGGGCGCCTGGCCCGTCTGCTCCGTCAAGGCCGGCCTGACCAAGGGCGGCGCCCCGGCCGCCGTCGACACCTCCGCCGGCTCGACCGCCGCCGCGAAGCCGGCCGCCCCGGCCGCCACCGCCGCGCCGAAGCCCGCGCAGGCCCCGAAGGCCGTTGAGGCCCCGAAGACCGCCGCGCCGAAGGCCGCCGAGGCCCCCAAGGCCGCCGTCGCGCCGAAGGCCGCCGACGCCGCCACCTCGTGGAAGTCCGACAAGCCCGCGAAGCCCGCCAAGCCCGCCGCTCCGGCCTCGAACGACGCCAAGCAGGTCACCGGTGGCAACTACACCGTGAAGGCCGGCGACACCCTCAGCACCATCGCCGCCGCCCAGGGCGTCGACTGGCACGCCCTGTACGACAACAACGCCAAGGTCATCGGTGGCAACCCCGACCTGATCTTCCCGGGCCAGACCCTGACCGTCTGATTCCTCGGGTCCTTCGGGTCTGTTGGATCCGTCTGATCCGTCCGATCCATCGGGTCCACGGGATCCTCGGGTGCTTCCGGGCCCTGAGGGTCCTTCGGGTCCTTCCGGTTCGGCCGGGCCGCCTGATCCAGGTGGCCGCCGTACCCCGGACGGGTCGTTCGACCGGCCGCTTCTCCGCTGTGCGGGGGAGCGGCCGTCGGCGTGTCCGGCGTGTCGGGCCGGGCGGGGGAGGCGCGCGCCTAGGGTCGGCTGCTGTGCCTTCCCAGCGTTCGTAGGATCAGCCGTGAATCCTTCCTACCGACCGGAGTCCCGGTACGGGGCGCGGCTGCCGTTGCCGCGCTTGCCCGCCTCCTCGCCCTCGTGCTCGCTCCCGCCCTCGTGGCCCTACCCGCCGCCGTGCTGATCCCGGACGGGCGCGCCCGGGCCGCCTCGACGGTCGCGGACGTGATCTGGGACGAACTCGCCGAGTGCGAGAGCGGCGGCGACTGGCGGGCCGCCACCGGCAACGGCTACTTCGGCGGCCTGCAGATCTGGCCGCCGACCTGGGAGGAGGCGGGCGGCCTGCGGTTCGCCGACCGCCCCGACCACGCGAGCCGGCGCCAGCAGACCACTGTGGCCGAGGAGATCCTCCGTATGCAGGGCTGGGAGGCGTGGCCGGCCTGTGCCCGGGAGATCGGGATGATCGGGGACGACTCCGACCACGGTTAGGCGGCGCTGCTGCCGCTGCCTGCTGGTCTCCCTGCCTCCCCGTCTCCCCGTCTCCCCGTCTCCCCGCGTGTCTGCCTGCTTCCCCGCCTCCCGCCCGCCGGTCTGCCTGCTTCTGCTGCTGCCGGCCGTGCCCTCCGCCCCGCCGGACGCAGCGCGGGTGCGGGAGGATGGTGGCGTGATTCAGGGCGAACTGTTCGGTGCTGATCCCGGGTCCGGTGGCGGTTCCGGCGGCGCGCCGGTGCGCGGGAGGTCCGAGCCGGCGCCCGGTGCGGTGCTCGTCCCCGGCTGGCTCGATGCCGATGCCCAGCTCCGCCTGGTCGCCGCCTGCCGGGAGTGGGCCCGTCCGCCGGCCGGGATGCACGCCGTACGGATGCCGACCGGCGCCATGATGTCCGTCCGCATGGTCGGCCTGGGGCTGGACTGGTACCCCTACGGCTATCGCCGCGTCGCGGCCGACGGCGCACCGGTCAAGGCGTTCCCGCCGGAGCTCGCCGGGCTCGCCCGCAGCGCGGTCGCCGAGGCGTACGGGGAGGCCGTCGACGCCGTCGCGGGCGCTGTCGGGTACGAGCCCGACATCGCGATCGTCAACCACTACCCGCACGGCGCGAAGATGGGCCTGCACCAGGACCGCGACGAGCGGACGGACGCGCCGGTGGTGTCGCTGTCCCTCGGCGACACCTGTCTCTTCCGGCTCGGCAACACCGAGACCCGCACCCGGCCGTGGACCGACCTGGAACTGTGCAGCGGCGACCTGCTGGTGTTCGGCGGACCGGCGCGTTTCGCCTATCACGGCGTGGTGCGCACGCTGCCCGGCACGGCGGATCCGGCGCTCGGGCTGACCGGCCGGCTCAACATCACGGTCCGCCAGTCGGGTCTCTGACGGTTCGCTCCCGGTGCGGTGCCCGACGTTTCCGACCCTGTTCCCGGTGTGCCCGCGGTGCCTTCGGGGCGCCCCCTCCGACGCACCGGCGGCGTTCCTCTCGCCGCCCCGAGACGTCCGCCGAGACGACCCTCGAGACGACCCCCGAGACGTTCCCGGGGCAGCGCATCGAGGCCGCGTTCGAGAGAGTGGGTCCTCGTTCGAGTGAATCGGTGGCGAGGTGCGGGGGCGGGGGGAATGCCCTGGCTCGCTGAAGGATTCGACTGGGCGGGAGAATTCGATAGAACGGGCGTCGGCAGCCGGACGGGAAACCTCCGCTCGGGTCGGCCACCCGGAGAGGAAGCGCACGCATGGGTACCCCTGTCGACGAACTCGTCGAGCTGCTGGATCTTGAGCAGATCGAACTGAACATCTTCCGCGGGCGCAGCCCCGAAGAGGCGCTCCAGCGGACGTTCGGCGGCCAGGTCGCGGGCCAGGCGCTGGTGGCGGCGGGGCGCACGGTGGACAGCGACCGCCCCGTCCACTCGTTGCACGCCTACTTCCTGCGCCCCGGCGTGCCCGGCGTGCCGATCGTGTACCAGGTGGACCGGCTCCGGGACGGCCGCTCCTTCGCCACCCGCCGGGTGCTCGCGATCCAGGGCGGGCGCTCGATCTTCGCCCTCACCGCGGACTTCCACCTCCCCGAGGAGGGGAGCATCGAGCACCAGTACCCGATGCCCGCCGTCGCCGCTCCCGAGGACTTGCCGAGCGCGCTGGACGAGGTCGGGTCCCGGCTGGGTGAGCTGCCTCCGTTCATCAGCCGCCGGCAGCCCTTCGACATCCGCTACGTCGACCGGCTGCGCTGGACCAAGGAGGAGCTGGCCGGCGTCGAGGCCCGCAGCGGTGTCTGGCTGCGGACCAACGGCGCGCTGCCCGACAACCCGCTGATCCACGTCTGCGCGCTCACCTACGCGAGCGACATGACGCTGCTCGACGCCGTCCGCGCCCCCGTCGAGCCGCTCTGGGGCACGCGCCACTTCGACATGGCCTCGCTCGACCACGCGATGTGGTTCCACCGGCCGTTCCGGACCGACGACTGGCTGCTCTACCAGCAGGAGTCCCCGATAGCCCACGGCGCCCGCGGTCTCGCGCGCGGGCAGATCTTCGACCGCCACGGGCAGCTGGTGGTGTCCGTGGTGCAGGAGGGGCTGTTCCGGCCGCTGAAGGACTGACGCGCCCCCGCAGCGCCCTGCGAGGTCGGGCGGGGCGCTGTCCGCTGCCGGCCGGGGCGACCGGGATGATCCACCCCGGTGGTCGGCGTTGAGGTGATGACGGAACGCATGGACGGACGGCGGGAAGCGGACGGCGGACGTCGATGCACGGCGGACGGCCCGGCGGGCCAGGACGGACTGGGAGGGCACACCGATGACGGCGACAGCCGCAGAGGACTGGAAGCACTGGAGTGACGGCCGCGCGGCGGCGGTGAGCGCGGAGCACGGACAGCTGGCGCTCACCGGTACGCACTGGCTGGAGCCCGGGCCGACCGGGATACCCGGCCTGCCCGGCCTCTGGTGGGCGGACGCGGAGGGTGTGCGGGTCCGGGCGACGCCGGCCGACGGCATCGTCGTCGCGGGTGCGCCGGGGCCGGTGGACGGCGAGGTGCTGCTCCGCCCGGACACCGACCCGGCCGCCGACACCGCCTCCGCCGGCGAGCTGCTGCTCGTCCCGATCGAGCGCGAGGGCGAGCTCGCCCTGCGGGTCTTCGACCCGGCCTCGCCCCGCCGGCAGTCCTTCGCCGGCATCGCCGCCTACCCGTACTCGCCGGAGTGGGCCGTCCCGGCGGTCTTCACCCCCTTCGAGGACGGCGACGCCCGGGCCGTCCTCGTCCCCAACGCGGACGGCAAGGACCGTCCGCTGGCCGTCACCGGCCGGATCACCTTCACGGTGGCGGGCGAGCACCGCACCCTGACGGTCAGCGGCGCCGGCCACGGGCTCAGCGGCGTCATCGCGGACGCCACCAGCGGGGCGGACACCTACCGCTTCCGCTTCATCACCCTCCCCGCACCCGACGCGGACGGCCGTACGGTGCTGGACTTCAACCGCGCCTACCTGCCGCCGTGCGCCTTCGCCGATCACTTCATCTGCCCCTTCCCGCCGCCGGGCAACCGGCTGGACTTCGCGGTCGAGGCGGGCGAGAAGCAGGTCCTGACCCGCTAGCCGCTGCCTTCGCCGCCGCTCACCGGGGGGACGGGTCGCCGGTGGAGGCTGCCCAGTCCAAGGGGCCTGCAGGCCCCCGGCCGCCACCCCGGTGGGCGCGGCGCGCGGGCGCAGGTCGAATATGGGGGGCTGTGTCGACCAATCATCCTGCCAATTCGGGCGCCGCGCCGGCCGGTGCCGCCTCCGAGTCCGCCGCTCCTGCCTCCACGCCTTCCGTGCCCCCCGAGCGCCCCGCGTCCGCCCCCTCCTCGGCCGCCGAACTGCCCGCCGCGTCCATACCCTGGTACCGGCGGGCCTTCGCCGACCTCAGCCCACTGCGCGACAACGTCGACTACCGGCGGGTCTGGTTCGGTCAGGCGGTCTCGTCGATCGGCCAGCAGATGACGGCCGTCGCCGTCTCCGTGCAGGTCTACGACCTGACCGGCTCCAGCTTCGCCACCGGCCTGGTCGGACTCTTCTCGCTCTTCCCGCTGATCGCCTTCGGCCTCTACGGCGGCGCGATCGCCGACACCGTGGACCGACGCCGTCTCGGCCTGATCGGCTCGGCCGGCCTCGCCGTCGTCTCTGCCGTCCTCGCCGCCCAGGCGTTCGCCGGGCTCGGCCTGGTCGCCGTCCTCTACGCCGCCGTCGCCGTCCAGGCCGGCTTCTTCGCGCTCAGCTCGCCCGCCCGGTCGGCGATGATCCCGCGCCTCGTCCCGAGCCACCAACTCCCCGCCGCCAACGCCCTGAACACCGTCAGCATGAACCTCGGCCTCACCGTCGGCCCCATGCTCGGCGGCGTTCTCATCGGCGCCTACGGCACCCAGGCCGCCTACCTGGTCGACACCGTCGCCTTCGCCGCCACCCTGTACGCGATGTGGCGCCTGCCCGCCATGCGCCCGCTCGGCGACCGCCGCGGCCGCGCCTCCGTCCTCGACGGCCTGCGCTTCCTGCGCGAGCAGCCGAACCTGCGCACCAGCTTCCTCGCCGACCTGGCCGCGATGATCTTCGGCATGCCGCGCGCCCTCTTCCCCGCCATCGCGGTCACCTTCTACGCCGGCGACGCCCGCACCGTCGGCCTGCTGGTCGCCGCCCCGGCGGTCGGCGCCCTGACCGGCGCGCTGTTCTCCGGCTGGGTCAGCCGGGTCAACCGCCAGGGCGTGGCCGTCCTCGCCTCCGTCGCCGCCTGGGGCCTCGCCATCGCCGCCTTCGGCCTGGTCCACAACCTCTGGCTCGGCCTCTTCCTGCTCGCCGTGGCCGGCTGCGCCGACACCGTCAGCATGATCTTCCGCAACACGATGATGCAGGTCGCCGCCCCCGACGAGATGCGCGGCCGCCTCCAGGGCATCTTCATCGTGGTCGTCGCCGGCGGCCCCCGCCTCGGCGACTTCGAGTCCGGCACCGTCGCCTCCCTCACCAGCCCCGCCACCTCCGTCATCAGCGGCGGCCTCGCCTGCGTCGCCGCCATCGTCCTCCTCGCCGCCCGCCGCCCCGCCTTCCTCCGCTACGACGCCCGCCACCCCACCCCCTGACCCCGCCGCCCCGCGATACCTGGCAGCGAGCACCCCCCGACGTGCTGTATTGTTTTCCACGTCGCAGGGAGACCGGCGACAAGGTCGAGAAGCCCCACCGCAGAGCCCCCCAGGCTCCGCCGAAGGCGCCGAGACCACGGGACGTGGCGCAGCTTGGTAGCGCACTTGACTGGGGGTCAAGGGGTCGCAGGTTCAAATCCTGTCGTCCCGACAGTGATGTCGGAGCCCCGCTGACTGGACGGAAGTCCAGGACAGCGGGGCTTTTGTCGTTTCCGAGGGTGGGTCAGCGCACGAGTTGCAGGTGGCGGCCGGGGAGTCCTGCGGGACCACTTCGGGACCAGGGGCCTCGCGGGGCCCGCGCGGGTGCGCGCTCAGCGCCTCGCCGGCCAGCTCGATCGAGCGCCGGCGTGAGCGATCCGTGCCCGGCGATCTTCCGCAGGACGTGCAGCGGCACCCCAGCGTCGGCCATCCATGTCAGCCCGGTGTGCCGGAGGTCGTGGCGGCGCAGGTGCTCGAAGCCGAGCGCGACCACCACTTCGTCCCAGTGCGTCGCGTCCCGCAGGACGGCGGTGGTGATCCGTCCACCCCGCGGCCCGGTGAACAGCCGCGCCATCGGGGCCCGGTCGATCACGTTCAGGAGCCAGGCGACCAGCTCGGTCCGGCGCCGCTTGCCCTTGGTTCCCTTGTCCCACCAGCCCGCCGGGCCCGGTCGTGGTCTGCCGGCACAGGTCCCACGTCCAGCGCTTCCGGTCGACGTCCTTGCGGCGCACGCCGGAGACCTCGCCGATGCGGGCCGCCGTGCACGCCGCGAAGCGCGCCACGTCGCCCCACCCGCCGAACTCCCCGTGCGAGCGCAGGACCAGGTTCGTGGCGCGCTGGTGCTCGCGCTGCCAGCCGCTGACCTTGGCCGGGTTGGTGTCGATGGCGCCGTCCCGGAGGGCGTGCTCCATGACCCGCACGAGCACGGCGAGCGTGTTCTTCACGGTGGACCGGTCGTGCACCCGTACACGGCGCGGTCGATCACGCCGTTCGTGACGGTGCGCACCGGCAGGTGGCCGATCGCCCGACCGCGCCCAGTGATCGGTGCGGTTCGGACAACCCGGGGGAAGTGGTGCGCGTCCGGCCGGCCGGGTGTGGACTCGATCGGGTCGCCGTGGACGTTGCCGACCGGCTCCAGGGGCGGGCGGCAGCCGCTTTCCGGCCGGGTGGACGTCTGACGCCTGGGTGTCCTGTGCTCGCGGCACCGGTTCGCCTGCATCGTGGTGGCTCGGGACGGCGTCCTCGCAGCAGCCCGAGGCCGCGGACGGCCGGCGGGTTCACCGGGTGGTTGTGGTGCGGTCGGAGCACGACGGCCACCGAATCACGGTGCAGCGGCCCGGCGCGGGCGGGGAGCTGGTTGTCCAACGATTGGTCAGGACAGCGGCAGGGGCCTCTGGCCCGGGACGATGGGGCTTGTCGAGGTTCAGTACGGCGCCGAGCCGGAGGCACCTGGCAAGTGAAGGCTCGTAGCGGGTCCTACCTGCGTGTGCGGGTGTCGGGTGGCTCCGTCGGGGTGGTCTCGCAGGCCGGACGGGGCCATTTCACCCTGCCCGGTCATTGAAACGACCCGCCGGAAGCGCAGAATGAGGCCTTCCGGTCGGCTGACGGGTCCTCATGCAAGATCGCGGTTAGTCGACGAACTGCACGGTATCGCGGTGACGCGCAGCCGCGCTTGTGCTGTTCGACGGTTCCGCGAGGTGTTCGCGGCGGAGGCCGACATGGTCGTTGTGTCGCGCGAATTCCTCGATCACACGGGTGTGGGTGGAGCGGAGTGAGAAGATGCCGTCCCGGCGCCGCCCGATGACGTCAAGGCGCTCGGTGGCATTCACGATCTCAGGGGATCGGGCGCATTCCTCGTGCCGGAACTCGAACGCCCCGGCCGGATCCGCGGTGCCGATGTCGAAAGTGCCGCCGCTTCGGGGCCGGTGCGCCCGCGCGTGCCGCGGCCGGGCCGTCACGCCGGCGCCGCGGGAAGCCGGCCGGCGTGGCGTAGTCATCGGCCCCCCGCGGAGGTGCCAGGGCGCTCGGCGGGGGGCCGAGCGCCCTGGTGACCGTGTTCTATTCGCGGTTGCCTGCGGCTTCGATGGCTCGTTGGCGGGTTGCGCGTGCGGTTGCTTGTGTCGTGGTGGCCAGGGTGACGAGGGCGC
>NZ_JBSFNM010000069.1:0-8530 GCF_053587085.1 Kitasatospora sp. NPDC003701
GCTCGACTTCCTCAGCCTCGGCATCGCCCTGGTGCTCGGCACCGCCGGTCTGCCGCACATCCTGGTCCGCTTCTACACCGTGCCCACCGCCAAGGTCGCCCGGAAGTCGGTGCTCTGGGCGATCGGCATCATCGGCGGCTTCTACCTGATGACCCTGGCGCTCGGCTTCGGCGCGGCCGCCCTGCTCGGCCCGAAGACCATCAAGGCCTCCAACGCGGCGGGCAACACCGCGGCCCCGCTGCTCGCCGAACACCTGGGCGGCGGAGCCGGCACCACCGGCGGCGCGATCCTGCTCGCGATCATCTCCGCGGTGGCCTTCGCCACCATCCTCGCCGTGGTCGCCGGGCTGACCCTCGCCAGCTCCGCCTCCTTCGCCCATGACCTCTACGCCAACGTCATCCGGCGCGGCAGGGCGAGCGAGAAGGAGGAGGTGCGCTCGGCCAAGCTGGCCGCCGTCGCGATCGGCGCCGTCGCGATCGTGCTGTCGCTCTTCGCCGACAAGCTGAACACCGCCGCCCTGGTCGCGCTGGCCTTCGCGGTCGCCGCCTCCGCCAACCTGCCGACCCTGCTCTACTCCCTCTTCTGGAAGCGCTTCAACACCGTCGGCGCGGTCAGCTCGGTCTACGCAGGTCTGATCAGCTCCGTCCTGCTGGTGACCTTCTCGACCGTCGTCTCCGGCAAGCCGACCTCGCTGCTCCCCCACAGCGACTTCCACTGGTTCCCGCTGGAGAACCCCGGCCTGGTCTCCATCCCGATCGGCTTCCTGGCCGGCCTGATCGGCACCCTGCTCTCCAAGGAGAAGGCCGACCCGGCGAAGTACGCCGAACTGGAGGTCCGCTCGCTGACCGGACTCGGCGCCCACTGACCCGGCCGGGCAGCCCACCCCGAACGAACCGCCGGACGTGACCGCGCGTACCGTCCGCCGATCCCCCGGGCGTGGGAGCCGCCTTCGTCCCGTTCCGCGTACTCCTCGGTGGGGGTACGCGGAACGGGGGAGGCCGCGAGGTCGGCGACACCACCACCCTCGCCGACAGCTCGGTGATCCCCGTGCGGGCGGGTGCGGGTCGCCCACCCGCAGGTGAACGCCGAAGAGGCACGTCACGACTGGGTGGACGTCGCCCGCCGCGGACTACACTCCGCACCATGCTGCGCGTACTGGCCGTCGACGACGAGAGGCCGGCGCTGGAGGAGCTGCTGTACCTCCTGCGCGCCGACCCGCGGGTCCGCAGCGCCGAGGGGGCCACCGACGCCACCGAGGCGCTGCTCCGGCTCAGCCGGGCGCTCGACGCGGGGCCCGACGCCCCGCAGGCCGTCGACGTGGTCTTCCTCGACATCCACATGCCGGGGCTGACCGGGCTCGACACCGCCAGGCTCCTCGCCGGGTTCGCCCGCCCTCCGCTGATCGTGTTCGTCACGGCCCACGAGAACTTCGCCGTCACGGCGTTCGACCTGAAGGCCGTCGACTACGTGCTCAAGCCGGTGCGGCGGGAACGACTGGCGGAGGCGGTCCGCCGGGTGAGCGAGCTGGCCGAGGCCGCGCGCGAGAGCGCTCCCCCCGCCGAAGCCCCGCCGACGGCTCCGGCCACGGCCGAGGGCTCCCCGGGCGGGGACGCGGACGAGTACATCCAGGTGGACCGCGCGGGTGTGATCCGGTTCGTCGCGGTCGGCGACATCGCCTACGTCGAGGCCCACGGCGACTACGCCCGGCTGCACACCGCCGACGCCGTCCACCTCGTCCGGATCCCGCTGGCCGTCCTGGAGGAACGCTGGGCCGCCCGGGGTTTCGTCCGCATCCACCGCAGCCACCTCGTCGCCCTCGGGCGCATCGACGAGCTGCGGCTGGACTCCGGGGCGACCACCGTGCGCGTCGGGGCCACCGTCCTCCCGGTCAGCCGCCGCCACGCCCGCCAACTCCGTGACCTGCTGATCCGCCGGGCGCACGGCTGACCCCGGGTGGCGCACCGCGCACACGGCGTCCGGCGCGGCCCTCCCTCGCCGCACTCCCCGGTGACCTCGGAATTATCCGTACATGATCTACCTTCCTCCCCCGTCGCTCTGTACTCTTCGATGACCCCGGACGCCCGTCCGGACGGGCCCGCCCCCACCTGCCCGGAGCCGATGCGATGCCAGCAGAGCACCGACCCCGCCGCGAGGTCGTCACCCGCACACCCGGACCCGTCCGCCGCCCGCCCGGTCACCGCCCGGCGCGCAGCGAGATCAGCGAGCAGACGCCCCTGGGTGATGTGTACGTGCGCTCGCTGATGCGGAGTCAGCTGCGCGCCGGGTTGTCCGCACTGGGTCTGCTGCTGCTCCTGGTCGGGCCCCTGCCGCTGCTGTTCGCCTCCCCCGCCGCCGGCTCCTTCTCGCTGCCCCGCCCGGTCCTCTGGGCGGTGCTCGGCGTGGCCGTCTACCCGGTGGTCTGGCTCATCGCCCGCCGCTACGTCCGCCGCGCCGAACGCAACGAGCGCGACTTCACCGGGCTCGTCGAAGGCCGCTGAGCAGGCGCTGATGGGGACGGCCCGGTGAACCAGACCTACGCGGTGACGGCCGTCGCCCTCGTCGTCGTCGCCACCGTCCTGATCGGTGCGCTCGGGCTGCGCATCTCCCGCACCACCTCCGACTTCTACGTCGCCTCCCGCACCGTCGGACCGGGCCTCAACGCCGCCGCCATCAGCGGCGAGTACCTCTCCGCCGCCTCCTTCCTCGGCATCGCGGGCCTGCTCTTCCTCCAGGGCCCGGACATGCTCTGGTACCCGGTCGGCTACACGGCCGGCTTCCTGGTCCTGCTGGTCCTGGTCGCCGCCCCGCTGCGGCGCTCCGGTGCCTACACCATCCCCGACTTCGCCGAGGCCCGGCTCGAATCGCCCGGCGTGCGCCGGCTGGCCGGCCTGTTCGTCGTCGGCATCGGCTGGCTCTACCTGCTGCCGCAACTGCAGGGTGCCGGCCTCACCCTGGAGATCCTGACCGGCGCGCCCGAATGGCTCGGCGGCATCGTCGTCGCCGTCGTCGTCACCGGGGTCGTCGCCGCCGGCGGCATGCGCAGCATCACCTTCGTCCAGGCCTTCCAGTACTGGCTCAAGCTCACCGCACTCCTGGTCCCCGCACTGTTCCTGCTCGCCGCCTGGTTCGGCGACGACACACCGCGGGCCGGGTTCGACGCCCCCGCCGTCTTCCGGGAGCACACCGTCGTGCGGATCCACGACACCACCCGAATCCGACTGGACGAGCCCTGACGGTCGGGGTCGTCGGCGAGGTCGACGGTGCCCGCCACGACGGTGACCGGCTCACCCTGGGCAAGGGCACCCACCACGTCCTCGCCGGGACCGAGTTGACCTTCGCGGGCGGCGCAGAGGTCCCCCGGCCGGCCTCCAGCGGGACCGACACGGCCCGGTCCTCGCCCTTCGCGGGGGACGGCCGCGAGGGCTACCGGCTGTACGCGACGTACGGGCTGATCATGGCGACCTTCCTCGGCACGATGGGGCTGCCCCACGTCGCCGTCCGCTTCTACACCAGCCCCGACGGGCGGGCCGCGCGCCGCACCACGCTGGTCGTCCTCGGGTTGGTCGCCGCCTTCTACCTGCTGCCGCCGGTGTACGGGGCGCTGAGCCGGGTCTACGCGCCTGAGCTCGCCCTCACGGGCGCGGCCGACGCCGCGGTGCTCGTCCTGCCGGAGCGCGTGATCGGCGGGGTGCCGGGGGACCTGCTGGGTGCGCTGCTGGCCGGGGGCGCGTTCGCCGCCTTCCTGTCCACCGCGTCCGGGCTGACCACCTCCGTCGCGGGCGTGCTGTCCCAGGACGTCCTCCCCTCGGCCGGGGTGCGGTCCTTCCGCCTGGCGGCCGTCCTCGCGATGGCCGTGCCCTGCGCGGTGAGCGTCGTCGCCAGCCACGTGCCGGTCGCGGACGCGGTCGCCCTCCCGTTCGCCGTTTCGGCGTCCTCCTTCTGCCCGTTGCTCGTCCTCGGGATCTGGTGGCGCCGGCTGACGCCGCCGGGTGCCGCGGCCGGTCTCCTCGCCGGAGGCGGCTCGGCCCTGGCGGCCGTCCTGGTCTCCCGGGCCGGGATCGCCCCGACGGGCTGGGTCGACGCCCTGCTGGCCTGGCCCGCCGTCTGGTCGGTCCCGCTCGGCTTCCTCACCATGGTGCTGGTGTCGCTCGCGACGCAGCGGCACGCACCGGCCGGGGCCGCGGCCATCCTGGCGCGACTCCACCTGCCCGAGTCCATGGTCGGCCTCCCGCAGCCGAGGGCGGGCGGCGGCACGCGCACCCGAAGCGGTCTCGCCGACCCCACGGACCTCGCGGGGCGGCCATGACCGCAGGGACCCTCACCGCCGTCTGCACCGCCGTGGTCGTGCTGCTCGCCGTCGGCTTCCTGCTCGGCCGGGCGAGCGCGCGACGCGGCTCGGGGCGGGATCTCGATCTCGGCACCCCGGTCGAGCGGGCGACCTTCCAGACCCTGCACACCGCCTCCCTCGCCGCGCCCCCGTTGCGGGCCGGACTCACCGAGGACACCGCCCGCAGGGCCGCCCGTCAGCTGCGCTCCCTGCTCGGCACCGAGGCCCTGTGCCTCACCGACCGGGACACCGTCCTGGCCTGGGACGGC
The DNA here is from genome assembly GCF_053587085.1 of Kitasatospora sp. NPDC003701. Classification (NCBI taxonomy): domain Bacteria; kingdom Bacillati; phylum Actinomycetota; class Actinomycetes; order Kitasatosporales; family Streptomycetaceae; genus Kitasatospora; species Kitasatospora sp. NPDC003701. Next base: position 4,597 of record NZ_JBSFNM010000069.1, read on the forward strand.
CGGGGCTCCGACCACCACCCGCAGCGGGTGATGGGGCGGATCACGGACGTCCTCGCCTCGGGGCGCAGCCAGAGCGTCCACACCGGCTGTGACGATCCCGCGTGCCCGCTCCGCTGGGCCGTCATCGCCCCGCTGACCGGGGAGGAGGGCGTCCTCGGCGCACTGGTGGCCTACGGCTCGCGGGAGTCCGCCGTGCTGGTGCGGGCCGCGACCGAAGTCGCCCGCTGGGTGTCCGTGCAGCTGGAGCTGGCCGAGCTGGACCGCTCCCGCACGCGGATCATCGAGGCGGAGATCCGGGCGCTGCGGGCCCAGATCTCCCCGCACTTCATCTTCAACTCGCTGGCCGCGATCGCCTCCTTCGTCCGCACCGACCCCGAGCGGGCCCGTGAACTCCTGCTGGAGTTCGCCGACTTCACCCGGTACTCGTTCCGCAGGCACGGCGACTTCACGCACCTCGCCGACGAGTTGCGCTGCATCGAGCAGTACCTGGCGCTGGCGGGGGCCCGGTTCGGCGACCGGCTGAAGGTGACCCTCCAGGTGGCTCCCGAGGTGCTCCCGGTCACCATGCCCTTCCTCTGTCTCCAGCCGCTGGTGGAGAACGCCGTCAAGCACGGCCTGGAGGATTCCCGGGGCGAGTGCCGGATCTCCATCTCCGCCCAGGACGCCGGTGCCGAGGCGGTGGTGACCGTCGAGGACGACGGGGTCGGCATGGATCCGGCGGAACTGCGGCGCATCCTGGCCGGGGAGGTGGGCGGAACGTCGGGCATCGGTCTGGTCAACGTCGACGAACGGCTGCGCCGGGTCTACGGCGAGGACCACGGGCTGGTCATCGAGACGGCCGTCGGGGCGGGCATGAAGGTCACGGTCCGGCTCCCCAAGTTCCGGGCGGGTGTGCACCGGGTGCCCAGGAGCGGTTTCTGACCGCGGTGGAGCCCGCGCCGGGGCCGGCGCGGGCTCGCCGGGGGGCCGCTCAGACGCTCTCCAGCCTCCAGTCCTGGCCGGCCGTGCCGCGGGCGGGCTGCTGGACGATCCGGGCGCCGTCGGCGGTGGAGGCGGTCTCCACGTCCACGGACAGCCCGCTGGACACGTTGACCAGGTTGACGTGGCCCGCGGTCGCGGCGGGGACCACCCGCCACCACTGGTTGGGGCTCCTGGTGCCGGTCCACTGGTCCAGGGCCTGGCCCGGGGCGGTGGAGGCGCCGGGGTTGTCCAGGACCTTGCCGCTGTGGACGTTCACCAGGCGGAAGGAGCCGTCCGCCTCGGGTTCGAGGGTCCACCGCTGGTTGGCGCCGCCGTTCCAGGGCCACTCGACGACGGGGCCGCCGTCGGAGGTGGAGGCGCCGAGGACGTCGAGGACCTTGCCGCTGGCGCGGTTGACCAGGCGGTAGGTGCCGGCGAGCAGGCCCAGGGTGATCCGGGTGCGGGTGCCAGCGGTGAGGGTCACCCTCCTGGCGTGGGCGCCGAGCGGGGAGGGCGCCACCGGGGCCCCGGTCGCGACGGAGGTGATGCCGCGGCGGCAGATCAGCGTGATCTCCTGGGTGATGTCCGAGACCACGGTGGCGGTGACGGTACGGGCCGCGGTGTCCCAGCTGAGGCTGTTGACCAGGACGCGGTTGCGGCCGCGGACGCCCTTGACGGTGCCCTTGGCGAGTTGGCCGGGCAGCGCGGGCAGGAGCTCCAGGACGCCCGGGCGGGTGTAGAGGAGCGCTTCGGCGAGGACGGCCGGCAGGGTGTTGGCGGCGTCGCAGTTGTAGGTGGTGAGGTCGGGGTTGTGGGAGGTCATCAGGGAGCGGAACAGCATGTTGCCGCCGAGGATCTTCCTGAGGTTCTCGTGGACGCCCGCGCCGTCCTTGAGGCGGGCCCGGGCCAGCGCGCGGTGGAGGCTGCCGTGCGCCGAGAGGTTCTCGTCGCCGCGCAGGTCGAGGGCCCGGCCGGCGGAGCGGACCAGGTCGGGGCGGTCCTCGGGGTTGATCTCGTGCAGGGGCCAGGCGCCGTACAGGTGGTGGACGTGCCGGTGGTTGTAGCGGTCGGTCAGGCCGGGCCAGGACCATTCCGCGAGCGCGCCGTCGTTGTTGACCGTGTAGTCGGGCAGTTGGGCCAGCAGGGCCGTCCAGCGGGCGACGCCCCGCCCGGGGCCCTGCTCGACGCCGAGCGTGTCGGCGGCGTCGACGGCGGCCCGGAGGGCGTGCCGGCCGGCCATGATGTCGCCGGTGGCGTTGACCGAGAGCATCTGCCCGGTGTTCGAGGGCGAGTTCTCCATCGAGAAGGACGGGACGAAGACCTTCTTCCCGCCCGCGTCGGTGCGGGTCAGGAAGTCCTCGTAGAACAGGGCGAGTTCCATGAGGGCCGGGCCGAGCTTGTCGCGGAGGAAGGCGGCGTCGCCGGTGACCTGGTAGTACTCCAGCAGCGGGTGGAGCAGCCAGTCGGCGCCGCCGGTCCAGCACTGGCCGGGGAAGTCGCCGTCGTTGAAGTGGAGCATGTGGCCGTGCTCGCCGTCGGTGCGGGTCGGGGCGAGGAAGCCGCGGGCCCCGTAGATCCTGGCCGCGTTGTCGCGCCAGTCGGCGAGTTGTCCGAGGACCAGGTCGAAGTAGCCCTGCATCGCGGTGCCGTGGTTCAGGATGTTGCCGCCGGCGACCTGGAGGTTGACGTTGGCGTCGGTGGTGATGTCGTCGGCCCAGGCACCGGTCCAGCTGCCGGACCAGATGCCGGTGAGCCGCGGCGGGAGGACACCGCTGGAGCTGACGAACAGGTAGCGGCCGGAGTCGTACAGGCGCTCCAGCAGCGCGAGGTCGATGACCGACCTGTTGCCGTTCTGGCGGGCCGTGAGCTCGCTGGTGGACAACCGGCGGTCGGCGGCCGGAACGTCGAGGTCGAGGCTGGAGCCGTCGAACATGGCCTGGTGCAGCGGCCGGTGCCGGCCCAGCAGGGTGCCGTAGGAGGCGGTCAGGGCGCCGAGTGCGGCCTGGAGCGGCTTGGCGTCCCAGCCGGTCGGCGTCTCGTACCGGTCCAGCTTGGTGAGCAGCAGCACCTTGGTGGCCCTGGCGACGACCAGGGTGACGCCGTTGGCGGTCACCGAGGCCTTGGCGCCGGTGACGACGACCCGGGTGACGCCCTCGTAGCCGTACGCCCCCTGCCCGGCGGGGTAGGTGCCGCGGAGGTTGAGGTAGCCGTCCCGGCCGACGACCGTCGCCGTGGTGCCGAAGGTGACGCTGTTCGGCGTCCCTTCGAGGGCGGTGTCGACGCTGAGCACGGTGTCGACGGTCCGCCCGGCCGCGGGCAGCAGCTCGTGGACGACGACCTGGTCCGCGCGGGAGGCGAAGGCGTGGCGCTTCCAGGTGCCGTACGCGTCGGTCCAGGTGTGGGTGACCTCGCCGGTGCGGAAGTCGGTCATCCGCGCGTAGTCGGCGGTGGCGCTCATCTCCGGGCTGCTCAACCGGAGTTCGTAGCCGGGGTGGAAGGTCTGGGTCCAGCGCAGGCTCCAGTCGCCGGCGAAGGTGGCCGACGCGCCGCCGTAGTCGCCGGCGAGGGCCTTGTCCTGCACGGCGGGGAGCCGGCCGGCGAGGTCGGGGGGCTGGACCGTGCGGGTGCCGTTGGGGAGGACGAAGCGGTGGTGGTTCAGGACGACCTCCTCCAGGGCCGGGCTCCCGTGGAGCACCGCGCCGTACTCGCCGTTGCCGGTGAGGAAGCCGTCGGTCCACTCCGTGGCGGGGGCGGTGTCGTGGATGCCCCGCTCCGGGAGGGTGACCTGGGGCGGCACGGCCGCCGCGGCCCGGGACGGAAGGAGGTGGAGGGGCAGCACGACGGCGCCCGCGGTGATGGCGGCACCGGTGAGGAAGTGTCGGCGGCCCAGTGGTGGGTCGGGCAGGCTCATGGCAGTGGCTCCGTTTGCCGGATGGGGGAAGACCGGGCGGGGGAAGAGCGGGTAGCGGAAGAC
>NZ_JBSFNM010000069.1:8628-50865 GCF_053587085.1 Kitasatospora sp. NPDC003701
ACCGGGCGGGGGAAGAGCGGGTAGCGAAAGACCGGGCAGGGGAAGAGCGGGTAGCGAAAGACCGGGCAGGGGAAGAGCGGGTAGCGAAAGACCGGGCAGGGGAAGAGCGGGTAGCGAAAGACCGGGCGGCGGAAGAGCGGCCCGGGAATCGGGCGGGGGGTCGGTCCGGACGCGGGCACGAAGCCCGACCGCCCGCGCCCGGCTGGCGCAAAACGGCTGGAGGACCGGCATGTTCGCGCTGAACGCCGGCCGGTGGACCGCCCCGGCCCGTGCGGTCGGCGTGCGCAGGTGCCAGCCCGGTGGAGGGCCCGGCCCGTGCCGCAGCACCGTGGCGCATGTTCACGTCTGGTGCATGTTGACGTAAACATCAGGTTGCAGCAGAGTTTCGGGGATCCGATGGCGCCCGTCAAGACCCGCACCCTTCAAGCCGCGTGCGCACGGCAGCCGATCACCCGACCGCACACGGACCAAGGCCTGCGGCCCCGCCCCCGGGAGTCCACCCCCACGCCCCCGATCCGCCGCGGCGGATCGGGGGGCCATGGACACCCGGTTCGTGAACGGCGCACACACAGGCTTGACACTTCCTTTGCCTTCGGATGTCATGAGGAGATCGCATGTTTGAAGACGTGTTATTACTTCCGTTGTTGTGCGAGTCCGTCAACTTCCGTAGGACTGACGCCTGTCCACCTCCCGGACGCGTACGGCGAGCCCCCACTCCACCGTCGCGCCCCGATCCTGTGGTACTCGCACCTCGACCGAAAGGACCCGCATGACGCAGAGCCGGCCGTTCGTCGCGGCGGGGGCGGCACCCATCGTGCTGCCCCCGCCGCGGACCCCCTCCCCCCGTGAGGCACCGACCCTGAACTGGGGGGTGGTGGCCCCGGGCTCGATCGCGACCCAATTCGTCGAGGCGCTGCAGAAGTACACCGCGCAAAAGGTCGTGGCCGTCGGCTCGCGCGACCCCGAGCGCGCCCGCGCGTTCGCCGACCGCTTCACCATCCCTACGGCCTACGGCAGTTACACCGAGCTCGTCCAGGACGGCCGGGTCGACATCGTCTACATCGCCTCGCCGCACTCAGGTCACTTCGAGCAGGCCCTGCAAGCGATCGAAGCGGGCCGGCACGTCCTCGTGGAGAAGGCGTTCACCCGCAACGCCCGCGAGGCCGAGCAACTGATCGAAGCGGCCCGCAAGCGCGGCGTCTTCCTCATGGAGGCGATGTGGACACGCTTCCTGCCGCACATCGACGTGGTCCGCCAGGTGCTCGACCGCGGGTTGCTCGGCGAGGTGCACACCGTCATGGCCGACCACGGGCAGGCGATGGAACCCGACGCGGCGCACCGCCTGTTCGCGCCCGAGCTCGCCGGCGGGGCGCTCCTGGACCTCGGCGTCTACCCGGTCTCCTTCGCCTCGATGGTGCTCGGACCGTTCGCCTCGGTCACCGCGGTCGGGACGAAGGCCTTCACCGGCGTCGACGGCCAGGCTTCGATCGTCGTCACCGCCGAGTCCGGAGCGCACGGCGTGCTCAACACGACGCTCTTCGCCCGCACCCCGACCACGGCGTCGATCTCGGGTACGCGGGGCCGCCTGGAGATCGAGGGTTCCTTCTACGGCCCTGCCTGGGTCCGTCTCATCGGCCGGGACAACCAGCCGATCGACAGGTTCGTCCCGCTGCAGCGGGACGGCGGCCTCTGCTACCAGGCGGCCGAAGCGGCCCGGTGCATCAGTGCCGGACGGCTGGAATCCGATCTGATGCCGCTCGCCGAGACGCTGAGGATCATGCACGTCCTGGACACCGTGCGCCGCGACCTGGGCGTCGCCTTCCCCGGGGAGTGACCACCCCCGGGGCACCCCCGGTCACGTCGACCGGGGATCCCCCCACTGCTCCACCTCCCCCACACCGTTGTCACCCGCACAGGAGTTCCCCCAGATGAACAACGAACCCAGACCCGGCGTGAGTCGGCGCACCCTCCTCGGCAGCGCGGCCGCCGTGGCCGCCGCGGCCGCGCTGCCGGATGCGCTGCGCAGGGCGATGGCCGCCCCGGTCCCGGCCGGGACGGGCACGATCGCCGACGTCAAGCACGTGGTGATCTTCATGCAGGAGAACCGGGCCTTCGACCACTACTTCGGGTCCCTGAACGGCGTCCGAGGCTTCGGCGACCGCAACGCGATCAACCTCCCGGGCGGCAAGCCGGTGTGGCGCCAGCCCGCGCCCCATGCCGACGGCTACATCCTGCCCTTCCGGATGGACACCACGACCACCGCCGCCACGTGCGCCGAGGCACCGGGCATGAGCTGGCCGATCGACCTCACCAACTGGAACGGCGGGCGGTTCGACGGATGGCACAAGGGCAGGGACCCGCACGTCGGAATGGGCTACTTCGCCAGGCCGGACCTGGACTTCTACTACCAGCTCGCCGACAACTTCACCATCTGCGACCACTACTTCCAGTCCACGCTGACGCAGACCAACCCCAACCGGCTGCACGCCTTCACCGGCAGCAACGGGCTGTCCGTGGGAGGGGCCGCGGTCATGACCAACGACGTGCCGGACAAGGGGTTCGGCTGGACCACCTATGCCGAACGCCTGGAGTCGGCCGGCATCAGCTGGAGGGTCTACCAGGAACGGGACAACTTCGACGACAACGCGCTCGCCTGGTTCGCCCCCTTCAAGCAGTCCCGGCCCGGCCGGCCCCTCCACGACAAGGGCATGGCCAGGGTCGCGGACATCGTCTCGGCCTTCGCCGACGACGTCGCATCGGACACGCTTCCGCAGGTCAGCTGGATCGTCGCTCCGGAGCCCCTGTCCGAGCACGCCGAGCACCCCCCGGCCGACGGCGCGAACCTCACCGCGCGGCTGCTCGCCGCACTCGCCGCGAACCAGGCCGTCTGGTCCAAGACCGTGTTCATCCTCAACTACGACGAGAACGGCGGCTTCTTCGACCACGTGCCCCCGCCGATGCCGCCGACCTCCGAGTCCGACGGGTTGTCCACCGTCTCCACCGCCGGGGAGATCAGCGACGGCAAGCCGATCGGGCTGGGCTTCCGCGTGCCACTGATCGCCGTCTCCCCGTGGAGCCGCGGCGGGTACGTCTGCTCCGAGGTCTTCGACCACACCTCCGTCCTCCGCTTCTGCTCCCAGGTGTTCGGTGTGGCCGAGCCGAACATCAGCCCGTGGCGCAGGGCGGTCACCGGGGACCTGCTGTCCGTCTTCGACTTCACCTCCGCGAACCACGGCTGGCCGGAGCTCCCGGACACCGGCGACTACCCCGCGCGGGCCAAGGCGCAGTGCCGTAACCTCCCCCAAGCCACCGTGCCCAGCGTCCAGACGCTCCCGGTGCAGGAGGTCGGGCACCGCAAGGCCCGGGCCCTGCCGTACGCCTTCGAGGCCTCCGGTCGCGTCACCCCCGAGACCTTCTACATCGACATGGTGAACAGCGGCACCGCCGGGCAGTGCGTCCACCTCCACGCCAACGCCTTCCGGACCGACGGCCCGTGGCGGCACACGGTCGAGGCCGGCAAGCGCCTGACCGACTACTTCGTGAGCGGCACTCCGGCCGGCTCCTACGACCTCTCCCTCTACGGTCCGAACGGCCTGCACCGGCGCTTCCGCGGCAACCGGATCACCGCCACCACCGCCGGGAGCGCCAACCCGGAGGTCACCGCGGCAGCCGATGTCCCGAACGGCCGCCTCACGCTGACGATGGTCAACAGCGGCACGGCCCCGTGCACCGTCACGGTCACGGCCGGCGCCTACCGCACGGACGGCCCCTGGACGTTCGAGCTGCCCGCCTCCGCCACCGTGCGGAACTCCTGGACGATCACGGACAGCGGCTGGTGGTACGACCTCACCGCCACCGCCGACACCGACGACGACTTCCTGCGCCGGTTCGCCGGCCACGTGGAGCACGGGGCCGAGAGCATCACCGATCCGGCCGTCGACGGCATCCCCGGGACCGGGGTCCGGTAGACCGGGGGCTCGGCGCCGGGCACGGCTGCTCACCGATGTCCCGCGGGTGGGGGCGGGGCACGCGACGGCTCCGCCCCCACCCGGCCGCGCCGGCCTCCGGTGCCGGGCGTACCGGGTACCCGGTACGTCGAGGTGCCCGGTACGCCGAGGTGCCCGCCGCCCGGTGGGCGACGGACACCTGGGGAAGGAGCCGCGGTTCTCGCGCCGGCGCCGCCGGACTACCGACGGACGGGGACCGCGACTCCCACCGGTCCGGCGAGTGGGTCAGTTGCCGAGGGTGAGTGCGGTGTCGTCGATCAGGAAGGTGGTCCGGGCCGAGAGGTCCTCCTGGCCCACGAACCGCACGTCGATGTACTGCCCCGCGTACGAGGACAGGTCGACGCTCTTCTCGACGTAGCCGGTTGTCGCGTCCAAGTTGGAACCGAAGGGTGCGGGGGCGGCGCAGCCAGTTGCCGACCAGCGCGGCGAACCAGGCGAGCAACAGGAAGTAGAGCGCGACGACCAGCGCGTCGACCGTGGCGAACAGCAGGGTGGCAGGGAGAACGGGCCTGCGGCGGGGATCCGGGCCGCGGCGGCCGGCCCTACGGTCAACGGGCCGCGACCAGCGCCCCGAAGGGCTGCGGCGACCGCGGCATCTCGACGACCCGGCCGCCCGCCTCCTCCAGCTTCCGCACGGTCGCCGCGGCCTCCGCGTCGTTCAGGGAGAAGACGAACGGACCGGGGACGAGGACGGTGTCGCACACGCCCGCCTCGACGGCACGGATCAGGTCGGCCAGCGCCGCCAGCTGCTCGGTCGACCGTCGGCCGTTGTCCAGGAACAGCGTCGCCTCACCCAGCCCGGATCCGACGGAGTAACGCTCAAGGGTCTGCCAGCAGTCGAGCATCCGCACCGCGTCATACGGGTAACACCGCAGATAGATGGCGGTGGGGCGACTCACGACGGGCCGGACTCTGGTGGCCATGGCTCTTCTCCTCGGGCGGCACCCGGTCATCTCGGGCGGTGTTCCTGCTTCCAGCAAAGCCCGCGCGGGCGAGCCCGGTCCAGCAGTGCGGCCACCCAAGTTCGCACGGGTTCACCGAACCGTAGGTAGTCCCCGCCGTAGTCCTGCGTAGTGCGGACCTCCGGCAGGGCGAGGTCGCCGCGGGGCATCCCTCCCGAGCCTCGGCGCCCTTGACGGCGGCGCCGGGCCGACGGTGTCATGGCTTCCGACCGTTCTATTGTGTTCGCTGATGTTGTTTTGCGTTCATCCTTTCCGGCCACTCTCCGTCGTCGCGGCGAGCCCGGGGGCCTCCGCCCTCCGGGTAACGCTCTCGCAACGCAGCGGGACGAGGGCGGCGGCCCCGACTCCACCTGTTCGAGTCCCCCGATCCGAGGAGTGTGCCGTGCCGGCCCGCCGTGTTGTCGACGTCAGAGGCACTGTGACGCGCTGCGACCCGGCGCTCGTCCCCATGCCGACGACCGCGGGTCACCCCGAGGCGCCGGACGGCGGACCACCGCCGGTCCGTGCCGGGTTACGCGGCCCCTGGCCGCGCCACCATCGCCGACCGGAGCCGGTCCGGATGCGGCCGCACACCCACGGGGCACCGGTGCCTGTACACCTCGTCGGCACTCCGGCCATCAGAGCGGGCCCTGATCAACCCGCTCCGCGATCCGCCGAACGTCCGTACCCTCCTCAAGGACCACCATGCCCCAACCGCCGCACCCGGCCGACGACGCTTCCGGGCCCACCCCGCGCAAGGGGACGGCCGGCGAGCCCGGCCCGTCCCGGCACGGCCTCGCCGCCGACTCCCGCACCGTGTCCGACGCCGTGTCGGACGCCGTGTCGGACGCCGTGTCCGATGCCGCCCTGATCGCCCGTCTGCGGGCCGGGGACGACGAGGTGGTGGGGACGCTGTTCGAGCGTCACCACCGTGCCGCGCTCGGCTACGCGCGCTCGCTCGGCGGCATGAACCAGCGCGCCGAGGACCTGGCGAGCGAGGCCTTCGTCCGTACCCTGGCAGCCGTGCGGGCCGGCAAAGGTCCGACCGACCACTGGCGCCCCTACCTCTTCACCGTCGTCCGCAACACCGCGGTGGCGTGGGCGGCGAGCGAGCGGCGCTCCATCCCCACCGATGACGTCCAGGACTGGGCGGACCGGGCCGACCACGCCCTCTCCCCCGACCAGATCGTCGCCGCGTCCGCCGAGCACGACCTGATCGTCACGGCGTTCCGTTCCCTCCCCGAACGGTGGCGGTCGGTCCTGTGGCACTCGGTGGTCGAACGCCGCCCGGCGGAGGAGGTGGCCCCCCTGCTCGGCCTCTCGGCGAGCGGGGTGTCCTCGCTCGCCGCGCGAGCGCGCGCGGGCCTGCGCACCGCCTACCTGACGGCGCACCTGTCCAGGACGCAGTCGGCCGAGTGCCAGGCCTACGCTGCCCGGCTCACCGCGCACCTCCCCGGCTCGTCGAGGCGGAGGTCCAAGGCGCTGGCCCGGCACCTCGACGAGTGTCCGCGCTGCCGGCGCTGCGACGAGGAACTGCGGGACGTCAACCGGCGGTTGCGCCTGGCCGCGGTGGCGTTCCTCGGACCGTGGCCCAGCGGCGAACCGGCCGCCCCCGCGCTCGCGGCGCACGCCGGATCCGGCCCCCCGCCCGCCCCGAATCCGCAGCACGCGCCGCCGCCCTCCGGTCCGCCCCCGGGCACCTCGAAGACGATGGCCGGCGCGCTCACCGCCGGCGCCGTCGTCGTCGCGGCGATCGCGCTGACGCCGTTCCTCGCGCCGTCGCCTCCGGGACAGCCCGCGGATGCGCGGCCGCCGGGCCCGCTGTCCACCCCGGCGGACGGTGTTCCGGGCGGTCCGACCGCCCCCGCCACCCTCCTGGAGGCTCTGACGTCGTCGCCGGCCCCCGACCCGGCCACGGGAACACCGGGCGCCCCCGTGTCCCCCGCCGAGGTCACACCGCCCAGCCCCAGCACCCGAGTCGGACCCCCATCGCTTCCCCCGCCCCCTCCCTCACCCCGTGCGACCACCGGACAGGACGGACGGTTGACGGCCGGCGTCCAATCGCTCTCCACCCCCGCCGCCGCGCTGCCCGGGGACCGTCGTATCCAGCTGCGTCTCGCCGCAACGGGGAACTGCGGCGAGACGGAGGACTTCGAGTCGACGGCCGGCACCCCGTACCTCGTGAAGTGCGAGCCTTTGACCGTTCAGTCGTGGATCCTGCGCGCCGACCGCTCCGGCGGCGTCCAGATCGTCAATGCCGCGAACAACGGCTGCCTGGACTCGAACGGGGCCTCCGGGACCACCGTCACCCAGCAGGTGTGCGACGGGAACAGCCGTCAGTCCTGGCAGGTCGTCGACCTCACGGGCGGGGAGAGCGCACTTCGCCACCGTGCCTCCGGGCTGCTCCTCGCGTCCTCGGGCAACGGGCAGGAGAACGAGATCCTGCAACTGCGTTCCGCCGACTGCACCTCGGACCCGATGTGCCGGCCGACCGCCGCCCTCCGATTGTGAGCGCCGGCGCGCTCCCGTCCCGGCGCCGAAAACGGGAGCGCCCGGCCGGCGTGCCGCGGCCCCGCTGCGCCCGCCCGCCGGCCGATCGGCAGCCCGGGCCGCTCCGACCGGTGGGTCAGCCGCCGTCGAGGAGGCCGGCCGGCCGCTCGGGGGTGACTCTTGGCCTCTGCTGCCGGCTTGAAAACGCTGGACAAGCCTGCGGCCGTGGAGCACCCCGGGGGTCGTCACGGTTCAGAGCGCCAGGTCGTCCCACTCGCCGAGCAGGTCGTCCTCCGACGCCTCGTCGGCCGGCCCCTCCGCTCCGCTGAGCGACTGGGAGGTCCAGATGGTCTTGCCGCGGGCCGAGTAGCGGGTGCCCCAGTGCTCGGCGTAGCGGGCGACGAGGAAGAGGCCCCGGCCGCCCTCGTCGGTGTCGGCGGCCCGGCGGATGTGCGGGGCGGTGCTGCTCCCGTCGGACACCTCGCAGACCAGGGACTGGGTGAGAAGCAGCCGGACGCGGATGGGCGGCACGCCGTACCGGACGGCGTTGGTGATCAGTTCGCTGAGGATGAGTTCGGTGCCGAAGGCGAGGTGCTCCAGGTCCCAGCGGGCCAGTTGGCGGGCGCAGGCCCGGCGCACCGGGCTCACGGCCTCGGGGTCGTTCGCCACCTCCCACTCGGCGACGCGGTCCCGGGCGAGGAGCCGGGTGCGGGCCACCACGAGGGCGATGTCGTCGCCGGGCCGTTCCACCACCATCGACCCGAGCACGTCGTCGCAGGTCGCCTCGGGGAGACGGAACGGACCGCCGAGCGCCTCGCCCAGCGCGTCCAGGGCCACGTCCACGTCGCGGTCCCGGGCCGCGAGCAACCCGTCGGTGTAGAGGACCAGCCGGGAGCCCTCGGGCACGGCCAGGTCGACGGCCTCCACGGGCAGGCCCGCGCCCAGGCCCAGCGGAGGGGACACCGGCGGGCGCAGGAACGCGACGGTGCCGTCGGGACGGACCACCGCCATCGGGGGGTGGCCCGCGGTGGCGGCGCTGACCCGCCCGGCGACCGCGTCGTAGACGGCGTAGAAGCAGGTGGCGCCCGTCATCGCCTGGGCGCTGTCCGGGCCCTCGCCCTCCTGGTCGTCGATGCGTGCCACCAGGTCGTCGAGGTGGCTCAGCAGTTCGTCCGGCGCGAGGTCCAGGGCCGAGAAGTTGTGGACGGCGATCCTGAGCCGGCCCATGGTGACCGCGGCGTGCAGGCCGTGGCCGACCACATCGCCGACCACCAGGGCGACCCGGGCACCGGGCAGCGGAAGCACGTCGAACCAGTCGCCCCCCACGCCGGCCTGGGCGGGCAGGTACCGGTGTGCCACGTCCAGGCTTTCCTGGGCGGGCAGCTCCCGGGGCATCAGGCTGCGCTGGAGGGTCTCCGCCATGGCGTGCTCGCGGCTGTAGCGCCGGGCGTTGTCGATGCAGACCGCGGCCCGGCCGCCGACCTCCTTGGCGAAGGCGAGGTCCTCCTCGTCGAACGGCGGGGAGTCGTGCGTGCGCCAGAAGTTCACCAGCCCCAGCGTCACTCCGCGTGCCTGGAGGGGCACGGCCATCAGTGAGTGGATCCCGTAGTCGAGGATCTGCTGGGCGCGTTCGAGGTCCTGGGTCCGCCAGCCGGTGGAGGCGGCGAGATCGGCTTCGATGACGGACCGGCCCTCGCGCACGCCGGCCGCCATCGGCGTGCCCGGCGCGAAGTCGATCAGCCGCCCGACGGGGTAGAGCGGGTGGTCCTCCGCGAGGCCCGCGACGGCGCAGCGGCGCAGCTCGGTGGAGGCGCCGGCCGGAGCGTCGCCGTGCAGCACCGGGTCCTGCAACTCGACGGTGGCGATGTCGGCGAAGCCCGGGACGGCGGCCTGCGCCAGCTCCTCGGCGGTCCGCACCACGTCCAGTGTCGATCCGATCAGCATCCCGGCGTCGTAGAGCAGCTTCAGCCGCGCCCTGGCCAGCTCGGCCCGGCCCGCCAGCGCGTTCAGCTCCGTGGTGTCACGCAGGGTGACGACGCTGGTCCCGTGCACTCCGGTGGGCGTGGTGGGCCGTTTGTTGAGGGAGAGCAGGCGGCCCGCCGTGCGGTGGACCTCGTCGTCGGCGATCCGGTCCGAGGCCAGGAGCTCGGCGGTGCCGGGGTCGAGCCCGATGGCGTCGACGCGGCGCCCTTCCGCGTCGGCGGGGAGGTCGAGGAGGCGGCGGGCCTCGTCGTTGGCCAGGAGCAGCCGGCCGCCGTTGTCGGTGATCAGGACGCCCTCCCGCACCGCGTGCAGGACGGCGTCGTGGTGTTCGTACATCCGGGTCATCTCGGCCGCGCCCAGCCCCCGTGTCTGGCGTCGCAGCCGGCGGCTCAGCAGGGCCGCGCAGCCGGCGGCGAGGGCGACGGCGGCCGCCGCTCCGATCAGGATGACGGGCAGCTCGTGGTGCACCGACTTGTGGATGGCCTCGACCGTGACGGGGGCGGCGACGATGCCCACCACGTGCCCGTCCGCGTCCTTGACGGGGACGGCGGAGACCACCGAGCGGCCCAGGGCCCCGTCGAAGGTGCTGGTGAAGGCCTTGCCCTCGGCGGCCTGGGCGTACGGGCCGATGACGTACTTGCCGACCTGCGAGGTCTCGCTGTGCGTGAGGGCCGTCCCGTCGAGCCGGTACACGATGAGCGCGTCGATGCCGGCGGCCGTCCGGGCCTCCTCGGCCAGCGGCTGGAGGGTCGCGGAGGGGGCGTCGCCCTCCAGGGTCGCCACCAGCCCGGGCGCGTGGGCGAAGGACTCGGCGGCGGCGAGGGTGCGGTGCCGGGCGTCGGCCAGCGTGGCGCGCTGTGACTGCACCACGAGGGCCACCACGGCGCCGGTGACCAGGAGCACCACCAACACCAGCTGGAGGAGGAAGACCTCCCGGGCGAAACTGCGGTCGGCCGAGCTGCCCGGCGGGTGCGGCGGCTGCGGCGGCGGGTCGCCCCGCGCGTCGGCGCCGTCCTCCCCGGGCGGCCTGCGACCGGTGCCGGACCCGGACGCCCCGGCACCGCGGCCGGCACGGGGGCCGGTCGGGGGGATCTTGTCTCCACCACCCGCACCAGGGTTCATAGTCCCTATTTACCCTGGTTTGTCACAGTGCTGGCAAGGAGTGGGCGATCAGGCGCTCCGAGGCGACCCCGACGGTCCCGCCGGCCTTCGCGTGCGGAACTCTCCGTGACGGGTGCCCGCCGACGCCCGCCGACGGCATCGCCTCCCGCGCGGCGATCGATGACAACCGTTCGATAACGGCACGGGATTGTCGTACGCATCAGGCCTCCTCCTTCATGATCCGCGCTCCTCCGGCCCCGGGGCCGGACGAACCGAGCACGCCCGAAGGAGACCATCCGCATGTTGTCCTGCCGCCTCTCGCGCCGGCCGACGTACGACACCGGCACCGGCACCGGCACCGGCACCGGCACCGGCCCACTGTGGCCGGCCGGCCGCCGACGCCCCGTTCCGGAAACCGGGGCGGTCGCCACCGTCCTCGTCCCCACCGTCCTCGTCGCGGTCGGCCGAGGACGGGTGTCGTGACCGTGGGCAGGACGCCGGGCGAGCCGACGGCCACCGCCTTCGGCCGGGGCGCGGCCTGGGGTGGCCCGCGAGGCGGCCACGCCTCCGGCGCGGACGCGGCGGCGCGTCCCGGGCTCAGCCTCGTCGTCACCGACCGGTTCACCCCCGACCCGGATGAACAGGAGCGCCAGGACGCCCGCGAGCGCCACCGGCTTCGGCTGCACATCGGCCCCGGTGAACGGTGCGTCCTGCGCTTCCCGCTCCCGGCGCCCCCGCCCCCACCCCCGCGTACGACGAAGGACGACACCGTCAGGACCGGGGACATCGACCTGCCCGCCGAACACCGCCACGTCCTGGAACAGGCCTTCGGCGCGGCGCGCCGCCACGACCTCGCCCTGGCCGTCCAGCGGACCGACCACCTGCTCATCACCCTGGCGGCGTCGTACGGCGCCCGTCACCGGTTCACCCTCACCGCGGCCCAGGTCCGCGCCGACCTGGCCTGGTTGTCGGGCGACGCCTGGTGCGCGGCGAAGCTCTGGACGCTGATCTCCGACGGGTGGGCCCGGCTCGAAGGCCCGGCGAGCCGGCCGGCCCGTTTCGGCGCGCGGCAGGCAGCCGCGTCCTGGCGGGAGGTCCCCGACGACGAGGCGGCCGCCGTCGGAGCCGCCCTCCTGGCCACCCTGCTCACCGTCGCCCCGCACCCGGAGTCCAACTCCCTGGTCCTCGCGGTCCGCCGCCGGTTGGGCCGGATCGCAGGACTCCCCTGCTGACGACCTGCGCACAGGAACCACCTCCTGCCGATCCCACGCTCAAGGGAGAACGATGAGAGAGCCCTCGACGTCCTGGACCGCCTTCAGACGCCGTGGCGACCTACGACCACCGGACGGGCCGGAGACCGGTTCCCGTCCCGACGACGACGGCCGCACCCCGTCGACCGGAGTCACCCGGACGGACGGGCTGCCGCAGGGGTGGTTCGGTCCCGCGCAGGGCGGCGCAACCCCCTCGGTGCAGCCGCCGCAGGGCCCGCTGCCCGCCGTCGCGGGTGCCTTACCCGACCGTCGCCCGGCGGCGGGTGCGGTCGTCCTGTCGGCGGCACACGCCTCACCGCGCGGACCCGGCGGACCGCCGCCCCTCACCTCGGTGCCCGAGAGGTGTCGGCGGGAGATCCTGCGGGCCCTGGTCCAGGCCGCCGGGCGACGCCAGATCGCCGCCTCGGACGCCGCCCCGACCGACCAGGGCGACCAGTGCGGCAAGGACGACCAGGCCGACCCCGACGGCGCCTGGCGTGCCAACGCAGCCGCGATCGCCGGCCGGACGTGCCGCTACGTCGCCGCCCTGCAGTCCTCCCCCGGCAACCGTTCGCCCGGTCGGACGCCCCCGGTCGAGCAGCTCGCCCCGTTCTGCGGCTCCTGCTCCTCCGAGGCCCCGACGGTGGAGATCGCCGTCATCCGCCCGGAGCGGGAACCTGCCGTCGTGGTCCACAACGGGACTGCGGCCCCGCCGGCCGCACGTGCCCTGCCGCCGGGCCCCGACCACCCCGCCACCCCTAGGCGGGGTGCGCGCGGCGTCGTGTGGTGGTCGCTGGCACTGTCGGCGAGCGCTGTCCTCGGGGGCCTCGCGGCCCTCCTGCACGACAACCCGGCGGGTGGCTCACCCCGGCCGGGGGCGACCACGGTCGACGTCCCGCCCCGCACCGCGACGTCCTCACCCACTCCTACGGTCGGCCGTACCGAGGGAGCGGGCGAGGCTACGGCCACCGACTCGGCCGGGACGCCGCCGCCCGTACGGGGCGCGCCGGCCGGTTCCCGATCGCCGGGCGGGAGCGCGCGTCCCTCGTCCACCGCGCGGCTCCCGGCGGTCTCCGCCCCGCCGACCACGGGGACACGGGCACCCGGCCCGGGAGCCGCCTCCGAGGCGGCTCCGAACGGATCGGCCGAAGCTCCACCGGCGGCACGGACCTCTCCTGCACCGAACGCCACGGGGACACGGAGGCCGTCGGCTCAGCCGCCGACCGGCCGCCCGAGCGCACCCACACCCGGTGCTGGGAGCGAATCGCCCGGGACCGTCCGGCCCACCGTCCCCACCCCCGGTGCGACGGGTGAATCCCCCGGCACGGGCCGGCCGAGCGCACCGGCACCCGGCCCTGAGGACGACTCCCCCGTCGCCCTCCGGCAGCCTTCCTCGCCGAGCCGCTCCGCGACGCCCCCGGCTTCCGGGCTCTTCTCCGGCGGCTCGGGAAGCACCACCGCCTGAGCGCGACGGGCCCGGTGTTGTCTTCCGTCGCCCCGGTGCACCCTCCCGCGGCGGGTGGGCGCACCGGGGCGGTGCCGGGTACACCGGCACCGGGCGGCCTGAGGGAGGGCGACACCCAGCGGCGATCACCGGGCCCCGGGCCGGCGGACCGTTCCGGCCGGCCACCGGGCCCGCGCACCACGCAAGAAGTCCGCGCCCGACAGCACGGGACAGGGCGGGGGCGGGCCCGGTCCCGCCCCTCTCATCACTCGTGCCGCGCCGTCCTGCGGCGCCGCAGCAGGACATCGGCGGTGGCGCCTGCCACACCGACGGGCAGCGTCGACAGAACGAGTGCGGTGGCACCCCCGAGGATCAGGTTGCGGGAGGTGGACACGTGGATCACCTTCCGGCGAGGAGGAGTTGTCGGCACCGTCCCGGTACCTGCCGCTTGGGGAGGTGGGATCGACGCGTCCGTCCCGTGCCTGTGCGCATTGGTCACGGCTGTGGCTCGGGCGACACCTGAGAACGAGCGCCGTCGACCGTCTCCTCGACCCAGGCGCGCAGGAGGCCGAGCGGGACGGACGCGCCGCGGCCCAGCTCCGTGAGGGCGTACTCCACGTGCAGGGGGACCACCGGGTAGACGGTGCGGGTCAGCAGGGCCGCGTCCTCCAGGCGGCGCAGTGTCTGGGTGAGCACCTTGGAGCTGACGCCTTGCAGGCGGCGCTGGATCGCCCCGAAGCGCTGGGGGCCCGCTTCGAGCGCGCCGATGGCCAAGGCCGACCACTTGTTGGCCAGCAGGTCGAGCATCGCCCGGCAGGGGCACTGGGCCGCGTGGGCGTCGTGCTGGTCGTGCCGACCGGTGACGCTCTCGACCATCCGAACCGCTCCGTACCATTCGGCTTCCCGGAGGGAAGCAGTGGACCTTGGGGGCAAACGTGCGCGGGTGTTGTCAGCCGCCCCGGCCGACGGGCGCCGGATTCGGGGCCGGACCGCCCGCCGCGGATCCGTTCGGGGCCGGTGAGGTGGGCCCGCCCGGGTCGGAGGCGCTCGTGGTCGGCGACGGACCGGATTCCGCGGGGGGCTCGGCCGGGCTCTCCGACGCGGCATCGCGCGGCCGCCCGCCGGGTGGCTCGGAGGGCGGCCGGCCCGTCTCGGCGGTGGTCGGGGCCGGCGCCGGACCGGCCGGCCCGGCGGGCGACGGCCCGCCGCCCTCGGCGGCGGGGGGAGCGGCGACCGGCGGGGACGGCCCGGCGGAACCCGGCGTCACCGTGTCGTGGCGGGTCGGCGTAGCGGCGGCGGGCCTGCCCTTCGACGCCGACGGTCCTCCGGACGGGAGGGGGGGCGACCGTGCGGCCGGCCGCACCCGTGGAGGCCCCGACCGTCGGTGGGGCCGGCCAGGCCGCCGGGCCCACCGTGACGGTGACCCCCGGCTGGGGCGCCCTGCCCTTCGGGGCGTCGAACCGGACGGCGGCACCGGTGCCACCCGCCAGGGCCGTGGCCGAGACCGCCAACGTCCACCGGGGGACACTGCGGGAGGGCACCCGCCGCCGAGCGGCATCGGGGGTGTCCGGCGGGAGCGGCCGCGCGACACGGGCCGTGGCGGGCGGGCGGCGGACGACGATCGTGGGTTCCGGATCCCCCGGGCCGGGCCCGAACCATCCCGCCGCGTCCGACCGCCCGTCCTCCGTCCGGGCCACGGCGTCAGGGTCGCCACACCGGGGCTGTTCACCACGGGGCACGAAGGCGCTCCAGGACGATGCGGGCTCTCTCACTGCTCTCCTCGGGCTCCGGGCCGGACACTCCCTTGACATGCGCCGGGCCGCGCGCGGTCGCTGACATACGAGGTGCCCGGGCCCGCGCCGTCCCGCCCGTTTATCGAAGCGTTACGGGTCCGGCCGCCGCCCGCCGACCCCGCACCGCGCCCGAACCCGCACCGCGCCCGGACCCGACGCCCCTGCAGGTCTCCCCGCCCGCCGAGCACCGCGCGTTCGCCGGGGGTGGCGCGCACGGCGTCTCCGAACGCGCCGGACCGGCCACCCCAACCTCGCGAAGGCGCGGACCGACCGGGCGCTGATCGCCTCGACCCGGCAGCTGATCGTCGCGGCCGACCACGGCACGTGGAACTCCGTCGGCCTCAGCGCCTTCGCCGAGCTGTCGGAGATCGACTGCTGCGTCACCGACGGTCGGCCGGGCCACGCCGCGCAGACGGTGCTGACCGGGGCCACCGGGTGGCTCGTCCTCGCCCGGGGCCGACCGCCGCCCCGGACAGCGCCGGTCGCGAGCCCGTCCACACCTTGATCCTTCGCCCTGCCCGGGCGGCGCTAGGGTGGATGGACGGGGGCACGGCAGCCCGTCCCGTCCGCCGTGGAAACCACGGGTCCGAGGGGAGCTGAGTGTGGACGACTTCGGTGCTGGAGCGGTCCTCGGCGAGGCTCGGGGGTGCTCCTTCGCGGGACGCGCCGTGGAGCTGCGGGCGCTGCTGACCGCGGTGTCCGAGGCGCGCCCGGCGGTGGTCCTGGTGGAGGGCGAGGCCGGGATCGGCAAGTCACGGCTGGTCACCGAGGCGACCGCGGTCCTGTCCGGGCACGGCCTTCGGGTCCTGGTGGGCGGCTGCCACCCGCTGCGTGAGCCCCTGGCGTACGGACCGGTGATCGACGCCCTGCGCCGGATCGGACCGTGGCTGCCGGCGGTGGAGGAACTGGGCGCCTCGGCAGGGGCCCTGGCTCCGCTGCTGCCGGACCTGGCCGGCGCACTGCCGGAGGAGCCGCCCCGGGCCGAGGCGGGGACCTCCGGATCCGGCGTACAGCGGTTCCGGGTGGTGTCGGGGGTGCGGACCCTGCTGGAGGCGGTGGCACCGGCCGTACTGGTGGTGGAGGACGTCCACTGGGCGGACGAGGCCACCCGCGAACTGCTGCTCCTGCTGGCGATGGACATGCCGGCCGACTCCGCGCTGGTGCTGACCTACCGGGCCGAGGACCTTCCCGCCGGCCGGCCGGTCCTGGGGGCGCCGTTCCGGCGTTCGCCGGGCACGGGCGGCGTCGAGATCCGGCTCGGCCCCCTCGGCCCGGCGGAGCTGCGGACGATGGCCCGGGACGTGCTCGGCGGTGAGCCGGCACCGGAGCTGGCGCGGGTCCTGCTGGAGCGCAGCGGGGGCCTGCCCCTGGTGATCGAGGAGGACCTGCTCACGCTCGCGGGTTCGTCCCGGCTGGAGCGGGTGGCCGGGCCGGGCCGCCGGGACCTGATCACGATCGCGGGCTCGCCGACCGGCCCCGGCGCGGGCGTGCTGCGGGTACCGCGGAGCCTGGGCGAGGTACTGGCCGAACGCAGAGCGCGGCTGGGGCCGGACGCGGCCGCGCTGGTGGACGCCGCGGCGGTCCTGGCGGTGCCGGCCGGGGAGGCGCTGCTGGCGCGCTCGGCGGGCCTGGACGAGGAGCGCGCCGCCGCGGCCCTGCAGGAGGCGACGGCCGGGGCGGTCCTGCGGCAGACCGGTCCGGACACCTACGCCTTCGCGCACGTCCTCGCCCAGGAGGCGGTCTACACCGCCCTCCCCGGGCCGGTGCGCAACCGCACCCACCGGCGGGTCCTGGAGGTGCTGCAGTCACTGGACCCGCCGCCACTGGTGCAGATCGCCCACCACTCCCGCGCCCTGGGCGACCGGGCGGCCTGGCTGCTCCATGCCCAGGAGGCGGCCGACCAGGCCGTCGCGGTCGGCGACCACGGCACCGCGGCCGCGCTGCTGGGCGACCTCGTCGAACAGCCCGACCTCTCCCCCGACCAGCTCAGCCGTGCGGCGAGGGCCTTGGCGTACGCGGTCTCGGTCGGCACGCAGTACACCGCCACGGCCGCCGCCCTGCGCAGGATCCTGCGGCTGCCCGGACTACCCGCTCCGCTTCACGCAACGATCAGGACCACCCTGGGAGTCATCCTGATCTACCGGGCCGGTGACTTCTCGGGTGAGGAGGAACTGCTGACCGCGCTGACGGAAGTGGGGGACGACGATCCGCTCGCCGCCGCCAGGCTGCTCGCCCTGCTGGCCCTGTCGGAGACGGGGCGATTCGCCCTCGCCGAGCAGCAGGCGATGGTCGAGCGCGGCCACGCCCTGCTGGCAGCGCACGAGGACCCCCAGGTCCGGGCGATGCTCGAGCTCGCCCGGGTGTCCCTGCTGAGCGTTGCCGCGGACCCCGCCGTCCCCGGGCTGCTGACGGCGTTGCCCCGCGAGGGCGCCGACCCGTCCGTGCTCCAGAGCACGGCGATCATCGTCTGCGGCACCATCAGCCGCTCGCTCGCCGTCGGGAACGACGCGCGGGCGGCGGCCGCCATCACCGGGACGCGGGCCATGGCACCGCACATCCGGTTGCCCGTGCTGGAGTTCTACCTGGACTGCCACCAGATCATGCTCGACTGGCAGGCCGGCCGCTGGGACGAGGCCGAGCGGGGCCTGGCGGCCTTCCAGGAGCGCTACCCCCACAGCCGGGTGGGCTCCGGTGGACTGTCGGCCGCCGTACACGGCCTCACCGCCGTCGCCCGCGGCCTCACCACGCAGGCCGCCGCCGAGTTCGACGAGGTCCTGGCCCGGGGCCTGCACCTGGACTCGCTCGGCGTCGCCGCCGGCGCGGCCCGCCTCCACCTCGCCCGCAACGACCCGCAGGCCGCCTGGCGCGCCCTGACCGACCCGCTCGACTTCCTGGGATTCCTCGACCGCAAGGAGGCCTGGGCCCACGCCTGGGACCTCGTCCCCACCGCCGTCGAGACCCTCCTCGCCCTGGACCGCACCGACGAGGCCGAGGCCCTGACCGCACGCCACGCCACCGCCACCGAGGGCCGCGACGCACCCGGCGCCGTCGCCGAGCACCACCACTGCCGGGGCCTGCTGCTGCGCACCACCGACCCCGACGCCGCGCTGGCGGCCTTCGACCTCGCGGCCGCGCGCTGGACCGCCATCGGCCGCCCCTACCGGGCCGCCCTCGCCGCCGAACACGCCGCCCGCACCCGCACCGACCTCGATGCGGCCGCCGCCCGCCTGGCCGGGCCGATCGCCACCTTCGAACGCCTCGGCGCGACCTCCGACCTCGCCCGCTGCCACCGCCTGCTGCGCGAACGCGGCCGAACGACCCCCAATCCGCGCGGCCGGGCCGGCTACGGCGACCGGCTGTCGCCGCGCGAGGAACAGATCCGCGACCTGATCGCCTCCGGCGCCACCAACAAGGAGATGGCCGGCATCCTGTTCCTCTCCCCCCGCACCGTCGAGAACCACGTGGCCCGCGTGCTGGCGAAACTCTCCACCACCCGCGCCGAGCTCGTCCGAACGAACGAGCCCCTGGGCTGAACTCCGCTCCACCGCGGCGGAGGCGGCACCCCGGCCCGGCAGGCAGGGTGACGAACCGCAGCCCGGGGTGCGGGCCGCTGGCGTTCGCGGAGCCCGGCCGACCGGATCACGGTTGTGCAACACGTCGGGAGCCGGCGCCGGTTCCGCACTCCTTCTCGGGGAAGCGGTTCGCGCCCAGGCGCACGCGATGCCACCGCCCGCCCGGTCCGGCGCCGTGGGACCGGGTCGCCGTCCTCGCGGGGGCCGGGGTGCTGCGGGAACCGCGCGTGATCGGCGAGCCGGCAGAGCAGCCGGGCCGCGGAACCCGTCGACCGTCCCCTAAGGAACAGCATGCCGCTCCGCACGAGTGCGACGACCACCCGCAGCGCCCGCAGCGCCGGACGCATGGCCGGCGCGACGTCCGTCGTGCTCCTCACCTTCGGCGTGACCACGGCTCCGGCTGCCGCCGACGACTCCCGGTCGTACGACTTCGAGGCCGTCGCGGCCAAGGAATGGCCGTTCAGGGCCATCAACGGTGCCGGTCGCGTGAACACCGCTCCCGCGCCCGGGCGGTCCGGCACCGCGGCGAGGTTCAACGTGCCCGACGACGGGCACTCGTTCCGCTCCGAGCTCGCTCTCAAGGGCCTGAACGTGGGAACCCACCGCTTCGCCTTCTCCACCTACCTGCCGGGCGACTGGAAGCAGGTCGACGACGACATCATCGTCGCCCAGTGGTTCAGCACGCAGCCGGACGGCGAGGGCGTCAAGCCGGTCGTCGCGCTGGCGGTGCACGGCGGCGAATGGCGGCTCAAGGTGCACTGGCTCAAGGACCTGGCCACCTTCGAGGAGTACGAGTCCCGGATCCCGCTCGGCGCGGTGCAGGTCGGGCACTGGAACCGGTGGGCCCTGGACATCACCTGGTCCACCCCGTCCACGCCCGGTTCGATCACCGTGATCCGCGACGGAGTCCAGGTCGGCGCCCACCGCGGCGACAACAACTACCACCGCGGTGAGCCGCCGCACTTCAGAACCGGCGTCTACCGTCCGGCCTGGCGACCGGAGAAGGCGAGACACCCCTCCGGTGGGCCGGACATCGTGCTGTTCGTCGACGACATCGCCATCACCGCGGGGCCGGCGGGCGCGCCGGCCCCCGCGACACCGGCGCAGTCGGCTCCGGCACCCGGCACCGCGAGCCCGAACGCCACCGCCGCCAGGGCCGCCGGGGCCGCCGGGGCCGCTCCCGCCGCGCCCACGGTCACGGCCACCGCCGTCGCGGCCACCACCGCCGGGCCGGCGCCGACCGTCTCCACCGTCTCCACCGCCTCCGGGGCCACGTCCGCCTTGCCCTCGGCGAGCACCTCCGCCCCGGGAGCGGCGACCACGGCCCAAGGCGAGCCGTCGGCCGGGTCCGGCGCGGCCTCGCCCGCCGTCGCCTCCGAGTTGTCCGGCACGGGGGCGGGTACGGACATCGCGCTCGCCGCAGGCAGCGTCGCCGTCGTCGTCGGCACCTTCCTGCTCCGCCGCCGCAGGACGGGCCGGCACCGGTGAGGAGTGCCCCCGTCCGGCCGGCACCGGCACCGGCACCGGCACCGCTCGGGAGGTCCCAACGGGCAACGGCTCACACGGACCGGCGGGCCCGGGCTCGGGGCGGGCGACGGCCCTGCTGCACTTCGCCGGCGCGGCGGCCATTACTTCTGAGGTAATCGCACCGCCCGGCCTTTCCCGGCTACGGTCTGGTCCTCGCCCACCGGAACGAAGGAGCCCCCCGTGGCACCCGCTTACGGCTTCGCCCATCTCCGCAGCCGCCGCCATCACTCGGACATCATCGAGTACCTGGAGCGCATCCAGGCGACCCTCGACCCCTTCGCGGGCCGCTTCGTCATCCACGGTCCGCCGGCCGAGGTCGTGGAGGGGACGTGGCCCGGCTCCATGGTGCTGATCGAGTTCCCCGGCCTGGCCGAAGCCCGCGCCTGGTACGACTCCCCCGCCTACCGGGCCATCCTGCGTCTGCGCACCGACCACATCGAGGGTGACCTGCTGCTGATCGAGGGCGTCGGGCCGGACTACGACCCGGCCGAACGGGCCCGCACCCTGCGCACGGAAGCCGGGCGAGCGGGCCGGTCGGCCCCGCAGCCCTGACCGCCACCGCCCCCGGGCACCGGGGAAACCTCGGCGAGGCAGGTGTCCGCACCGCTTCGACGTCGTTGACCACGGCATGACGAACGTTCGTATCCTCTTCGCGACCGCCCTGCCGGCGGCCCTCGCCCTGAGCGCCGTGGCCACGCTGCCCGCGGCCGCGACCACACGCGGGGTCGACTCCCAGTGCGGCAAGTACATCTGCGTCATGACCGCCCACCACAACAGGTTCGTCCAGGACATCACCGTCAGCACCAGGGACGGCCTGCCCGGAACCTTGCGCGCCTACTGGGGCGACTACCGCTCCCCGAGGGTCAACGCCGCCTCCCACCGGTGGACCGTGGGCTACGAGCAGGCCGGGGCCAAACTCGTCTGCGGCGGCCTGGAACGGGACGGCCGCACCATCGAGGACGGCATCTGCGTCACCATCTGACCGCACCACCCGGGGACCGCCCCGGCATGGGCACTCGACGCTCCCATGCCGGGCGGAGCCTCCGGCCGGCGGGACAGCGGCCGAGCCCCTTGTCGGCCCCGCGCCCCTCGGACATCCGCCGGATTGGTCGAGGCCCTGGTGCTCGGCCCCTCGATGCCGCAGGCAGGTCACCGGGCACCCCCGGCATTGACCGGTCCGGTCGGCGAGGGGCTCCTCGTGCGGGCGCGCGGCCGGCTGGGCCGATCGGCCGTCAGTTCTTCTTCAGCTCCTCGGCGAGCATCACGATGATGCCGCTGGGACCGCGGACGTACGTGAGCTTGTAGACGTCCTCGTAGGTCGCCACCCCGCGAAGCGGACGGCAGCCGTGCTTCGCGGCCACCGCGAGGGCTTCGTCCAGGTTGTCGACCGAGAAGGCGACGCGGTGCATGCCGATCTCGTTGGGACGCGTGGGATCCGACTCGATCGCTTCGGGGTGGATGTACTCGAAGAGCTCGAGGCGACCGTGTCCGTCCGGCGTCTGGAGCATCGCGATCCTGGCGTGATTGCCGTCGAGGCCGACGGCGGTGTCGGTCCACTCGCCACTGACCGTGTCACGGCCGACGAGCGTGAGGCCGAGGTCGGTGAAGAACGAGATCGTTGCTTCGAGGTCGCGAACGGCGATGCCGACGTTCTCAAGCTTGATGGCCATGCGGTGCATGCTACCGAGCCGGGCCGGTCGGGCACGGCCGGCGAGGCCGCGGCCCGCGCGAGGAACCACCGGACGTCGCCCGGCCGTCGGCCGTGGAGCGTCCGCCGGGCGCCCGACGGACCCTAGAGCACCCGCCACAGGGCGAGCGCGAAGACCGCGGCCACCCAGGTCCACAGGACGGAGAGGCCGAGGTGCGCGGCGGTGCGCGCGGGGTCGCCCCGCCAGAGCTTCGGGGAGAAGACGGCGAACTCGAACAGCCAGCGCAGGCCCCAGAAGAGCGTCTGGCCGGCCAGGAGGGCGGTGCCCAGGCGGGTGCCGGCGAGGAGATCGGGCGCCAGGCAGAGCGGGAGCAGGCCGAGCAGGGCACAGGTCAGCGCGACGAAGAAGAGGTGGACGTAGGAGATCTGGCGGGTCAGCAGGCTGGTGCCGGTCAGGTCGGCGGGCCACCGGACGATGCGCGGCAGCACGGCGTGGAACAGGCCCATCCCGACCAGGGCCGCGCCGACCAGTCTCAACTGGGCTTCCAGGGTGAACAGTTGATTCATGCGACGGGGCTCCGGAAGGCGAAGGCGGTGATCAGCGTGGCGATCCGCCGTTCGGCGGCCGGGTGCAGCCCGGCCTCGGCGGCGTGGCGCAGCCAGGTGGCGCGCGGCTGGAAGTGCCAGGCGCCGGGGCCGTAGACGGCGGTGTTGGCGAGGTCGCGCAGGTGCTCGACCAGCAGGAGCGTGCCGCCGGGCCGCAGGACGCGGGCGGCTTCGGTGAACAGGGCGGTGCGGTCGGCGGGTCGGCGCAGTTCGTGGGCGGCGAGGACGGCGAGCACGGTGTCGAGCGAGCCGGTGGCGGCGGGCAGGGCGCCGGGGCGGGCGGGGAGGGTGCCGGGCGCGGGCGGGGCGTGGCGGCGGGCGCGCCGGATGGAGCCCTCGGTGGTCAGGTCGGGGTCGTAGAGGTCGGCCACGCGTTGCCGGGCACCGGGGTGGCGGGCCGCGACGGGGCGGCTGGCCTCGTCGAGTCCGGTGCAGACGACGAGGTGGTCGCCGGGGCCGGCGGGGAGCAGGTCGGGCAACCAGTCGTAGGTGTGGAGTGCGGAGCGGTCGTAGACGTGCCAGGTGGCGAGGGTGCTGGTGGTGAGGAGTGCGGCGGCGACGCTCGACACCGCGCGGGCGACGGCGGCGGGCCGGGCGGGGAGGTGGCGGGCCAGGAGCCGGCCGGCGACGCCGGTGGCCGCGCCGGCGGCATACATCGGCCAGTTGTAGCGGATCACCTCGCGGACGCCGGAGGGGCGTTGCGCGGGACCGGCGGGCCCGCCCGGGGACGTCACGGGGCGCGTCGCGGGTGTGGCGGACCGGTCCGCGGGCCCGGCGGGTCGGGCGGTCATCGCGGGGCTCCGTCGAGGGCGCGGCGGCGGCCGGCCTCCCAGCCGTAGTCGACGTCGGCGACGTGGAAGGCGTTGGCGAGGACGGGTCGGCTGCCGGCGAGGGGCCCGTGGTCGAAGAAGGTCAGCCGGGGCACCTCGACGGTCACCGGGACGGGGTCCCAGTGGGTGCGGGTGGCCTTGACGACGATCATGGAGCGGGTCCGGGGCTCGTACTCGAAGGTGTAGGGCAGCGGGCCGGCGAACCTGCGGGCGGCGCGGGCGTCGGCGAACGGGCTGCCCGGCGGCAGGGGTGCCGGCGTGCTCGCCAGGTCGGCGCGTACGTGCAGGTCGGCCTGGCCGTCGGAGCTGAGCACCTTGAACTCCAGGGTGGTGCCGAGCGTCCGGGTGCCGATCCTGGCGTGGCGGTAGTGGTAGCGGGAGAAGACGTTGCCGCCGGTGGCCATCAGCCGGTTGTCGGTGTCGGAGCGCAGGATCCGCAGTCCGCGCATGGTCCGTCCGCCCGGGGTGGGGAAGCGGGTGAAGACGCGGTAGCCGGTCAGGAGGAAGTCGCGGCCGAGGCGGGCGGGCAGGACGGCCGGGCGCAGGGCGCGGGTGTCGACGACGGCGGCGGCGACGAAGCCGTGGTGGGTGCCGGTCGGGTCGGTGTAGGTGTCGAGGGTGAGGCCGGGCGGGACGAGGGGCGCGAGGAGGCGGGGCGGGAGGGCGTAGGTGAGGACGAGGGAGTGCGCGAAGTGGGTGCGGATCGGGACGGGATGGCGTTGGAGCAGGTGTCGCACGGTCGACTCCGGTGGTGGGCTCGCGTGGTGTTCGGTGGTCGGTGGCGTTCAGGGCCCGGCGGTCGTCAGAGCCGGAGCACCCGGATGACGCCCCAGAGCAGGGAGCGGTCCTGGGAGGCGGCGCCGGGGCCGGCGGGGCCCGGTTCGCGGATGCTGCGCAGGACGACGGTGCCGGCGGGGCGTACGGCGTGGCGCACGGCGGCGCGGAGGCGGCGGGCGAAGGCCGGGCCGGGGCCGTCCAGGACGTTGGAGAGGGTGACGGCGTCGTAGTGGCCGGCCGGCGAGCGTTCGAGGTGGTCGAGGACGTCGCCGGCCAGCAGCCGGACCGGGGCCGCGGTGGGTGCGGTGGGCGTGCCGGGGAGTTCGCGGCCGAGGAGCAGACGCCAGGCGAACGGGTTGTCGGCGTTGGGGTGGCGGGCGAAGCCGCGGGCCAGGCGGGCGTGCAGGGCGGTGTCGAAGCGGCGGGGCAGGACGTCCCGGAAGGCGGGCCGGACGGCGGCGGCGAGCGTACCGGCCGGGCGCAGGGTCGCGGCGAGCAGCAGCCGCAGGCCGGGGCCGTCGAGGTGGCGGTGCCAGTGGCGGGCCTGGGCGGCCGGGTCGTCCAGCCGCAGGAAGCGTTCCAGGGCGGCCGGTCGCCAGGCCGGGAGGACGGCGGCCGCGGTCCGGCCGGCCGCGAGCAGGTGTTCCGCGGAGCCGGTGGTGGCGGGCGCGCCCGCGGTGAGCCGGGCGCGGGCGTACTCGAGTTGGACGGGGTTGAGGTCGATGGCGGTGACGTCGTACCCGGCGGCGGCCAGGGCGGCGGCGGTGTCACCGGCCGAGGCGATGCAGAGCACGCGGGCGCCGGGCGGGGGGAAGGCGGCGAGCTCGACGGCCGGGTCCTCGTACATGCGGCCGAACAGGACGCGGGGGCGGCGGGTCTGGAGGCTGAGCAGCCGGCCTTCGGTCCAGGGGGTGGCGGCGTTCACGCGGCGAGCGCGGTCGGGCGGGCGCGGTGACCGTGTGCCGCGGCGAGGGTCCAGACGAGGGCCAGGAAGGCGAGGTCCTGGACGACGAGGCGGCCCGGTTCGGGGATGCGGTCGGCGCCGAACAGCAGGCCGCCGGTGTTGAACCCGACGACCAGCAGGGTCTGGACGAGCGCGGCGAGCCGGGGCCGGCGCCCGGTGAGCACCCAGGCGCCGAGGGCCAGCTCGGCCAGGCCGATGGCGATCAGCAGCGCCGTCACGGCGCTCTCGGGCAGGAGCGGCAGGCCCTCCACGATGGCGCGCTGGTCGGCGCGGCCGGGGAAGATCTTGCACCAGAGGCCCTCGTAGCCCCACATCAGGGCGACCGCGGAGGCGGCGAGCCGGGTCTGCCAGGGTGTCAGCACGGCGGACGGTCCTTTCTGCCGCTGCCGGGGCGTGGGCGCGCCGGGGCAGGGCGGGGCACGGCGGGGCCGCCCGAATCCCGTGGTCAGGGTCGAGGGGCTCCCGTTCGGCATCATCATGGCGCACGACTTTGAACACGTTCAACTAGGGGTCGGTAGAGGCATGAGACACCGGAGCGGCCGGGCCGGCGGCGGGCCCCTGCGTTCCCGGCGGCGCGCACCGCGAGGCGTTCTTCCCCGGGACCGGAAGCGGGGCGCCGAGGACGGCCGATGCCTCGGGCTCGCCGCCGATCGCCCCGAGCACGGCCGCGCAGTGCACGCGGAGCCGGTCGTGGTCGTCGTCCGAGAGCCCCCGCGGGCATGGCGGCGTGCCCGCCGCGGCGGGTCCACGAGCGGGCGCGGGTCCGCTGACGCACGCCGCCCCCGGTGCCGGGTGGGCACCGGGGGCGGCGGGGCGGGTGCGGGTACTCCAGGCGGTCACCCGCGGCGGGGCGTTACTGCCAGGCGCGGTTGACCGCGGCGCGCGCGTCGCCGAGGTACTGCTGGTAGGTGCCCAGGTGCCAGGCCGCCCAGGAGGCCCAGCCGCGGCCGGTGCCGTCGTTGTCGATCGCGTAGGCCTTGCGGGCCGACCAGCCCATGTCCTGCCAGTTCTCGGCGGTGACGATCCCGGCGTCGTGGCCGTGGACGTCGGGGTACCAGCGCTCGTTGATCTGCCAGGCACCGAGGTCCTTGGTGCCCGGGTCGGGGTCGGTGGGGAGGTTGGTGTGGACGGCCAGACGGTTGCAGCCGGACTCGGCCATGGCGATCGCCACGGCGTAGATCGCGTCGTCGTTGCGGCCCTCGCCGGACTTGTCCTTCGCGAAGCCCGCCAGCTTGGCCTCGCGGGCACAGGCGTCGATGCCGCTCTGGTCGCCGGCGGCGTTGGCGGTGAAGGTGGGCGAGATGAGACTGAAGGCCAGCACGGCGACCGAACCGGTCAGCAGGGCACGGGTCTTGCGCAGCACGCGGGTTCTCCCTTTCGGCGACGGCCCGGGGTCGGGCCGGGGTATGGGGAGGACGCTAGGCAGCACGGGTAGACAGACCGTCAACACGTCGTAGACGACCGGTCCGCGCAGGGGGCACCGTCCCCCCACCAGGGCGAGCGCCCGGCGAAGGCCGGTACGGGCTTGACCTGCCCGGCCGGCAACCCGGGCCGGCCGCGATGCCCGGTGAGCACGTCGGTCCCCCGGCCCGGTGAGGGCCGGGGGACCGAGTGCGGGTCAGCCGGCGGGGTCGAGGGCCCACCGCTGGTTCGCCTGACCACCCGAGGACCACTGGACCACCGGGGTCTCGTCGTCCGGGTTCCCGCCGGCGACGTCGAGGACGAGGCCGCTGTTGAAGTTCACGACGGCCATGGTGGTGCCGTCGACATTGACCTTCCCCCAGCGCTGGTTGGCGCCGCCGTGACAGGTCCACTGGCCGACCGCCACCCCCTGCGCGGTGCTCCAGCCCGGCACCTCCAGGCACTTGCCGCTGTACACGTTGACGACGAAACCGTCACTGACCCGCCCCTGCTGGGCCGTGTCACCGCACCACGCGGACTGACGCACCGGCGCACCGTCGTCGATGCGGAAGTCCACGACCCCCAGGCACTTGCCCGTCGCGGAGTTCTGGAACGCCACCGCGGAGTCGGCCGACAGCGGGACGTAGGACGGGTTGCAGGTACCTCAGAACACTTCTGAGGCCGTGTCAGAACGCCGGTCGCGCCTCCTCGCGCCCGCTGCCCTCACGTCGACGTCCCAGCTGCCACCGGGACGCTCGCGACCGGCACCCGGCCGCACCCGCCCGGAACTCCGGTGCGTGGGCGGGAGCGCCCGGGCATTATGGTGATCATGACGAACGACGGGACGGGCCCCGAACCCCTGGGCCTCTGCGTGGTGGCCAACGTGGCGCGGGTGACCACCCACGGCGACGGTGGCCGCGAACTCCGGGTCGGTCTGAGGCACTTCGCCCCGGGCGCCAAGGTCTGGATCGCACCTCCACGCTGGGACCCGTGGGACCCGGGTGTGACCGTGGTCGGCCGTCACCGGGGCAACCACCGCCGCTACGTCGCGGTCGTCGTCCAGCGCCGCTTCCTGGAGGACCTGCGGGTCCGCGGCGTCTACAGCCCGACGCTGCTGGCCAAGCTCGGCGGCGGCTGGAACGCCGACGTGGCCGAGGAGTTCGCACGGTTCTGGGGCACTCCGAGACTGGAGACCCGGGTCGAGATCGGCGGACGGCTGCGCTGGGTCCCTCCGGTCCTCGACCCCCCGCCCTTGGAGCTGGAGCACGAGGGCGCGGTCTACCACCTGTCCGGCTCCGACACCGGACACGCCCGCTACTCGGCCCAGCCGCCCCCGTGGGTGCGCCCCCGGCGGGGCTGAGCCCGCCGCGGCCCCTCGCGGCTCCGCCCGAACGTGGGAGGGGGACAGCGGTCGGGGCGGCGCGCCGGGGGTCAACCGGCGCTCCGCGCCTGCCCGTTCGGTCGTGCCGCCCGCGAGCGGATCGCGCGCTCCGGGGACGTCCGGCGCTACTCCCAGACCCCGGAGCAGCTGTAGCCGGTGGTCGACCTCTCCGGCCCGGTTCTGATGTGGAAGCTCGTGATGTGCCCGTGGCAGATGCTGCCGTCGGGCTTGACCTCCAACAGCCTCGCGTCGACGAGGAGACGATTGACGTCCCGCCCCTCGGCCTCGGTGATGCGCTGGAGGAACTCACGCGGTGCCTTGTGGAACTCGTCCCAGTCCTCCTTGGTGAACTCGACCTCCCAGAACTCGATCTGGTGGTCCTCCTCCTGGTACCTGGGCACGAACTTGGCCATGGTTGATCACCCCGCACTCGTGAACGGTCCCGCAGTTCCAGGCTTCCGCTCGCGGACTCTCCCTGCAACTGGGGTCACACGGGGTCACCGGCGAGCGCCGCCGCTTCGGGATCCGCCGGCCGGCCCGGTGCCGGACACACCGGGGACGGGCGCGCGCCGGCCGGGGTGAGCCGGGTGCGGGCGCGAACCCTCCGGTTGCCCGCTGTGGCGGTGCAACCGGAGGACGCCGGCGGTCCGACCCGGGCATCCCCGACCGGCGGCCACCGGACTGCCGGCCCCGGCGGGTTCCGGCGAGTCCCGGCGGGTCCCGGCGGCCCGGGCCGTCGCCTCAGTCAGCCAGCAGCGCGCAGACGAAGTCCTCCTGGACGTCCCGGAGTTCGGCCAGCAGGTCCGGGGTGTTGGTCTGGTTCACCTGCGTGGTGACCGAGAAGGCCAGCGAGCGGCTGCCGTCCGGGGTGCCGACCGCCAGCTGGGTGTAGCCGGCCGTGTTGCCGGTGTGGCCGTAGACCACGCCGCACCGGGTCGTGTAGCGGAAGATCGCCAGCCCGGCTTCGTTGCGGCCGGGTCCGGCGGGCTCGGAGGCGCCGTCGACGAAGGTGAGCTGCTGCTGTCGGACGGCCGGCGCGATCAGCCGGCCGCCGGCGTACCCGCCGATGAACCTCGCCAGGTCGTCCGGCGTGGAGACGATCCCGCCGGAGGCCCATGCCCCGGAGGCGCCGAACAGCGTGCTGACGTCCTCGGGCGCGGCGGGGGGCTGGACGGCGTAGCC
The DNA here is from genome assembly GCF_053587085.1 of Kitasatospora sp. NPDC003701. Lineage (NCBI taxonomy): Bacteria > Bacillati > Actinomycetota > Actinomycetes > Kitasatosporales > Streptomycetaceae > Kitasatospora > Kitasatospora sp. NPDC003701. The sequence continues at coordinate 37,526 of NZ_JBSFNM010000069.1, forward strand.
GTGCAGATACGGCCGGGGCAGGCGGTAGCCCGACGGAAGGCTGGTCTCCCGCAGGTCGAGCGGACGGTAGACCACCGTGCGCAGCAGCTCCTCGTAGCTGCGGCCGGAGGCGGCCTCGGCCATCAGGGCGACCGCGATGTTGTCCGAGTTGGAGTACGCGTAGCGGGAGCCCGGGGTGAACTCCAGTGCCTGCCCGGCGACGAAGTCGAGCAGGCAGTGGGGGTCGAACTGGTGGTGCGGGTCGGCCTGGAGGATCTCGCGGAACTCCGTCGAGCCGCTGTAGTCCGGCAGCCCGCTGGTGTGGTTGAGCAACTGGCGCAGCGTCACCGCACCCCAGGCGGCGGGCAGCGTCGGCAGGCGCTCGGCCAGCGTGTCGTCCAGTCCGAGCAGGCCCTGGTCGACCAGGCCGAGCGCCACCGCTCCGCTGAAGGCCTTGGCCGCACTGGCGATGCGCATGTGGTCGGTCGACCGCGGCGGCCGGCCGGTCCCCACCTCGGCCACGCCCGCCCGGAGCACCTCCTGGTGCGACCCGTGCCGGAGCACGGCGATGACCCCGGGCGGGCCGTCCGCCCGGGCGACCAGCTCCTGCAGACGCCTTTGCAGCCGGGCGTCGTCGTGCGCCTGGCCGGCCTGCGCGGGGACGGTGCCGGGCGCGAGGGTGAACACGGAGGCGGCGGTCAGCACGGCGAGCAGCGGGCGGAGGCGCGAACGTGTCAGCGGCATGGGGAGCTCCTGGGGGCGGGGCCGGCGGGTGGGGCGGTACGGGCACCGCCCGCCCCACCGCATCACCTGCCGCACCCGGGGCACCGCCGACCGGCCGGAGCCGTCACCCGGCCGGGGCAACACCCCCGCGACCGATCGGAGCAGCAACCCGGCTCCTCGCCCACCCTTCCGGCCCGTTCCCGATTATCGTCCTTCCGACGATAATTGTTATCGTCCATCTGACATTAAAGAGGACCGCCCACCACCTGGAGAATGCCGTGCAGGACCGGCTCCGATGCGACACCGTGTTGTGGAAAGTGCCGTCCTGCTGAGCCGATGGAGACCTTGGAGAAGCCCCATCACCCCGGCGAGGAAGGCACTTTCGTGTTTCCGATCACGATCCGGCGACTCCCGCAGGTGAACCCCGCAGGCTGAGGGCTGTCCCGCTACCCGGGCGCGTGTGGGGCGGTCCGGTCGTAGATGGCCCCTCCGGGGATGAACCAGCTGGCCTTCTTCCGGACGGCCGGGCTCGGGTCCTGGGCGCAGGACGCCCGCAGAGCGGCGATGGCTCGGGCATCGGCATGGGCGAACTTGCCGACGAGCTCGGCGGCCCGTGCCCGGACCCCCGGGTCGGGGTCGGAGGCCAGGTGCCGCAGTGCGGGTCCGAGCACCCGGTCCGCGTCCGGTGCGCAGGTGTCGCCCTTGCACCGATCGCAGGCCAGGGCGTGGAACGCCGCGATCCTGACCCGGGCGTCGGGATCGTCGGCCATGGTGATGAGCAGGCCCATGGACTCCGTGTCGACCAGGTGGTCCAGAAGTCGGCAGCAGCCCTCGCGGACGGCCGCGTCTTCGTGGGACAGGCCGGCGCGGACGGCGCCGAGCGCATCCTCCTTGCGCCGCAGCAGCTCCCAGTAGGCCGCCACGGTGCGGTGCGGGTCACCCAAGCACGAGACGAGGGCTTCGTTGTCGGTCCTGACGAATCCGAGCATGGCCTCAGTGTCGAACCACGCGACACGACCGGGCAAAGGGATTTCGCCTCGGCGGAGGGGAGTGCGCCCCGCCATGCCGAGGGCCCTGGGGACCGTACTTCTCCGCGCCCCCACCCGCACCCATGCCGGCCCCGAGCCCCCCCACCCGCACCCGTCAGTCGCTGTCGCTGTCACTCTCGCTGTCGCGCAAGGTGCCCGGGGCGAGGCCGAGTTCGCGTTCCGCCGTGGTGAAGACGAGTGCTTCGAGCGCGGGGTGGGTGAACAGCGGCTCGTCGTTCGCGTAGGCGCCGAGCCCGTCGATCGCCACCAGGATGACCAGGCACGCGCCGAGCGCGTCGTCGGAGACGAAGTCGCCGGCGCGCACGCCGTCCTCGATCACCGCGGTCAGGGTGTCGCGCATGATCGCCTCCTGCTCGGCGACCACGCGCCGCAGGTTCGGGCGGTAGCGGGAGAGGTGCCGGGCGTTGAGCCACAACCTGCCGAGGTCGACGAAGTCCTCGCCGTCGAGGCGGTGCAGCAGGCGGCTCAGCCGCCGGACGGGCGGCAGGCCGGCCTCGGCCGGCGGGAGGAGGGCGTCACGCTCACCGCTGACCGCCCGGGCGAAGGCCTCGCACAGCAGGTCGTCCACGGTCGCGAAGTAGTGGCCGATCAGCCCGGGTCGCACCCCGAGCTCGTCGGCGACGAGCTGCATCGTGGTGCGCTCCAGTCCGCGCTCCAGGGCGAGCCGGGCGGCGGCCTGCAGGATCTCGGTCCGCCGCTCCTCCGGGGTCTTGCGGGTCCGTGCGGCCCGAGGGGTTGACGTCATGCGGAACACACTATTGGATGTCGCACCAACAGCCTATTGGTGTCGACATCAATAAGACTGGGTCTCCTTGGTCGCACCCTCCCGGTCCGCTCGGTCACCGGGGCCGGTGCCGCCGTCTCCCCCACCGAAGGAACCCGCCATGGAGTGTTCTACGACCGACCCCGTCGTGGCCGCGACCCCACCCGGACAGGACCGCGTCGGCTCCCCCGAGAGCCGCGGCATCGACTGCGTGCCCGACGCCGAGCGGCACGGCAGGGCCCGGGAACTCTTCGCCCTCTGGGCCGCGCCGAACGTGAGCTACCTCAGCTTCGTGGTCGGGGGGACGCTGGTCCTGATGGGCCTGACGCCGGCCGAGGCGCTGGCCGTCACCGTCGCCGGCAACCTCTTCTGGCTGCTGACCGGGTTCATCGCCGTCAGCGGCCCCGCCGCCGGCACCTCCGGCTCCGTGATCTCCCGCGCCATGTACGGCGTCGTCGGCAACAGGGTGATCGTCGCGGTCACCGGGTGGCTGATCGCCTCGCTCTACCTCGCGCTGAACTGGTCGGCGGCCTCCGTGGCCGGCCTCGGCCTGACGAGCCGCCTCGGCCTGCCCGACTCCCCCGGCCTGGACGCCGTGGTGGTCTGCCTGATCGCCGGCGCGACCATCCTCGTCGCGATCTTCGGGCACGCGACCATCGTCCGCCTGTACGGCGCACTGAGCATCCTGCTCACGGTGGTGTTCGTCGCCCTGAGCCTGCTGGTCCTCGCGCACACGGACTGGTCGTACGCGCCGGCCGACCCGCCCACCGGGTTCGGACACCTCGTCGTCCTGGCGTCGGGCTTCACCATCGTCGCCTCCGCGCCGCTGTCCTACGCCAACAGCCCCGACCTCTCCCGCTACCTGCCGCGCACCACCGGCCGGAGGGCCGTCACGCTGTGGACGGCGGCCGGCGGGTTCCTGCCGAGCGTCCTGTTCACCGCGATCGGCACCCTCGCGGCCACCACGCTCGACATGAACGACCCGCAGACCGCGCTGGAGAGCATCATGCCGTCGTGGTTCGTCCCCGTCTTCGTCACCGCCGTGGTGCTGAACACCGTCGCCAACAACGGCATCACCGCCTACAGCTCCGGGCTGTCGATGCAGTCCATCGGCGTGCGGCTGCACCGCGTGGTCGCCGTGCTGGTCGTCGGTGTCATCGGCACCGCCATGACGCTCTTCGCCCTCCTGGTCTTCGACTTCCTCACCGCCGTCAACACCATGATGGAACTGGTCGTGGTGATCACCGGCCCGTGCATGGCCGTCTACGCCACCGACATCGTCCTGCGGCGCAACCGCTACGACGGCGAACAGCTCCACGACCAGAGCCGCACCAGCCCCTTCTGGTACCGCGCCGGCGTCAACTGGGCCGGCGTGCTCGCCACGCTCGGCGGCGGCGTCGCCGCGACGCTGTGCGCGAGCTCCACCTCCTGGGCCGGCCCGCTCTCCTCGGCCATGGACGGTCTCAACCTCGCCGTACCCGTCGGCGTCGTCGGCGCGGCGGCCCTGTACTGGGCCCTGTCCCGCGCCCTCGGCACCCTGCCCCCCACCACCGCCCAGCACTGAAGGACCGACCATGAACGCCGACCTCATCCTGCACGTGGCACGGATCGAGAACTTCGACCCCGCGCCCGGCCCGGCCACCGACACCGTGGTCGCCGTCCGCGACGGCAGGATCGTCGCCGTCGGCGGCGACGAAATCCCGTCCCGGTGGTCGGGCGCCGGCACCGAGGTGCTGGACTTCCCCGGCGCGACCCTGACCCCGGGGCTGACCGACGCCCACGCCCACCCGGTATGGGGGGCGATCGAGACCGGCACCGGCCTGGACCTCGACGGCCTCACCACCGCCGACGCGGTGCACGCCCACATCGCGGCCCGGCTCGCGGACCGCCACCGCACGCACGGGGACCACGCCGGCTGGGTCACCGGGTTCAACCTCGACATCAACGTCTTCGACGGCGAACCCACCGGCCACCGCCTGGGGCAGCACTTCCCCGGCGTGCCGGTCTCGCTCATGACCCGCGACGCGCACTCCCTCGTCGTCAGCCCGGCCGTGATCGACCTCGTCGGCCTCACCGGCGCCGAGACCTTCGACGACAACTCCCGGGTCGCCACCGGACCGGACGGGCGGCCCACCGGCTTCATCGTCGAACTCCAGGCCATGGACCTCGTCTTCGCCCACTACCCCGCCGTCCCGCTCCCCGTGGCGGCCGGGCACGTCGCCGCCCGCCTGCGCGAGTTCGCCGCGACCGGCCTCACCGGCCTGCACGCACTGGACTTCACCGCGCCCTCCGAGGAGGTCTACCGGCTGATCGAGGCCGACGGCGACCTTCCCCTGCGGGTGCGCTGCTCACCGCTCGTACCGGCCGACTCCACCCGCGCCGTCTGGGAGGGCGTCGCCGCCCAACAGGCCCTCGCCGGACGCCGCTGGCACGTGGCGGGCGCCAAGTTCATGCTGGACGGCACCGCCGACAACGGCTCCGCCTGGTTCGAACACCCGGACCTCCTCGGGCAGAACCGCCGACCGCTCTGGACGAACGTGGAGGGCTACCGCGAGGCCGTCCGGTTCTTCACCGAGCGCGACATCCCCACCGCCACCCACGCCATCGGCGACCAGGCCGTGCGCACCGCGCTCGACGTGATCGAGGAGACCGGCCACGCCCCGTCCGCCCCGCACCGGATCGAACACCTCGAGTCGATCCCCGACGACCTGCTCCCGCGCTTCGCCGCCCTCGGCGTCGTCGCCGGCCTCCAGCCCGCCCACGCCACCCGGATGACCAGCGCCGACCAGAGCGACAACTGGTCCCGGCGGATCGGCCCGCAGCGGGTCGCCCACGGCTGGCGCACCCGGGACCTGCTCGACCACGGTGCCGTGGTCGCACTCGGATCGGACTGGCCGATCGGCGTGGCCGACCCGCGCGCCGGCCTCGCCGACGCCCAGCTGCGCCGACCGGTCGACGAGCCGGACACCGCCCCCGTGCAGCCCGGGCAGCGGATCACCGCCCGGGAGGCCTACGCCGGAATGACGCACGCCCCGGCCGCGGCCGCGGGCAGCGCCGCAACCCTCGGCCGGATCGCACCGGGCTACCTGGCCGACCTCACCGTGTTCGCCCGCAACCCCCTCGACCTGACCCCCGAACAGCAGGCCGCCAACCCCGTCCTCGCCACCGTCGTCGACGGCTCCGTCCTGCACCACGCCACCCGGCCGCAGCGCACCTCCCACCCCGGGCACGCCACCTCGCCCCGGCCCGGCACCCCACCCCAGCAGACCGCGCAGTCCCAGCGCACCACCCAGGAACGGACCCCGTGACCACAGTGCCCTTCCCCCGCCCCGCCCACCGCCCGCACGTGACCGTCGACGCCGCCGATCCCCACCTGCGCGGACGGTCCCGGGGCCGCCGGCTCGCCGAGGGGCTGCACGAGGCACTCGACGGCTACGACCGCCTCTTCACCCTCGCCGGCATCCGGCCGACGACCGTCCGCGACGACGCCGACCGCTCCCTCGACGCCATCGACGCCTTCCGCCCGGCCCTGCGCGCACAGATCGAGGGCATCGCCGACGGAGCCGCCGTCGAACCCTGGCGGATCGCCGCGCTCAACGCCCGCACCGAGATCCTCGCCCGCAGCCGGGTCGTCCCGCCCGGCGAGTGCTCCACCATCGTGCGGCGCCTGCCGACCGCCACCGGGGCCACCACCCCCGTCGGCGTGCAGACCTGGGACTGGCACGTCGAGCTCAGCTCCGCCTGGCACACCGTCGACAGCGCCGGCGGCGACCACCGGTACGTCGGCATCACCGAGCACGGCATCCTCGCCAAGATCGGCGTCAACAGCGCCGGGCTCGCGCTGCACTTCAACATCCTCGGCCACCGGGACGACCGCGCCGGCGGCATACCCGTCCACGTCCTCGCCGCACTCGTCCTCGAGGAGGCCGAGAACACCCGGCACGCCCTGGAGATCCTGCGCGCCGCGCCCCTCACCTCGTCCGGATCCTTCACCCTCCTCGACCAGGAGGACGCCCTCCTCCTCGACCTCAGCCCGGCGGGGATCTTCGAGGCCCCCGAAGTCTCCCCGGGGACGCTCCTGCGCACCAACCACTTCCTCACCGCCGTCCCCGCCGAGCACGAGAAGACCTGGCTCTACCAGCCCGACTCCGGCGAGCGCCACGCCTTCCTCCGCGACCGGATCGCGGGTCGGCCCGCCGAGCGGGCGCAGGACCTGGTCGAACACCTGGTGACCGGCCCCGGGGAGCCCCCGGTCACCTGTCTCCCCGACATGTCCGGCCCGACGGGCCGGCGCTGGGCCAGCCTGGCCACCGTCCTCCTCGACCCGGCCGCCCGCACCGCCCGCGTCCTGGACGGCACACCGGCCGAGCACACCACCCGCCCCTGGCGCACGCTGCGCGCCTGACCGCAGCACGGTCCGCCGCGCGGCAGCCCGCCGGGGCGCTCCGGACCCCGCGCGTCACACGTACCGGCGTGGCGCCCGGGGTCCGGGGGCAGCCCGGACCCCGGGCGGCCCGGCGAGCGACGCTCGGCCTACGTCCTGGCAGCGTTGCGCTGCCACCACGAGCCGTCCCTCTCGAGCTCTTCCAGCGCTCGGGAGCGCCGTTCGATGTGGTCGAGGAACTCGGCCGGCAGCCTGACCCCGTGGTCGAGCACGTAGTGGGCGAGACCTTCCGGCCAGAGGTAGTGGCCGTCGGTGAGGTCGCGGGAGCCATTGGCGCGCGAGCACAGCCTGCACCTCGACGCGCCCATCCAGTTCCCGGCGACCAGCCCGTGCGCCAGATAGTCCGCGACCCACAGCCGCTGCGCCTCGTCCCAGTCGGGATCGACGAGGCCGGCGGGGTCCGGCAGCGTCCGGTTCTCCGGCGTCCCCCAGAATCCGAGGAGTCTGACCGGTCGGTCGGCGGCTTCGGTCGGCTCAAACATGCCCGCACGCTCTCACGGTGACGGCTACGGAGTCACCTCTCACCGTCCGGCGCCGCCCCCGGGACCACGCCCGACCGGGCGGCGCGCTCGTTCCTGCCATGGTCTCGCCGGCTTCGCCGACCGTGGACCGGGCCTCGACCGGCGCGGCCGGGTGCGCCGGACGGCGAGGTCCTCGGCGAGCGGCTCGCCGGTGGGGGCGACGAGCAGCGGGAGGAGTCCGGCCCTGCGGGCGGCGTCGCGGACGTGGCGGACGGCGTCGAGGTCGCTCGTGGCGTCGGCGACGATGCCGACGACGCGGCCGGTGGTCGGCCAGGTCGCGCCGGTCTGGGAGAGCGCGGGGCTCGGGGTGACGTCGGCATGCGCGGACGCTCCCGGTTCGGGGGCGGGCAGGCCCAGGCCGGTGGCGACCTCGGCGCACGGAGCCGCGTCGATGTTCGCCAGTACCGTCAGCGCCCGCTCCTTGACGGTCTGCTCGTAGACCTTGGAGAGTTCGAAGGTGTAGGCGGCGATGACGTGTTCGCGTTCCACCGGGCTGAGGCTGAGCCAGAACAGCCTCGGTTGGCCGAAGTGGTCGTCGAACGACGCGGGCGCCACCCGGACCTTGGTCGCCGCCTCCACCGGTGTCGGGAACTCCACGTGGGCGTGCTCGGCGGCGCCGGCGAAGAACGGGCAGCCGCCGTCCAGCGAGTTCTACTTGTACGGGGCGACGCCGGTGTGCGCGGCGCGGGGCCCCTGCCCGCCGTGGCAGGGGCCTCGCGCGCACCGGGTGCCGGCCGGTCGGTGGAGTCAGAGGAGTCAGAGGAGTCAGTGGAGTCAGTGGAGGGGACCGCAGAGGGCCGGTGCGGTGGCCTCCTGGGGAAGCATCGGGTTGAGTTCGCTGGCGCCCAGGACGGCGTCGTACTTGCCGTTCTTGTTGTAGTCGATGCCGTGGACGACGACGACGGCGTTGTCCCGGCGGACCTGTTGGGCGACGTCGTCGGTGATGGCGATGGTGCGGGAGTAGGTGTAGGTGCCGGCGGAGGGGAAGCGGTCGACGGCCAGGGCGCTGCCCGGGCTGGTGTCACCGGTGGTGGTCAGTGAGGTGCCGATGGCGCCGTAGGCCGCCAGACCGTCCGTGGTGGAGGTGGCGAGGTGGCCGTTGTGGAGCCGGGAGGCATCGGCGGTGGGGCACTCGCCCGACCCCTTGACGTGAATGTGCATGGCGTGCGGGGCGTGGTTGAGCAGGCCCCGCACATGGATGGTGATCTTCGCCTGGTGTCCGTGCAGGACGACGGTGGCGGTGCCGATGCCCTGGACCCGGTTGTTGGCGACGGGCACCAGCAGGGCGTACGTGAAGGTGTTGCGCTGATCGCGGTCGGCGGCCGATCCGTGGGCGGAGTCGGCGAAGGCGGTGGTGGCCACGCCGAAGGGCAGGACGAGTGCCGCGAGGGCGGCGGGAACGAGGAGCTTCCGCATCGGGACGCTCCCTTCTGGGAGTGGGACGAGCGCGACGGCACCGGGGCGGTGCACGCGTGCGGCCTTCGATCGGGCCGCCGGTTCGGGCTTCGTCGGCCCGGCCGTCGCACGCTTCTACCAGTCATTCGCCACCACCCGCCCGTTCGGACGGGTCGGTCCGAGGATCTCTCCCGGCGCCGCCGCCGGCCGACGGCGGCGCAAGACGGGCTATGCGACGGCGACGTGGCTCGGGTCGCCGCCGAGCGCCACGTACAGCTCCGTCCACCGGCGGTCGGTGTCGGTGGCCGGCTTGCCGTCGCAGAAGGCCTTGGTGCCGTTGGCCGTGTAGAAGCGCATCATCTCCAGGACCGACCTCGGGTCGGAGTTCTCCCGGCCCGTGTACCTGCGGCCGGGGCTCTGGTGCTGGTGCTGGATGCAGGTGGCGGACGGCGCGGCGTCCTGGGAGTCGAATCCTCCGTCGGACTCGGCGCCGCAACCGGCCACCAGCACGGTGGTCACGGCGGCGAGGAGGACACCACGGGCGGCTCGGCGCGGGCTGGGTGCGTGCATGTCGGTCGACCTCCGGGGACGAGAGGGTTTCAGAGTGTGGAGGGCAGGCTGCGGACCACCAGCCCGACGCCCACCCCGAGGATCAGCAGCGCGGTCAACAGGGCGGTGTGCGGGGCGAGTCGGCGCAGCCGGCCGATCACCGCGCCGTCCGCCGCGCCCGCGATCCGGTCGCCGAGGCGGACCAGGAGCAGGCCGACCGCGGTGAGGGTGGCGGCCATGCCCAGCCCGTAGGCGACCACCAGGGCCGCTCCGAAGAGGGTGCGACCCAGGGCGATCGCGCCCAGCAGGACCACCAGCGCGGACGGGCTCGGGACCAGGCCGCCGGCGATGCCCAGACCGATCAGTCCACGTCGGCCGGGGGCCGGGTGGTGGTGATGGTGGCCCCCGAAGAGGCCGTGCCGATGGGTGTGTTCGTGTTCCTGGCCGTGGTGCCGGGCGGCGGACCCGCCGCCGTGGTCGTGGTGGTGGTGCTCGTGCTCGTCGTGGCGATGCGGGTGGGGGTGGTCGTCGTGAGAGCCGTGCGGATGCGGGTGCGCGTGGTCGTGGTCGTGGTCATGGTCGTGAGGACCGTGCGGGTGCGGGTGCGCGTGGTCGTGACGGAGTGCCGGCACCGCCGCGACGGCCGCGCGTGCGCGTTGCCTCGGTGGCACGGCCACCTCCTGCGCGTGCCCCCGGGCGGCGGCCGGCCCCGGTCCGCCGCCGGCGCGTCGTACCGCGTCGCGCAGCAGGGCGGCACCGACGAGGGCGACCAGGGCACCGCTGACGACGCCCAGCCAGCCGAGCAGGACGTCACCCGCCAGCGAGGAGAACGCCGTCAGGCACAGCCCGATGACCAGGACACCCGCCGTGTGCGTCAGCGTCACGGTGGCTCCGACCGTCACCGCGTCGCGGGTCCGGCCACGCCGCCCGGCCAGGTAAGCGGCCATCACCGTCTTGCCGTGCCCGGGCAGAAGCGCGTGCCCGGCGCCCAGTACGACCGAGAGCAGCACGGCGAGCAGGCCGACCGGCAGGGTGAGGTGCCGGGCCGCGCCGAGGTCGGCCAGGCGGGAGTCGAGGCCGACGAGCCAGGCCGTGGGCCCCCGGGCGGCGCCGCCCGGGTCCCCGGTCCCGGCCGCGGACACCGCAGCCCCGCCGGGGAGGACCCGGAACTGCGCCCGGGTGACTCCGCTGGGACTGTTCAGCAGGTCGCGGGGGTAGTCCCGGAGCTCGTCGGAGACCGACCGCGCCGGGACGTCCGACGGGTCGAGGGTCGTCCCCTCGCCCCGGGCGGTGATCTCGTTCCAGCCGACCCGGCCGGGATCGCTCCCGCTGGCGACCAGCACGGTGGTGCCACCGGGCGGGACGCGGAGTGCGGAGTCGAGGACGCACTGCAGCCGGCCGGTCCGCAGACCCGCCGACCCGTCCTCGTAGCGGAACTGCGCCGACCGCGTGTTCCACCGCACCGGCGCGGACCGGTCCGCGGTCACCTGCAGCCGCTGCGCGGTCCGGGAGCACTGCTCGGCCGCCCAGGAGGCCCGCTCGGCGTCATCGGCCGTGCCGTCACCGTTGCGGTCGACCTGCGGTTGTTCCTGGAGCGTCGGGATCTCGGCGGCGTCGGTGACGGCGAGGACCTCGATGCCGTCGGGGCGGACGGTGAAGCCGAGGTAGTGGTTGAGCGAGAAGTTCCCCAACGGGTGTGCCTCGGCGGGGGCCGCGAGGCCGAGCAGGCAGAGCGCGCCGGCCACCCCCGTGCCCGTCCGAATCAGGAATCGCGGGAGCAGCACGTCATGTCCTCCGGAGGGATCACGGGTCGGCCGTGGCCATGGGAGAAGCCATGGAAGACAGACGGCCGGACGGGGAGTTGAGGGCGGAGAGCCCGACGGGTAACCCTGGCGGCCGCTGCGGCGAGCGGCGGTTCACCACTCCGGCCCGGGTCGTGGCATCACCCGCACGGGGCATCGGCCTGGGACGCACGTTCGCACCGACCGCACCGGCCGTCCCCGGCTGACCCGTTGTGCCGTCCCGTCGGGTGGCACGGGCCTCACCCCTCCCCGCGCTCCCGGTGTGCCCGCACCACTGGGCCCTTGTTGCACAGGATGCGCAACTACACATCCCCAGCAATGACTTGTGGCGCGCCGGGTCCGGCACCGTGGAGGGGACGCGGGGGGTACCCCCGGCCGGGTGGTACCCCTGCGCCGTGCGGGTGAGCGGAGCAAGCCACCCCCGCCCGGCTCGCGAAGGCACGACGGGATCCGGTTCACAGTGCCCATGCGGCTGCCCACCGGACCCCTCCCCCGAAGGCCCAGACGGCCCGGGGCGGATGCCGTCCCCACGAAAGCGAGACACCCGCCAGATGAACAACACCACCCGCCCACCTGCCCGCAAGCGCTCCACCGCCCGCAACGCGGCGATCCTCACGGCCATGAGCCTCGCCCTGGCCTCGACCGCGCTCCTCGGCGCCGGTGCCGGCGTCAGCACCGCGTCCAGCCACCGCGAGGCTCCCCTGATCGCCGCCGACCCCCAGGTCGACAACACCGACGTCTACGCCTTCACCAGCCCCGACAACCCCGACACCGTCACCCTGGTCGCCAACTGGCTGCCCTTCCAGGAGCCCAACGGGGGCCCCAACTTCTACCCCTGGGCCGACGGCGCGCACTACGACATCAACATCGACTCCCAGGGCACCGGCCGCCCCGACGTCACCTACCGCTGGACCTTCCACACCGAGGACCTGCGCGGCACCAACACCTTCCTCTACAACAACGGCGTCGTGAACAACCTGACCGACAAGACGCTGCTCTTCCGGCAGTACTACACGCTGCAGGAGCTGCGCCCCGACTGCGACCCGGTCACCCTCGTCGCGCACGGCACCGCCGCGCCCTCCGACACGGGCCAGGCCTCCATGCCGGACTACGGCCGGCTCCGGGACCAGGCCACCGTCCAACTCCCGGGCGGCGGGAGGACGGTGGCCACCCAGGCCGCCGACCCGTTCTTCCTCGACCTGCGCGTCTTCGACCTGCTCTACGGCGGCAACCTCTCCGAGGTGGGCCAGAACACCCTCGCCGGGTACAACGTCAACTCGCTGTCCATCCAGGTGCCCAAGAGCCGCCTCGCCTACAAGGGCGACCCCGGCCGCAACCCCGTCATCGGCGTCTGGTCCAGCACCGAGAAGCAGAGCCTGAAGCTCACCCCCGCCGCCCAGAAGCCCACCGGCCCCTACGTGCAGGTCTCCCGGCTCGGCAACCCGCTGGTCAACGAGGTCGTGCTGCCCGCCGGCCTCAAGGACGCCTTCAACTCCCTCCCGCCGTCCGAGGACCACAACCAGCCCGCCGTGGTCGCCAAGGTCCTGAACCCCGAGGTGCCGCAGCTGATCCAGGCGATCTACGGCCTGCCGGCGCCCGCCACCCCGCGCACCGACCTGCAGGAGATCTTCCTCACCGGCATCGCCAAGGCCGCGAACGGCCCGCTCGCGGTGGACCTCAACTCCCAGCTGATGAACCAGGACATCGACGTGTCGAGGTTCGTGCCCGCCGAGGAGCTCCGGCTCAACATGTCGACTCCGGTCACCGCCAAGCCCGACCGGCTCGGCGTCCTCAACGGCGACTTCCAGGGCTTCCCCAACGGCCGCCGCCTGACCGACGACGTCGTCGACATCGCCCTCCAGGTGATGGAGGGCGCCACGCCCGGCCACCTCATCCCGGCGCTCGCCGCCGGCGACAAGGTCAACACCGCCGACAAGCCGTTCGGCACCGCGTTCCCCTACCTCGCCACCCCGTACGCCAAGGCCGTCAACCAGCCCAACTGATCGCCCGTCCCCCGGGTGGCCCCCCCGCGGGCGGGCGCCCCCCCCCCCCCCCCCCCCCCCCCCCCCCCCCCCCCCCCCCCCCCCCCCCCCCCCCCCCCCCCCCCCCCCCCCC
>NZ_JBSFNM010000070.1:0-49862 GCF_053587085.1 Kitasatospora sp. NPDC003701
GCCTTGCGCGGCGGTTGGCGGCCGCCCCCGAGCCCGCGCTCGCGGACGTCTGCCGTACCGCGGGGGAGGGCAGGACGCACTTCGCCCATCGCGCGCGGGTGCGGGAGGCCGGCCCGGCCGAGCTCTCATGCGGGATCATGCGGGATCAGAGGCCGCGGATGGCGTCACCGAGGTCGCTGCCGTAGGAGGACCAGCAGACCACCGATCCGTCGGAGTCGAGCTCCCCCATGTACCAGTCGTCGTCGCCCGCGGCCCTCACCAGGCACAGGCCGTGGAAGTCGATGATCACCTCGGGCGAGAGCGTCTCGTAGTCGGCCTGCCCGGCCCACTCGACCACGACCAGCCGCTCGAGCGGGAGCAGAGCCGCGGTCCCGTCCCCCGACAGCGCGCGTACGCGCTCGAGGGTCCAGCCGTCGGGCAGTTCGGAGTTCACCGCGCAAGGGTGGCAGACCGGGGCCGGCACGTTCCACGTGGTTATCCCGCCAGGCCGCCGAGCGCGTGATCGCGACCGGTCGACGGCGCGACGGCGCTAGGGCGCGGCACCCGCGGGGTCAGGCGGCCGGGGCGGCGGGAGCGGTGAGGTCCAGGCCCTGGGGGTAGAGGAGGACCGCGGCCGGGAGGGTGGCACTGCGGCCCGCGTGCAGGACGGTGAGCGTGCCGGAGCCCCGGCGGGCGGGGTCGGCGACCCGGCGCAGGGCCTGGGCCGCGACGGCGTCGGCCGAGCCGTGCAGGGTGAGGTGCGCGGCGGCGACGGGCGCGACGGCGGCGCGGATCCGGTCGGCGACCAGCTCGTAGTGGGTGCAGCCGAGCACGATGGCCTCCGTGCCGGCCGGGGTGCGGGCCGCCGCGTCCGCGACGGCCGCGTCGATCGCCGCGTCGTCGCCGTGCTCGACGGCGTCCGCCAGGCCCGGGCAGGCGACCTCGGTGACGGCCGCCGCTCCGGCGAAGTCCCGGATCAGACCGCGCTGGTAGGCGCTGCCGGTGGTGGCCGGGGTGGCCCAGATCGCGACCCGCCCGCCGAGCGCCGCGGCCGGCTTGATGGCCGGGACGGTGGCGATGACCGGCAGCGCGGGCTCCAGCTCGGCCCGGAGCGCGTCGAGCGCGTGGACGGAGGCGGTGTTGCAGGCGATCACCAGCGCGTCCGGTTCGAGGGCCGCCGCCGCCCGCGCGCAACCGAGCGCGAGCGCCGTGATCTCCTCGGGCGTGTGCGGGCCCCAGGGCATCGAGGCCGGGTCGGAGGAGAGCACCAGGTCGACGTCCGGTCGCAGGTTCCGAAGTGCGGAGGCGGCGGCCAGCAGGCCGATTCCCGAGTCCATCAGTGCGATCTTCACAGGGCAAGACTTTAGTCGATCCACCGCTGCGGGCCCCTGGTGCGGCAGACTGCCCGGGTGACCGTCCTGCTGTGGATCGCCGTCCTCTCCCTGCTGGTCTGGCTCTGGCTGGCCTGCTGCCACGGGTCGTTCTGGCGCACCGACGTGCGGCTGCCGCCCCGCCGCCCGCCGGCCCGGTGGCCGCAGGTCGCGGTGGTGGTACCGGCCCGGGACGAGGCGGAGGTGCTGCCGCTCAGCCTGCCGAGCCTGCTCGCGCAGAAGTACCCGGGGCGGGCCCGGGTGATCCTGGTGGACGACCACAGCTCGGACGGCACGGGCGCGCTGGCCGCCGCGCTCGGCCGGCCCGAGGGCCTGGAGCTGACCGTCACCACCCCTCCCCCGCTGCCGCCCGGCTGGACGGGCAAGCTGTGGGCGCTGCGGCACGGGGTCGAGCTGGCCGGCCCGGACGCCGAGTACCTGCTGCTCACCGACGCGGACATCGCGCACGGCCCGGACTCGCTCGCCGAGCTGGTGTCCGCCGCCGAGAGCGACCGGCGCGACCTGGTCTCCCAGATGGCCCGGCTGCGGGTCGAGACCGGCTGGGAGCGGCTGATCGTGCCGGCCTTCGTCTACTTCTTCGCCCAGCTGTACCCGTTCCGCCGCAGCAACCGGCCCGGGGCCCGGACGGCCGCCGCGGCGGGCGGCTGCTCGCTGGTGCGGCGGGAGGCGCTGGAGCGGGCCGGCGGGGTGGCGGCGATCCGGGGCGCGGTGATCGACGACGTGTCCCTGGCCCGCGCGGTGAAGGCGGCCGGCGGCCGGATCTGGCTGGGGCTGGCCGAGCAGGTGGACAGCGTCCGCCCGTACCCGCGGCTCGCCCAGCTCTGGCGGATGGTCTCGCGCAGCGCCTACGCCCAGCTGCGGCACTCCCCGGTGCTGCTGGCCGGGACGGTGCTGGGGCTGGCGCTGGTCTACCTGGTGCCGCCGGCGGCCACCGTGGCCGGGCTGGTCACCGGGCACGGCGCGGTGGCCGCGGCCGGTGGTGCGGCGTGGGCGCTGATGACGGGCACCTTCCTGCCGATGCTGCGCTACTACCGGCAGCCGGCGCCGGCCGCGCTGCTGCTGCCGTTCACCGCCTCGCTCTACTTGCTGATGACGGTGGACTCGGCGGTGCAGCACTGGCGCGGCCGGGGGGCGCGCTGGAAAGGCCGGACGTACTGAACGCGCCTGGTCCACACTGTTCGAATGAACCGTCAGACGATCTCCCGCCTCGCCCATGCCCACCACCCGATCGCCGCGCCGATCACCGACGAGTCGGTCGCCCGGCTGCTGACCCGGGCGACCGCGCACACCGGGACCGGCCGGGCGCTGGACCTCGGCTGCGGTGAGGGCGGCTGGCTGATCCGGGCGCTGACCGCGCACCCGCACTGGCAGGCGGTCGGGGTGGACCTCGACGCCGCGGCGCTGACCCGGGCCCGGGAGACGGCGGAGGCGGTCGGGGTGGAGCGCCGGCTCGGTCTGCACCACCTGGACGCCCGGGAGTTCAGTGCGCGGGAGCCGTTCGACCTGGTGCTGAACGTCGGGGCGACGCACGCCTTCGGCGGGCTGCTGCCGACGCTCGCGGCGGCCCGCGAGCACCTCGCGCCGGGCGGCCACGTCCTGGTCGGCGAGGGCTTCTGGGAGCGCGAGCCCTCCCGGGCCGCGCTGGACGGCCTGGGCGCGGCCCGGGAGGACTTCGCGGATCTGGCGACCACCACGGACCGGGTGATCGCGGACGGCTGGGTGCCGGTGTACGGGTACGTCAGCAGTCCCCAGGAGTGGGACGACTACGAGTTCTCCTGGACGGGCTCGCTCGCGCAGTGGGCGCTGGACCACCCGGACCACCCGGACGCGGCCGCCGCCCGGGAGGCCGCCGACCGGCACCGCACCGAGTGGCTGCACGGCTACCGGGGCACGCTCGGCTTCGTCACCCTGCTGCTGCGCCGCCAGGGCCCGCCGTCAGCGCCGCAGCAGCCGTAGCGCGGCCGGCTTGGTGAACTCGTACCTGGTCATCTGCTCCAGGTCCCGCAGCCAGCCGGTCACCCGCGCCGGGCGCGCGAGCACCCGGGTGTAGAGGTCCTCGAAGGCGGTGGTGACGCTGTCCAGCGAGAACCGCCCGACCACCCACTCCCGGCCCCAGTCGCCCAGCCGGGCCCGTCGGGCGGGGTCGTCGAGCAGGCCGCGGAGCTGGGCCGCCAGCGGCTCCGGCTCGCGCGAGCCGTCGCCGAAGCCGTACATGCAGCGCGAGGCGTGCGGTTCGACCAGCGGGCCCGGCTCGTGGACGGCGCTGTAGCCGGCGGCGCCGTGCACGACGACCGGCTTGGCGAAGGCGAGGCCGCGCAGGGCCGAGCCGCCCATGCCGAGCACGATGTCGGCGGCCTCGTAGGCGGGTCTCGGGTCGGCCAACTGCCCGGGCACCAGCACGGCTTGGCGGCCGAGCGCGGCATTGGCGGAGGCGGCGTCGGCGCGCAGCCGCTCCAGGCTGGGGCCGGCACCGACGACGACGAGCCGCACGCGCGGGTCGTCGAGCCGGCGGACGGCCTCGACGGTGAGCTCGGCGCCGGCGTCCTTCTCCAGCGCGGGGACCAGCCGGGTGACGATGACGAGCAGCAACTCGTCGGCCCGGATGCCGTGTTCGCGCCGGAACGCGGCGCCGTCCACCCGGCCCGGCGCGTCGGTGGCGGTGTTGACCGGCGGCTCGATCAGGCTGACGTCCTGGTGCCCGAAGGCCCGGCCGTCCCCCAGCAGCGCGCCGAGGCCCAGCACCAGCGGCTGGTGCCGGGGCAGGCCGCGCAGCATCCGGATGCCGTAGAAGGTGGTGACCACCGGCAGCCGGCCGTAACGCCCGGGCCCGAAGTAGGAGTTGCGGGCCGCCCGGACCTCCCAGGCGTGCAGCAGCTGGCTGCCGTGCTCGGCGGCGAGGCGGCCGAGCCGGCGGCGGACGTCCGCCCGCGGGGTGTCGGGCCCGCCCGCGACCACCACGTCGAGGCCGTGGCCGGTCGCGACGTCGAGCAGCGGGGCCGGGCCGGCCACCCCCTGGGCGAACAGCACCGGATCGTGCCCGCGGTCGCGCAGGGTGCGGGCGATGTCGACCGCGTTGAGCTGGGCGCCGCCCAGGGCGAGGTTGTTGAGGTGGACCAGCACCCGGACAGGGCTCACGGGTCACTCCTCCCAGTGGTGCGGGACGAACACCGGGGCGGCCAGCACCACCGCGCGCGGCGGCGAGTCCAGCATCGGCCCGAACACGTCGAACTGGCCGACCGAGTGCCAGCTCATCAGCGTGCCGCCGTCGGTCCGGCCGATGCTGTAGACGCCCGCCCAGAGCGTGTACCGGCCGCGCGGCAGCGGCAGTCGGGGAATCACGCAGGCGACCTGGTGGTCCTCCCCGGTGAGCCGGACCTCGTGGCTGATCTGGAAGATCGGGCTGGAGGTGCCCTCGCTGACGCCCAGGTGCAGGGTGGCGTCGCCCCGGTAGTCGCCGCCGAGGGTCAGCTCGACCGTCATCGGCTCGTCGGTGGTGAGGCTGTCGCGGTCCTCCCCCCGGACGGCGTGCTTGAGCAGTTGCAGCGGTTCGCCGGTGCGGCCGCCGGTCTCCGACTGCGCCTCGATGGAGTCCCGGTAGCCGGCCATCGCCTCCTTGATGCCCGCGTCCACCCGCACCGAGCCCTGCTCCAGCCAGATCCCGCGCCGGCAGATCGACTCCACGGCGGGCAGGTCGTGGGAGACGAAGACGATGGTGGTGCCCTGCTCGGCGACCTCGCGCATCCGGTCCAGGCAGCGCTGCTGGAAGACGGCGTCGCCGACCGCCAACACCTCGTCCACCAGCAGCACATGGGGTTCCAGGTAGGCGGCGACGGCGAAGCCGAGGCGCATCTGCATGCCGGAGGAGTAGAACTTCACCTGCCGGTCGATCGCGCCGCCGAGCCGGGCGAACTCCACGATGTCGTCGAAGCGGGTGGCCACCTCGCGCCGCCGCAGGCCGAGCAACGCGCCGAACAGGTAGATGTTCTCCCGGCCCGTCAGGTCCGGGTGGATGCCGGCCCGGATCTCGATCAGGGCGCCGATCCGGCCGCGCACGTCGATCACGCCGCCGTACGGGTACATCACCCGGGTCAGCATCTTCAGCAGCGTGGACTTGCCGGAGCCGTTGGATCCGATCAGACCGACCGACTCGCCCGGCTCGATGTGCAGGGTGATGTCGCGCAGCGCCCAGCGCCACTCCTCGCCCTTCTCGCCGCGCAGCCGGCGGGCCATCGAGTCGACCTTGTCGCGCAGCAGCATCCGCTGCTGGTCGGCCTTGAAGCGCTTCCACACCTGGTCGGTGCGGATGGTGCCCAGGGGGTGCGTCGGGCTAGGCGACATCGGCGATCCCCGTCTCCAGCTTCTTGAACAGCAGGTAGCCGCCGACCAGGAACACCAGCGAGGAGACCGCGGCGATCGAGGTGAGCGTGACGTCCGGCGCGTCGCCGTACAGCAGGGCGCCGCGGTAACCCTCGATGACGGCGCCCAGCGGGTTGAAGCCGACGTAGATCTCCTGCAGGCGCTGCGGGATCTGCGCCAGCGGGTACGCGACGGGGGTGGCGAACACGCCCATCTGGGTGATGATCGGCAGCAGGTGGCGGACGTCGCGCAGGTAGACCACGGCCACCGAGAGGATCAGCGCGACGCCGTAGGTGAAGGCGAACTGGATGGCCAGCAGCGGCAGCACCCAGAGGAAGGTGGCGGCCGGGGCGGTCCAGAAGATCAGGAAGAGCAGGCCGAGGACGCCGACGCCGATCACCATGTCCACGCTGGCGACCAGCATGGTGGCCAGCGGGAAGACCTCGCGCGGGCAGTACACCTTGTTCAGCAGGCTGAGGTTGTTGGCCAGGCTCAGCGCGCCCTGGTTCATGGTGTTGCTGAAGAACTGCCAGACGATCAGGCCGACGTAGGCGAAGAGCGGGTAGTCCACCGAGCCGGTGTCGATCTTCACGGCGCGGTGGAAGACGAGGGTGAAGATGGCGCAGAGCGCCAGCGGGGTCAGCACCGCCCAGGCGAAGCCGAGCACCGCCTGCTTGTAGCGGGCGCGCAGGTCGCGCTCGGCCAGGGCGCGTACCAGCTCCCGCGCGCCCCACAGCTCACGGGCCACCTGCGCGGGGCGCAGCCGGCGTTTGAAGACCAGTTCGGGTGGCGGCCCGTCGGCGACCGCGGGCCGCCCCGACGCGGCCGATGTCTGGCTGTCGCGCTCGTCGACGAGCTGCGCGCGTTGTCCCCCCACGGACCCCTGCCCTCTCCGGTACCGCCGGTATCGAGAAGTGGGCCCGCCACCATGGCAGTTCTCGACCCCGGCGGTGCGGCCCGGCGTCCACTCTGGCACAGAGTGTGGTCGCCGGGGGTCGGTTCGGTGAAGGTGATCGGTCGGTCGGGAGAGGGGTCAGTGCCGGGGGTTGCGCTGCTGGTCCTGCTCGACCAGCCGGTCGAGCTCGTCGGGCATCGCACCGACACCGCCGGCCTTGGTCGGCGAGGTCCGCTCCTCGCCCTGGACGACCACGGTGGGCAGCTCGTTGATCCGGTACTGGACGAACAGCGCGGCGGCGTCCTCGACGGACCGCTGCACCTCGGCCGAGCGGTACGCGTCGCGGAAGACCTGCGGATCGACGCCCTGGCGCACCGCCCAGTCGGTGGTGGCGTCCTCGGTGGTGAGGTCCTGCTCGTTGGTGTGAACGGCGCGGAAGGCGCTGGTCTGCAGGCGCTCGACCAGGCCGAGGCGCTCCAGCGTGTAGTAGAGGCGCGCATGGCCGCGCTGCGCGCGCTCCTCGGGGCTGCCCTGCCAGATCGCGGGCACCCGGCGCAGGTTGACGTCGGCCCGGTGCTTCTCGGCCCAGGCCTGGAGCGGCTGCTCCAGCTGCTGGGAGTGGCCGCAGTCGTACCAGAAGAACTCGACGGCCTCGGTGCGGGCGCTCTCGCGCACCGGCTTCAGCTGGTCGACCCGGACGGACTGGGCGCCCTCGCGGGACGGCTGGTGGACGGTGGCCGCGCCGGCCTGGACGGGGGACGCGGCGATCCCGGTGGCGACGGCCAGCAGGACGGTGGACCTCAGGAGTGATTTCACAGCCGGAAGTGTCTCCGTGACGCTTCGTTACCGGCCGGTTCGGGCGGTGCCACCGGGTTCGGGTTCACCCGTTCGGCCCAGCCCGACCGGCGCGGCGCAGGGCCGTCCGGCGCGGCGCGGCCCGGCGCCCCGTGACGGACCCGCGCCCCGGCCCGACGGCCGCCGCGGCACCGCCCGCAGGTCAGCGCACCAGCTCCGCGAACAGCCGCTGCCACGCGTCGGCCACCACACCGAGTTCGCAGTGCTCCAGCACGTGCTCCCGAGCGGCCGCGCCGAGCGCCGTCCGGTCGCCGGCCAGCACCTTGGCCAGCGCCTCGGCGAGCGCGACCGGGTCACCGGGAGCGACCAGCGCACCGGTGGCGCCGTCGCGGACCACCGAGCGGACCCAGCCGACATCGGTGGCGACGGCGGGCAGCCCGGCCAGGCCCGCCTCGATCAGGACGCCGGGCACCCCCTCGCTGTCACTGGTGAGCAGCAGGGCGTCGGCGGCCCGGTACAGCGGGGCCGGGTCCGCGAGGGTGCCGAGGAACTGGGCCCGGGCGGCGGCCGGATGCCGTTCCAGGGCGGCGCGCTGCGGACCGTCACCGGCCACCGCGAGGCGGACGTCGGGGAGCCGGTCCAGGGCGTCGAGGGCGAGGTCGAGCCGCTTCTCGGGGGCGATCGCGCCGATCCAGGCGACCAGCAGGCCCTCGGTGGGCAGGCCGAGCGCCTGGCGCGCGGCGCGCCGGTCGGCCTCGCCCCCGGCGGGCGGGTAGCGGTCGGCGGAGCGGGCGTTGGGGATGGTGCGGACCGTGCCGGCGGGCAGCCTGAAACGCTCCTGCAGCAGGGTGCGGGCCTCGTCGGCGAGCGCGGTGACGGCGGCCGCGCGGTGCAGCAGGGCGCCGGTGCGCAGCCGGCGCAGCGGGCTCGCCGTCCAGTGCCGGGGGTCGCCGATGGAGACGTAGACGAACGGGGTGCGGGTGCCGGCCAGGGCGAAAGCGCAGGCGGGGAGGGTGGCGGAGCCGTGTGCGACGACCAGGTCGGCGGTGCGCGCGGCGGAGCGCAGGGCGAGCAGGGTGGCGGGGTGCAGCCGGGCGGGGCCGAGCACGGGGGTGGCGAGGGTGTCGGGCGCGTCGGGGGCGGCGTCGGGGTGCGGGGCGAGGGCTCGCAGGGCGGAGCCCTGGCCCCGGCGGCGCAGTTCCCGGTGGAGGTCCCGGGCGAGGTTCTGGGCGCCGCGGCGGCGCGGGTCGGTGATCACGTGCAGGATGCGGGGGCGGGTTCCGGCCGTCTTCGCCGGCGTCGCGTCGGGCATGGCAACGACCTTGGCACAGGGGCAGGCGCGGGGCAGCCCCTTCGCGCAACCCGGCGGTGGCCCGCGCGCCAGCGCGGGTACTCCCGTTGGGCGCCGGCCGGGTGCCGTCGTACGCCGCCGGTGTCGGTCGCACGCCCCGGTGCGCGCCCCCGGCCGCCCCCGGCCGCTCCGGGCGGCGGGAGGCTCCTGGCCGAATACCTGGCGGGCGGGCGCCGCCACCTGCGATGCTGATCGGCAGTCAGGGTGCCGGCCGTCATGGGAGACCGGCCGCGCCCAGGAGGGCGGGGGTTGGCCTGTGCATGTGCTCTATGTGATCGACAGCGTGAGCCGGGTCGGCGGGGCCGAGCAGGGCCTGGTGGCGATGGCCCCCCAACTGGTGCGGGCCGGGGTGAAGCTGGACGTCGCGTACCTCAAGGACTCGCCCGGCGGCTTCCAGCCGGAGCTGACCGCGGCCGGCGCCGACGTGTTCGGCGTCGGCCGGGCCACCCGGGGCCGGACCGTCACCGCGCTGCGCAGGCTGGTCCGCGAGCGCCGCCCCGATCTCGTCCACACCACCCTGTACGAGTCGGACGTGCTCGGCCGGGCCGCCGCGCTGTCGGCCCGTACGCCGGTGGTCTCCAGTCTGGTCAACTCGGCGTACGGGCCCGAGCACCTCAACGCGCGCGGCCTCAGCCCCTGGAAGGTGCGGGCCGCGCAGGCGGTGGACGCCGCGACCGCCCAGGGCACCCGCCGGTTCCACGCGCTGACCCGGCACGTCGCCGGGGCGATGGCGCAGCGGCTGCGGGTGCCGCGGGAGCGGATCGACGTGGTGCCGCGCGGGCGCGACCCGGAGCTGCTGGGCGTCGTCACCCCGGAGCGCCGGGCCGCCGTCCGGGCCGCGCTGGGCCTGCCGCAGGACGCGCCGGTGGTGCTCGCGGCGGCGCGCCAGCAGTACCAGAAGGGCCTGGACGTGCTGCTGGAGGCGTGGCCGGCGGTCCTGCGGGCGGAGCCGGACGCGGTGCTGCTGCTGGCCGGCAGCGAGGGCACCGAGACGCCCCGGCTGACCGCGCTCGCCGGGGCGACGGGCAGCGTGCGCTTCCTCGGGCCGCGCGGCGACGTCTTCGACCTGATGGCCGCCTCCGACGCGTTCGCCGTGCCGTCCCGCTGGGAGGGGCTGGGCAGCGCGGCGATGGAGGCGATGGGCGTCGGCGTGCCGCTGGTCTGCGCGGACGTGCCGGCGCTGCGCGAGACGGTGGGCTCGGAGGACTACGCCCGGCTGGTGCCGGCGGAACAGCCGGCCGCGCTGGCGGCGGCGCTCGTCGACACCCTGGAGGACCGGGCGTCGGCCCGGGTGCGGGCGAAGGCCGCGCGGGCACGGTTCCTCACGGCCTTCACACTGCATCAGGTGTCGGCACAGATGGTCGAGTTCTACGAGCGCTCGCTGCGGCTGCGGACGATCTGACGGGATCCGACCGCTCACCACCCGCTCCCGGCCATCGGGCGGGCCCAGTATCGCCAAAGCGGTTGCGCCGCACGTCGCGGCTCGGCAAGCATCGCAGGGAGACCGGCGGGCGGGGGCCGGTGCGCGGGCGGGGCCGGGCCGTGCACCCCGGCCGGCACCGCTCCGCCGCGGGGAGCGAGTCGTCAGGGGGGCGAGTTGCGACATCGGGCGAGGGATTCCACCGGGCCGAGAGCGTGGCGCAGGACAGACAGCAGCACCCGGACCGCCGCGCTCCCGACGGGAGCCCAACAGCACCACCGCACCACGAACGCGAGGGGATCCGACCGGTGGAACCGGCAAACCACTTCACCGTCCTGCGGCGGTACTGGCGACTGCTCGTCGGCTGTACGCTCGCCGCACTCGTCGTCGGCTGGCTGCTGACCCCCACCGGTGACACGGTGGACAACGCCAAATGGAAGTGCAAGGTCGCCATCACGCCGGTCGCGGGGGCCGGCGACACCGTGCGGGCCGACCAGGTGCTCTCCTACGCGCAGGGCTCGGACGTCGCGACGGCGGCGGCCAAGCAGCTCGGCATCGCCGACGCGGCGGCGGTGATCGCCCGCCGGACCGTGACGGCCGACAGCGCCCAGATGCTCTCGATCGCCACCACCGGGCCGACCCAGCAGTCCTGCTCCGACCTGGCGGCCGCCTACTCGGCCGCGATCATCAAGGGTTTCAGCGACGAGTCCGCCAAGAGCGCCGCCGAGACCGTCAAGAAGCTGCAGGCCCAGGCCGACGCCCAGCAGAAGCAGCTCGACGACATCCAGCAGCAGTTCAGCCGCGCCTCGGCCGCGGACCAGCCCAAGCTCCAGCCCAAACTGACCGCCGCGTCCACCTCGCTGACCGCCACGCTGACCGCGATCAGCAAGCTGCAGAACGGCGCCCAGACCGACGCCATCCAGCAGTGGGGCAGCATCGACGCCCGGCAGAGCGCCGGCAACCTCCTCTCCTCCCCCAGCCGGAGCGTGCGGCTGGGCCTGGCGGTCGCGCTCGGCCTCGGCCTCGGCGTCGTCGCCGCGCTGATGCTCAGCCGGATGGACACCCGGCTGCGCACCCGCAACGCCGTCGAGGAGGGGTTCAACCTGCCGGTGATCGGCGAGGTGCCACAACTCTCCCGCCGGCTGCGGCGGTTGCGCGAGCCGCTGGTCCGCGCCCGCCCCTCGGACCCGGCCGCCGAGGCGTACCGCTCGCTGCGCTCCACGCTGCTGCTCACCGGTCCGGACGCGCTCGGGCGGTCGGCCGCCGGGCACACCGAGTGGGAGCGCGCCGATTCCGCCCCGCGCCGGCTCGCCGATCCGGCCCCGGTGGTCCTGGTCGCCTCCGGCAGCAGCGGTGACGGGCGGACCACCACCGTCGCCAACCTGGCCGCCGCGCTCGCCGAGACCGGGCGCGAAGTCCTCGTGCTGGACTGCGACTTCCGCCATCCGCAGCTGCACGCCCACCTCGGTGTGGGCGGCGGCCCGGGGATGGCCGAACTGCTCAGCGGCGAACAGCTCGGCGAGTTGGACGAGCTGATCCGGCCGACCAACGTGGCGGGCGTCTCGCTGATCACCGGCGGCAACACCACCGCCTACCCGGCCGCGCTGGTGCTGCGCGCCGCCGAAGTCCTGCGCCGGGCCCGCCGGTACGCCGACGTGATCCTGGTG
The DNA here is from genome assembly GCF_053587085.1 of Kitasatospora sp. NPDC003701. Classification (NCBI taxonomy): domain Bacteria; kingdom Bacillati; phylum Actinomycetota; class Actinomycetes; order Kitasatosporales; family Streptomycetaceae; genus Kitasatospora; species Kitasatospora sp. NPDC003701. Next base: position 11,855 of record NZ_JBSFNM010000070.1, read on the forward strand.
GACACCTCGCCGCTGCTGCACGCCAACGACGCGTACGACCTCGTCCAGCACGCCGACGCGGTGCTGGTCACCGTGCGCAGCGGCAATGCGACCCCCGAACAGGCCGACCGGGTGGCCGAGTTGCTCTCCCGGACCGGTGTACCGGTGGCCGGGGTGGCGCTGCTCGGCAGCGACGGCCCGGCCGGGAGGCGCCGGCGCACCACGGCGGGCGGCGGTCCGGCGGCGCCGGGCGGCCGGGCCGACCGGGCCGCACTGCCACGCACGGCCGCACCGGCGCCGGCGCCGGCACCGGCGCCGGCCGCGGACCGGGGCGCGGAGCGGACGACGCCGAGCTGGGCCCGGCGCGACGCCCTCGGTCCGGGGAGGAACGGCGCCGGCGCCGCCGGCCAGGGCCTCAACGGCCACGGCCCCAAGGCCGGCGCGGTCGACGGCGACCAGGGCGAGCCGGCCCTGCTGCGCGAGGCGGAGGAGCGGTGACCGGACGCACCCGGGTGCTCTGGCTGGCCAAGGGCCTCGGCCGCGGGGGCGCCGAGCAGCTGCTGCTCAACTGCGCCCGCCACGTGGACGGTTCGCGCTACGAGGTCGAGGTCGCGTACGTGCTGCCCTGGAAGGACGCGCTCGCTCCGGCGCTCACCGAGGCCGGGGTGCGGGTGCACTGCCTGGGCGGCGTGCCGGGCACCCCCGGCCGGGCCGACCCGCGCTGGCCGCTGCGCCTGCGCCGCCTGCTCGCCGAGCGCCGCTACGGCCTGGTGCACACCCACATGCCCGTCCCGGCCACCGCCGCCCGGCTGCTCTCGTACCGGCCCGGCGGCGCGGGCTCGCCGCGGCTGGTCCACACCGAGCACAACGTCTGGGACCGCTACCGCCCGGTCACCCGCTGGGCCAACGCGCTGACGTACCGGCGCAACGACGCGGTGGTCGCGGTCTCGCACGCCGTCGAGCGGACCATCCCGGCCGCCCGCCGGCGCCCCGGCGCCTGGGTGCACGTGGTGCACCACGGGCCGGACCTGGCCGGCGCCCCGCAGGGGCCGGCCGCCCGCGCCGCCGCCCGGGCCGAACTCGGCCTGCCGCAGGACGCGTTCGTGGTCGGCACGGTCGGCAACCTGACGCCGAAGAAGGACCAGGCCACGCTGCTCCTCGCGCACGCCCGACTGCGCCGGGACCGTCCGCGGGCCCGGCTGGTGCTGATCGGCGCCGGGCCGCTGGACGGCCGGCTGCGGGCCCACGCCGAAGAGTTGGGCGTCAGCGACAGCGTGCTGTTCGCCGGCTCCCGCCCGGATGTCCCGGCGCTGCTGCCCGGCCTGGACGTCTTCACCCTGAGCTCCCGCCAGGAGGGCCTGCCGGTGGCCCTGATGGAGGCGATGACCAGCGGCCTGCCGTCCGTGGTCACCCGGGTGGGCGGCATGCCGGAGGTGCTGGACGACGGCGACCAGGGCCTCCTGGTGGAGCCGGGCGATCCGGCCGCCCTGGCCGCCGCCCTCGGCCGGCTGGCCGACGACCGGGAGCTGCGGGAACGCCTCGGCGCGGCGGCCCGGGAGCGCGCCGCACGCTTCGACGTCGCGGGCGCCCAGCGGGCCGTCGAGGCGGTGTACGAGCAGGTCCTGCGGCACTGAGCCCGCCGTCGATCCCCCGAAGGCTCCTACCACCGATCGGAGAGCGAGTCCGGACGTGAGTGCCCTGCCCGCCCCTGCCGAGCCCGTCTTCCGCCCGCTCGCGGAGGCCGACCTCCCGGCGGTGCTCGATCTGCTGACCGCCTCCCTGGCCGGCGGCCCGACCGGCACCCGCACCGCCGACTTCTTCGCCTGGAAGCACCGCCTGGGGCCCTTCGGCGCCAGCCCCGGCCTGGTCGCCGAGACCCCGGACGGACGGCTCGCGGGCGTGCGGCTCTTCCTGCGCTGGCAGTGGCACGAGGGCGTCACCGGCCGCACCGTCACCGCCGTCCGGCCGGTGGACACCGCCACCCACCCGGACTTCCAGGGCCGCGGGATCTTCCGCCGGCTCACCCTGGACCTGCTCGAACAGGTCTCCGGTCAGGCCGAGTTGGTGTTCAACACGCCCAACGGCAACAGCCTGCCCGGCTACCGGAAGATGGGCTGGCAGGAGCTCGGCCGGGTACCGGTGGCGCTGCGCCCGGTCCGGCCGGCCGCGTTCGCCCGGGGGGTGCGGGCGGCGCTGGCCCGGGAGTCGGCCGGTCCGGCCGCGCCACCGGTGTGCCGGCTGCCGACCGCCCGGTCGTGGTTCGCCGACCGGGTGGCGGGCTCCGGCCCGAACGACGCCCCGCGCGACGCCACGCACGACGCGCCGACCGGCCCGCGCGACGCCCCGACCCGCCCGACCGGCCCGCACGCGGCCCCGCCGGCCGACGGTCAGCCGGCCGACGGTCAGCTGGCCGAGCTGCTGCGCGAACGGGCCGCCGCCGACCGCGCCGATCCACGGCTGGCCGTCCTGCGCACCCCGGAGTTCCTGCGCTGGCGCTACGGCGAGGCCCCCGGCCTGGACTACCGGGTCCTCACCTGCCACCGGGGCGGCGAGCTGACCGGCCTGGCCGTCGGCCGGCCCCGCCGGCGCGGCCCGCTCGCCGAGTTCACCCTCGCCGACGTGCTGGTCCGCCCGGGCGACCGGGACAGCGCGGCCCGGCTGCTGCGCGCCGCCGCCCGCGAGTCCGGCTGCGACCACGTCGCCACCCACCTCTCCCCCGGCACCGAGGCCGCCGCCGCCGCGCTGCGCGCCGGCTATCTGCGGGCCCCCCGCACCGGGATGACGCTGGCCGCCCGCACCCCGGCCGGCCGGACCGGACTGGCGCTGTCCGACTGGCGGTTCACCCTCGGCGACCTGGAGGTCTTCTGATGGCCCGGCCGGCTCCGGCCCGGGCCGGACTGGGCCGCGCGCCCCGGCCGTCCGCCGTCGCGGCCGTCCGGGACCGGGTGCCCTGGCCGTCCGCCGTCGCCGCCGCGCTGGTGACCGGCTACGTCACCCTCTTCGTCGTCGCCATGGTGCACACCTCGTACGACACCTGGGGCGCGCTGCTGATCCTCCCGGTGCTGATGGCCGTCGGCACCCCGGTCCTGGCCCGGATCGCCGCCGCCAACCCGGAGCGGGACGTGTTCCGGCTGCTGATGCTGGCCATGACCGCCAAGCTGCTCTGCGCCTTCCCCCGCTACCTGATGGCCTTCGTGCTGTACGGCGGCGCGGCCGACGCCAAGATGTACCACCAGAAGGGCGCCGAGCTCGCCGCCTACCTGGACCAGGCCGACCTCCTCGCCGGCGTCCACTACGACCTCGGGATGAAGGTCGCCGGCACCGGCTTCGTCATCATCGTCACCGGCGTGGTCTACGCGATCACCGGGCCGTCGCTGATCGGCGGCTTCCTGGTCTTCTCCTGGCTGGGCTTCTGGGGCCTGCTGCTGTTCTGGCGGGCCCTGCAGATCGCCTTCCCCGAGGCGGACACCCGCAAGTACGCCAAGCTGGTCTTCTTCCTGCCCTCGCTGCTGTTCTGGCCGTCCAGCATCGGCAAGGACGCCTGGATGATGTTCTGCCTGGGCCTGACCACCTACGGCACCGCGCGGCTGCTGGACCGCCGGTTCGGCGCCTTCGCCTGCATCGCGCTCGGGTCGGTCGGTACCGCGATGGTGCGCCCGCACGTCACCGCGCTCGCCGGGGCCGGTCTGATGGTCGCCTACGTGCTGCGCAAGCGCCCGCAGCAGGTGAGCGCGCTCGGACCGCTGCGGACCATCCTGACCGCCGTGGTGCTCGGCGCGATGGCGGTGCTGATGCTGCAGCAGGTCTCGACCTTCTTCGGCACCGACGGCACCGGCGGCGACGCCGTGAACCAGGTCCTCTCGGAGACCACCCGGCGCACCAGCCAGGGCAACTCGATGATCAGCGCGACCGCCCCCGAGGACGCCGCGCCCCAGTTCAGCCTGAATCCGGCCGGGCTGCCGGTCGCCGTGGTCAGCGTGCTGTTCCGGCCGTTCCCGTTCGAGGCCTCGAACATCCAGAACCTGATCCAGTCGGTGGAGTGCTTCGCGCTGCTGGTGATGTTCATCCGGGGCTGGCCGCGGCTCAGCCGGCTGCCCCGGCTCTTCGTGCAGCGCTCGTACATCGCCTTCACCGCCGTCTACACCCTGCTGTTCTGCTGGGCCTTCTCGACCATCAACAACATGGGCATCCTGTCGCGCGAGCGCGTCCAGGTCCTGCCCCTGGTCCTGGTCCTGCTGGTCGTCCCGGCCGGCTCCACCGCCGCCCGAGGGGCCGCCGGACGCCGGCCGCCGCCGGTCTGGCGGGTCGCGCCGGGCCAGTGGGGCGGGCGCCGGCGGCCACCCGAAGCCCACCCCGCCCACATCGGCGGGCCGGGGTCCGACGAAGCGTCTCCGGTCCGGTCGCCGGCCGGGTCACCGGTCCGGTCGCCGACGCAGTCACCTACCCAGTCACCGACCCAGGGGGGATCCACCGCGCCATGACCACCGACACCCTTGCCCTGCCCGCCGCCCTCGGCGGCACGCCCGCCTTCCCGGAGGGCCTGCCGCTCACCCGCGTCCAGGTGCCCGACCGCGCCGCCCTGCTGGAACGGCTCGGCACCGTGCTGGACAGCGGGCAGCTGACCAACGGGCGGACCGTCGCCGAACTGGAGGAGGCCGCCGCCGAACTGCTGGACGTGCCGCACGTGGTGGCCGTCTCCAACTGCACCGCCGGCCTGATGCTGGTGCTCCAGGCGGCCGGCCTCGCCGACGGCCGGCCGGTGGTGATGCCCGGTTTCACCTTCTCCGCCACCGCCCACGCCGCCCACTGGGCCGGCGGCACCCCGGTGTTCGCCGAGGCCCGCGAGCAGGACATCACCCTGGACCCGGAGGACGCCGCCGCCCGGCTCGCCGCCGCCGACCGCCCGGCCGCGCTGATGGCCACTCATGTGTACGGCACGCCCTGCCAGGTGGAGCGCCTCCAGGAGGTCGCCGACGCGGCCGGCGTCCCCCTGGTGTACGACTCGGCGCACGGGTTCGGCAGCAGTCGTCGGGGCGTGCCGGTCGGCAACTTCGGCTACGCCGAGGTGTTCTCGATGAGCCCCACCAAGGTCGCGGTGGCCGGCGAGGGCGGCCTGGTCGCCACCCGGGACGCCGCCCTCGCGGCGCGGCTGCGCACCGCCCGCGACTACGGCAACCCGGGCGACTACGACACGCTCTTCCCCGGCCTGAATGCCCGGATGAGCGAGCTGCACGCCGCCGTCGGTCTCAACTGGCTGGCCGGCCTGCCCGAAAGGGTGGCCCGTCGGGGCACACTCGTCGCCGAGTTCGCCGCCGCGACCGCCGGGCTGCCGGGGCTGCGCCTGGCCCTGCCGGAGGAGGGCGACGTCTCCACCTTCAAGGACCTCACGCTCATCCTGGACGCCGCCGCCTTCGGGCTCACCAACCGCCAACTCGCCGACGCACTGCGGACGGAGGGCATCGACTCGCGCCGCTACTTCCACCCGCCGGTGCAGCGCCAGCGGGCCTACGCCCACCTCGGCCAGGCCGAGTCGCTCCCGCTGACCGACCGGCTGGCGGACTCGGTGCTGACGGTGCCGCTCTGGACCCAGATGGACGCCGCCACGGTGCGCCGGATCGCCGGGGCGGTGGTCCGGATCCAGCCGTACGCGGAGCGTCTGCGCGCCGCCTGACCGGGCCCCGGCCCGTTAGGCGGATCGGGTGAACGCGGTTGGACCGCGGGCACGCCCGGTCGGCAGGATGTCCGGCCGGGGCCCGCGGTCCCATCTCACCCTCCCCCGTACGGATTTGGAGTCACCCGGTGCTCAAGGGATTCCGCAGCTTCCTGCTGCGCGGAAACGTCGTGGACCTCGCGGTCGGCATCGTCATCGGTGCGGCGTTCACCGCCGTCGTCACCGGGTTCGTCACGGCCTTCCTGACCCCGCTGATCGGGGTCGCCACCGGGGCCGTCGGCGACTTCACCCAGAAGACCTTCGCGGTGGCCGGCACCGCCTTCCCGTACGGCGTCTTCGTGAACGCGCTGATCAGCTTCGTGCTGGTGGCCGCGGTGATCTACTTCATCGTGGTGGTTCCGGTCAGCCGGCTGCAGGCGCGGCTGGACGGCGCCAAGCCCGCCCCGGTGGCCAAGGCGGACTGCCCGGAGTGCCTCAGCCCGATCCCGGTGGCGGCGGTACGCTGCTCGTTCTGCACCTCGGAGGTGGCCGGCCGTCCGGGCTTCCCGGCGCAGGCCGTGCCGACCTCGGCACAGGCACGCTGACCTCGGGTTCTGCCGCCCCGGGAAGCGTTCACGGGAACTTTATCCCCGAAACATTCACGAGCCTCTGCCGCGCTGTCGGCAGGGGCTTGAATGCGCCGGCGCACGCCCCGACCGCAAAAGTTTCTTCGCGTGGCCCCGAACCGTCCACCGGCCCGTTACCGCACGGGGCTTCACCGGCTCAGTCCGGGCTCTGTTCGACCCCGCACCCCGACCCGAAGCTGGCCTGAAGTAGCCGCCGCTATGTCCGTTCTTCACACTTTCGAAGCTTTTGTGCGAGCGAAGACTGTGTAAACACTCGAACTGCTCGGCCTCCCACTCTCCTCAGCAGGCGCATTGTGGGCTTACCGTATGCCCCATGACCTCGCCCCGCTCCTACGACGGAGTCGGCTACCCCTCTCCGTCCTTCTCCTCCGGCACGCCCATCTACGACAGCCTCGTCGCAGAGCGCGGTGTCCCGCAGATCGCACCCATCAACGTGCCGGCCGCCCTGCCGCCGGCGCTCTCGTCCGGTTACGGATCCGGCCTCGGCCCGTCCTACGAGAACCGGTACGCGACCGGGTACGACACCCCCGGCAGCAACCTCCCCGCGCTGCCGCCCGCGCGCCTCGCCCTGGGCCCCGGCCCGAGCAGCGCTCCCTCCGCCGGCCCCGCCACGGCGTACATCCCGGCGCAGCCCGCGCCGGCGTACGCCGCCGCGCCCCAGCCGCCCGCCCCCGGCTACGGCGCCCCCCAGCCGTACCTGTCCGGACAGCGGCCGCAGGCTCCCGCCCCCGGCTTCTCGCAGGCCACCGGCGGCGGCTACCAGCCCTCCGGCGGCCAGAGCTTCGGCGGCCAGAACACCTTCGTCGGTGCCGGCCAGGGCGGCCAGCAGACCTTCGGCGCGCAGCCGCTGGGCACTCCCGGCTCCTTCGGCGGCCAGCCGAACGCCGCCGGCCAGCAGCACGGCGGTCCGCAGAGCTTCGGCGGGCAGCAGAGCTTCGGCGGCCAGCAGTCCTTCGGCGGCCCGGGCCAGGCCGGTTCCGGCTTCCAGGGCCACGGCGGCGAGCAGGGCTTCGGCGGCGCCCAGCTGCGCCCGGCCGTCACCCCGGTCGCGCCGGTCCGCCCGATGCAGCCGCAGCGCCCGGGCCCGGGCCCGTACGGCGAGCCCGGCCAGTTCCAGCAGGGCTACCAGCCGCAGGGGCAGGGCTACTGACCGACGACCCCGGGCCGGCCCCACCCGGCCCCATCCACAGCACCTGAGCACCACCCCGACGCCAACCCGCGCCGGGCGTACGGAGAAACGGGTCATCCACGGACCGCCCGGACCGCCACCCCCACGGCGGCCGGGCGGTCCGTGCGCGTAACGGGCCGGTCGTCCGCGCGGATCGGGAGGCCGGTCGTCCGCGCGGATCGGGAGGCCGGTCGTCCGCGCGGATCGGGAGGCCGGTCGTCCACCCGGAGCGGGAGGCCGGTCGTCCACCCGGAGCGGGAGGCCGGTCGTCCGCGCGGAGCTGGCAGGATGGGAGCATGCTGCTCACCGGACTCCACGTCTACCCCGTCAAGTCGATGTACCGCCTGAGCCCCGAGCATGCCCAGGTCGAGCCGTGGGGACTGGCCGGTGACCGGCGCTGGATGCTGGCGGACGCCACCGGACGCTTCGTCAGCCAGCGCGACCGCACCGCCCTCGGCCAGATCCGCGCCGAGCCCGCCGACGACGGCTCGCTGCTGCTCACCGCCCCCGACGGCTCCCGGATCGAGGTCCCGACCCCCGCCGTCGCCGTCGGCGACCCGCTCGCCGAGGTCGAGGTCTGGGGCACCCGGTTCCACGCCGCCGAGGCCGTCAAGGACGCCCAGCTCTGGATCGCCGAGCACCTGGGCGACTACCGGCTGGTGCACCTGGACGACCCCCGCGCCCGCCCGGTCGACCCGCACTTCGGCGCGCCCGGCGACACCGTCTCGATGGCCGACGGCTTCCCGCTGCTGCTCACCACCACCGCCTCGCTGGACCGGCTCAACGCCCTGATCGCCGAGGAGCACCCGGAGAGCCACGAGACGCTCCCGATGGACCGCTTCCGCCCCAACGTGGTCGTCTCCGGCAGCGAGCCGTGGGCCGAGGACGGCTGGCGCCGGATCCGGATCGGCGAGCTGGCCTTCAAGGTGGTCAAGCCCTGCGGGCGCTGCGTGGTCACCACCACCGACCAGGAGAGCGGTGAGCGGCGCGGCCCCGAGCCGCTGCGCACCCTGGCCCGGCACCACCGGCTGCTGAAGAAGGCGGCCTTCGGGCAGAACCTGATCCCCGAGCGCCCGGCCGGCGTCGAGGGCGACGTGCTCGGCACGCTGCGCCTCGGCGACGAGGTCGAGGTGCTGGAGGGCGGCGCGCACTGGCCGGCGGACGAGCGGGTGTGAGCCGGGGGCGCCCGCGGAGGGTGGGCACCCCTCCTGCCGGTGCCGTCGGCGGACGGGTGACCCGGGGGGCCGTCGCGACCGTCGCGACCTCCGCCGAGCGGTCCGGGGTGGTGGGCCGGCCCGGTCCGAGGCGGCCGCCGCAGGCGCTCCGGCCTCCTCGGGGGCCGCGGTCGCGGCGGCTGTCGCCGCCCGGGACGTCGGGTCCGCCGCCGGGGACGCAGCCGGGGACGCCACTGCCGGGGGCGGCTGGTCCGGCACCGCGTTCGGAACCCGAACTGTGCGCGCTCGTTGAAACATGTGGTGAACACGAAACGGTCCCCGGCCGGGCCCGACGGGCGGCGGCCGGACCACCCGCGCGAGCGCGCTACGGTGGGCGGGGCGACCGCGCACCCCGCGCGTACGGCCCGTTGATCGCCGGCTCGACGAAGGTGGGGACGACAGACCGTCATGGCTGAGCACAGGGTCCGAGTCACCCAGGACAGCGCCTCCCGCTGGCGTCGCCGCGCCGGCGAGTACGACACCCTCGCGGAAGCCCTCGCGGCCGCCGAACCGGGTGACACCGTGAGCGTCCGGCCGGGCACCTTCCGGGAGAACCTGGTCCTGGACAAACCGGTCACGGTCGTCCCGGCCCAGGGCCCCGGCACGGTCCGGATCGATCCGCCGAGCGGGGTGCCGCTGACCGTCACGGCCGCCGCCACCGTCCGCGACCTGGTGATCGAGGGCAGCGACAGCTCCCTCCCGGCCGTGCTGATCACCGGTCCGGAGGCGACGCCCGCCCTCAGCGGCTGCCGGGTGGAGACCCGCTCCGCCACCGGCGTCGAGGTCACCGCCGGAGCCCGGCCCACCCTGCGCGGCTGCGTGGTCGCCAACCCCACCGGGCTGGGCCTGCGGCTGCGCGGCGAGGGCACCGCGGCGGCCTTCGAGGACTGCGAGGTCGCCGCCGCCGGGCAGGCCGGACTGGCCGTACTCGGCGGCGCGACCGCCGCGCTGGAACGCTGCCGGGTCCACCACGCGACCGGCGCCGGGGTGCTCCTCACCGACCCGGGCAGCGCCGCCGAGCTGACCGGCTGCGAGATCTACGAGATCCGGGGCAGCGGCGTCCAGGCCGAGGCCCACGCCGGCGGGCGGCTGGTCGACTGCGACATCCACCGGGTCACCGGCAACGGGATCACCCTGGACGGCGAGGCCGAACTCGTCCTGACCGGCTGCCGGGTGCACGACCTGCCGGAGAACGGCGCCGACCTGCGCGGCCGGGCCCGGCTCACCCTGACCAACAGCACCGTGCGGGACTTCGGGCGGGGCGCGCTCTCGGTCTGGGACCAGGGCACCGAGGCCACCGCCGAGTCCTGCGAGATCCACGGCTCGACCGGCGAGTACCCGGCCCTGTGGGTCAGCGACGGCGCCCGGCTCACCCTCACCGACTGCTCGCTGCACGACCTGCCGGACGCGCTCTTCGTGCTGGACCGCGACTCCGCCGCCACCGCCGAGGGCTGCTCGTTCAGCCGGATCCGCAGCTCGGCCGTCTCGGTCAGCGGCGGCGCCGGGGTGACGCTGAGCGGCTGCCGGGTCCAGGAGGCGGGCACCGGGCTCTGGTTCCGCGACCACGGCAGCGGCGGGCTGCTCACCGACTGCGAGATCTCCGACGTCGCCACCGGCGTGATCGTCACCAAGGGCGCCGACCCCGTCCTGCGCGACTGCACCGTCCGGGCCAGCTCGGACGCCGGCGTCTACGTCTCGGCGCAGGGCCGCGGCACCTTCGAGGACTGCCGGGTCTCGCACGGCAAGGGCTTCGGCTTCCACATCATCGACGGCTGCCGCACCGTCCTGACCCGGTGCCGGGCCGAGCAGAACGAGCGGGCCGGCTTCGAGTTCTCCGAGCCCGGCCCGGTGGTGGAGGCCTGCACCTCGGACGACGTCGTACCGACCGCCCCCGCGGCCGACCTACCGGCCCCCCGCTCCGCGCGGGCCGCCCAACTCACCACCACCGCACCCACGTTGACCGCGCCTGCGGCGATCGGACCGATCCCCGACTGCCGACCCGCCGACGAGGCGCTGGCCGAACTCGACGCGCTGGTGGGCCTGGCCACCGTCAAGCAGGAGGTGCGGACCCTGATCGACCTGATCGCGGTCGGGCGCCGCCGCCGCCAGGCCGGGCTGAAAGCCCCCTCACTGCGCCGCCACCTCGTCTTCACCGGCGCACCCGGCACCGGCAAGACCACCGTGGCCCGGCTCTACGGCGAGATCCTGGCCTCGCTCGGGGTGCTCCAGCGCGGACACCTGGTCGAGGTGGCCCGGGTCGACCTGGTCGGCGAGCACATCGGCTCCACCGCGATCCGCACCGCCGCCGCCTTCGACCGGGCGCGCGGCGGGGTGCTCTTCATCGACGAGGCGTACGCGCTGGCACCCGAGGACGGCGCCCGGGACTTCGGCCGCGAGGCGATCGACACCCTGGTCAAACTGATGGAGGACCACCGGGACGAAGTGGTGGTCATCGTGGCCGGCTACACCCTGGAGATGGAACGCTTCCTCTCCGCCAACCCCGGCGTCTCGTCCCGGTTCTCCCGCACCATCACCTTCTCCGACTACACCGCGGACGAGCTGCTGGAGATCGCCCGCGCGCAGTGCGCCGAGCACGAGTACGCGCTGGCCGAGGCCACCGAGGGCGCGCTGCTCCAGCACTTCGGCACCCTGGAGCGCGGCCCCAACTTCGGCAACGGGCGCACCGCCCGGCAGGTCTTCGAGACCATGGTGGAACGGCACGCCATGCGGGTCGCCCAGCTCGCGGATCCGTCCACCGAGGAGCTCCAACTGCTCGTCCCCGCCGACCTGCCGGCGGCCCGCCTGCCGTAGGGGGGTGTTTGCAAAGTCCCGCCGGGTCCGACGCGACTTTGCAAACACCTCCTGGCCGGGGCGGGGCGGAGGCTCGCCGGGCGACCGCGGCGGGGTGGCGGCTCGCCAGGCGGGGCGGGCGTGTTTGCAAAGTCCCGCCGGGTCCGACGCGACTTTGCAAAGACCCCCTGGCCGCAGCGGGGTGGCGGGCTCGCCGGGCGGGGCGGCGGGGTGGCGGCTCGCCCGGCGACGGCGGCGGGAGCGTGAGCGGTCCGCGCTCAGCGGCGCTCCGGGGCCGCCTCCTTCCCCAGCATCCGCTCCACCAGCAGCTCCAGGCGGTGCTTCGCCTGGTCCGGCCGGAGCCGGCCGCTCCGGCGGAGGGTGGCCAGGCCGTGCAGGGCCGCCCAGACCACCTCGGTGAAGAGCTCCGGATCCTCGGCCCCGGCCACCTCGGCCACCGGTCCGGCGAGGGCGGCGAAGCCCTCCTTCAGCGGGGCGGGTGAGTCCGGGCGCCCGAACGGCAGCTCCGTTGCCAGGGTGAACATGGCGTCGTAGAGCGCCGGGTTGGCCGCCGCGAAGGCCAGATAGCGACCCGCAACGGCGCGGAAGGCCTCGACCGGCCCGTCCGCCTTCCGGGTGACCGCCCGCAGTTCGGCGGCGAGCTCCGAGAAGCCCTCCAGCGCGACGGCGGCCACGATCGCGTCCTTGCCGGCGAAGTGGCTGTAGAGCACGGGCTGGCTGTACTCGATCCGCTCGGCCAGCCGGCGGGTCGTCACCGCCTCCCAGCCCTCGGTCTCCGCCAGCTCACGGGCGGTTCGAATGATCAGCTGATGCCGCTCGGCGCGTTCGCGCTCGCGGCGCTCCTGGATTGACATGACATCAAGCCTAGCAGCGCTAGACAGTCGAGCAATGAACGCGCTAGCGTCATTCCTGTTCCTAGCGGCGCTAGCAGCCAGTGCAGCGCAAGCCTCACGCTTCCAGGGGGGATCCACCATGTCCGGCACCAGCACCGCAGCCACCACCCGCACGGCCGTCACCCGCACGGCCACCACCCCGGCGGCCGCCACCTCGGCCACCGGCACCACCTCCCCGACCGGCGGCGTCCGCCGACGGATCGCCGACGTCCTGACCGTGCTGGTCGCGCTCGGGATCGGCTACGTGGGCATCGGCTACCTGTTCGCCCCGGAGAGCATCGTCTCCGGCTTCGGCCTTCCCGAGTGGCCGCACGGCGAGGCCACCGCGTTCTTCTCCATCAAGGGCATCCGGGATCTCGCCTCCGGCATCGCCCCGCTCGTCCTGCTCGCCACCGGCCAGCGCCGAGCCCTCGGCTGGCTGCTGCTGGTCGACGCGCTCATCCCGCTGGACGACGCCGTCACCGTCCTGACCCACCACGGGTCGGCGGCCGCGGCCTTCGGCATCCACGGTGCGACGGCCGTCGTCGTCGCGGTCGCCGCCGCACTACTGCTCACCGAGCGCCGGACCGCCCCGCACACCCCGGCCGCCTGACACCCCGGCCGCCTGACACCCCGGCCGCCCGCGCCACGACCCGCCCGCACCACGACCGACCGACCGCGCACGCCACGGAGCCCGGTGCCGCATGCGGCACCGGGCCGTGACCGTCCGCCCTCGGCGCCGGCCGGGTCAGCCCGTCCAGCCCGCGCCGGCCAGGAACGACTCCAGGCGGGCACGGTAGGGCGCGATGTCGATCCGCTCGCCGGCCAGCCAGTCGTCCGAGTAGTACTTGTCGAGGTACCGGTCGCCCGGGTCGCAGATCAGGGTGACCACGCTGCCCCGCTCCCCCGCCGCCCGCATCTGGGCGACGATCTTCAGCGCGCTCCACAGCCCCGTCCCGGTGGAGGCGCCGGCCTTCTTGCCGAGCACCTGCTCCAGCACCCGCACGGCGGCGATCGAGGCGGCGTCCGGGACCTTCATCATCCGGTCGACCGCCCCGGGCACGAAGCTCGGTTCCATCCGGGGCCGCCCGATCCCCTCGATCCGCGACCCGCTGTCGCAGAGCGCGTCCGGATCGTGGCGGACCCAGCCGTCGAAGAAGCAGGAGTTCTCCGGGTCGGCGACGCAGATCCGGGTGTCGTACTGCATGTAGTGCACGTACCGGGCGATGGTCGCCGAGGTGCCGCCCGTCCCGGCGGTGGCGACGATCCAGGCCGGCTCGGGGTGCGGCTCCAGGCGCAGCTGCGCGAACATCGACTCGGCGATGTTGTTGTTGCCCCGCCAGTCGGTGGCCCGCTCGGCGTAGGTGAACTGGTCCATGTAGTGGCCGCCGGTCTCCTCGGCGAGCCGGGCGGAGGCCGCGTACACCTCGTCGGAGCGCGCGACCAGGTGACACTCGCCGCCGTGGAACTCGATCAGGTCGATCTTGGCCTGGCTGGTGGACTTGGCCATCACGGCGATGAACGGCACGCCGATCAGCTGGGCGAAGTAGGCCTCGGAGACGGCGGTGGAGCCGCTGGACGCCTCGATCACCGGCTTGCCGGGGCGGATCCAGCCGTTGCAGAGCCCGTACAGGAAGAGCGAGCGGGCCAGCCGGTGCTTCAACGAGCCGGTGGGGTGGGTGGATTCGTCCTTGAGGTACAGGTCGATGCCCCAGTCGAGCGGGAGCGGGAAGCGGAGCAGGTGGGTGTCGGCCGAGCGGTTGGCGTCGGCGTGGACCTTGCGCACCGCCTCCTTGAGCCAGCTGCGGTAGGCCGCGTCGGAGCGGTCCACATCGTCGGTCCGTTCGGCACTCGACTGGGCACCCATGGTCACTCTCCTCGCTCGAACCCCCCAATTGCTCACTACGAGTGTATGAGAGTCACGATAAGTGACGGTTTTCGTAGCCCCAGCTTCCGCTTATCCGCCGGCCCGGCGCTCGCCGGCGGCGGCCACCACGGGACCACCACGGGACCGCCGCGGCGAGCACCCCCGCCGCGGCTACGCCCCCGCCTGCACCGACTGCGGGTCCGCCAGGTACGGCCGCCAGGCCAGCTCGGCCGCGCCCGCCAGCGCGCTGTGCGCCAGCTCGGCGCCCACGATCGGCACCCGGCCGCTGCGCCCCCAGAGGCTGCGCTCGGCGACCACCGCGCGCAGCCGGTCCGGCGCGGCCTCCAGCAGGTCCAGGTGGAGCCCGCTGAGCACCACCCGGTCCGGGTTGAGGATGTTGGCGACACCGGCCAGCCCGAGGCCGAGCCGGTCGATGACGTGCTCGACGGCCGCCCGCGCCCGCTCGTCGCCGGCGGCGGCGTGGCAGAGCTCGCGGGCCTGGTCGAGCAGCGGGCGGTCCGGTGCGGGGGTCAGTCCGGCCGCGGCGAACAGCGCGTCCGGGTCCGTCTCGGAGTTGAGGCAGCCCCGGTTGCCGCACTGGCAGGGGCGGCCCTGCGGGTCGACCGTGAGGTGGCCGACCTCCAGCGCGAGCCCCGCGCTGCCGGTGTGCAGCCGGCCGTCGATCACCAGCGCGCCACCGACGCCGCGGTGGCCGGAGGTGACCAACAGCAGGTGGCGGGCGCCCCGGCCGGCGCCGTGCCGGTACTCGGCGAGGGCGGCGAGGTTGGCGTCGTTGGCGATGGAGGTGGGCAGCGGGTCGAGCGCGAGCGGTCCGTTGTCGGCGCGGCCGACCTCGACGTCGTACAGGTCGGCGACGGGCGTGCCGCTGGGCCAGGCGAAGTGCAGGGCGGCGAGCGCGGTGCCGTCCGGTTCGGTGACCGGGTTGGGCAGCGCGAGGGCGGCGCCGAGGCAGCGGCGACCGCTGTCGCGGGCCAGTTCGGCGCCGGCCTCGGCGACGGCGCGCAGCATCCGGACCGGGTCGGTGGCGGCGGGCAGCGGCCGGTGCACCGGCGGATCGAGCAGTCCGCCGAGCCCGGCGAGGGTGACGCTCAGTCCGTCGGCGTGGATCTGGCCGGCGATCACGACCGGGCCCGCGGGGTCGATGGCCAGCCGGTGCGAGGGACGGCCGCGGCCACCGCCGGCCGGCCTCGAGTCGACGGTGATCAGGCCGAGCGCCTCCAGCTCCGCGGTGACCGCTCCGGCGGTGGCCCGGGTGACGTCCAACGCGCGGGTGAGCGCCGAACGGGTGGGGGTCTGGCCGGTGTGGATGAGCGAGAGCGCCGGGCCGAGCAGCGTGCGACCGCGATCGGGGGCCGAGCGGCGGTGGGCGTCGCGCTGGGCGTCGTGGTCGGCCTCGGCGCCGGGCTTCGGACTTGATGGAGTGAGCTGCACGCCCCTATTGTTACTTTGTGCCGCCCCGAAACAAAATCCGCGCCCAGGACCGAATCGACCGGTCGTCCCCCCAGTCTCGCAGCACGCCGGGTGCGCCCGACACCCCTTGGGGTGCCGCGCGGCTCGCACTCACCGCTTTCTTCGCCGTCGACGGCTTCCTCTTCGCCGCCTGGGTGGTCCGCATCCCGGACATCCGCAGCCAGGTCAGCGCCTCCCACAGCGCGCTCGGGCTCGCCCTGCTCTGCGTCTCGGCCGGCGCCGTCGCCACCATGCCCCTGGTCGGCCGGCTCTGCCTCCGGTACGGCTCCCGGCCGGTCACCGTCGGCTCGCTCGCGCTGCTCAGCCTCGCCGTCCCGCTGCCCGCCCACGCCCACTCGGTGGCGGCGCTCGGCGGCGTCCTGCTGCTCTTCGGGGCGGGGTACGGCGGGGCCAACGTCGCGATGAACAGCGCCGCCGTCGACCTGGTGGCCCAGCTCCGACGCCCGGTGATGCCCAGCTTCCACGCCGGGTACAGCCTCGGCGGCCTGGTCGGCGCGGGCGTCGGCGGCCTGCTCGCCGGCTCCCTGACCACCACGTGGGCCCTGGCCCTGAGCGGCCTGCTGGGCCTCGCCGTCACGGTCGGCGCCGGCATCGTCCTGCTCCGCGGCCCGGACGCGCCGGTCGTCGCACCCGGCCGCGCGGCCGACTCCGCCACCGCCCCCGCCGCCCGCGAGAGGTCGGCCCGGGTGCCGCACGCCCGACTGCTCGTCCTGCTGCTCGGCCTCACCGCGCTCTGCTGCGCCTACGGCGAGGGCGCCATCGCGGACTGGACCACCCTGCACCTCACCGACGACGTCCACGCCAGTGCCGGCACGGCCGCCGCCGGCTACGCGGCGTACGCCTTCGCGATGACCAGCGGACGGGTCGGTGGCACCTGGCTCTCCATCAGGCTGGGGCAGACCAGGGTGATGGTCTTCGGCGGCCTGACCGCCGCGGCCGGCATGCTGCTCGCCGCCCTCGCGCCGTCGGTCCCGCTCGCGCTGACCGGGTTCGTACTGGTCGGCCTCGGCCTGGCCAACATCTTCCCGCTCGCCATCGCCCGGGCCGGCGCCACCGGCGGTCCGCAGGGCGTCGCCCTCGCCTCCACCCTCGGCTACGGCGGCATGCTGATCGGCCCGCCGGTGATCGGCTTCCTGGCCGACGGCGTCGGCCTCCCGGTCGCCCTCACCACGGTCGCCCTCGCCGCCGTCATCGCCGCCCTGCTCCCCCTCACCGCCCGCGCGCGCTGACGGCCGGGCGCGCTCGAAGCTCCGCCGAACGCCCCTCCCCCGGTCCGACGGGTCGCACCCGGTACCGCCCGGCCGTCCCGCGTCGCCCGCCTACCGGCCTGCCCACCTGCCCACCCGCCCACCTGCCCACCTGCCCACCTGCCCAGCGCGCCGGAGGTCCTCGGAGCACCGGGCCGTGGTCGTCCCGCCCGGACGCCCCGCCCGGCCCCGTGGCAGGATGCCGCCATGACGACGACCGGGCGGATCCAGGTACTGCGGGCGGCCGAGCGCCCGGCGACGGCGTGGCTGAACGGGGGCGGGGTGACCAGGGAGGTCGCCGGGTTCCCCGCCGGGGCCGGGCTGGACGCCTTCGACTGGCGGGTCAGCCTCGCCGACGTCGCCTCCGCCGGGCCGTTCTCCGCCTTCCCCGGGATCGACCGGGTGATCACCCTGGTCGACGGCGCCGGCATGGCCCTGACCGTCGACGGTGCGGAGCACCTCGTCGACACCCCGTTCCGCCCGTTCGCGTTCTCCGGCGAGGCCGACACCGGGTGCCGGCTGCTCGACGGGCCGGTGGTGGACTTCAACGTGATGACCCGGCGCGGGCGGACCGCCGCCGACCTCTCGCTCGCCACCGGGCCCCGCACGGTGGACGTCCCGGCCGACGGCACCGTCCTGCTCGTCTGCCTGGCCGGCCGCGCCACCGTCGGCGACACCGTCCTGGAGCGCTTCGACGCCGCCCTGCTGGACGGGCCGGGCCCGTACGAACTGCGGCCCGACGGCGTGACCGCCACCGTCACCTTCCGCACGCCGCCCGCCTGACACGGCGCCGTCGGGCCCCGACACGCCACTGCGCAGGAAGTCGGACCCGCCGACTTCCTGCGCAGCTCTCGGCCACCGGTGACCAGGCCTCAGCCCGTCACCCGCCGTGCACCGGTCCGGCCGCAGTACACCCCGTCAGCCGCAGTACACCCCGTCAACCGCAGTACACCGGGGACGCGTGCGCCGGGTCGAGCGCGTTGACGACCAGGTGCAGCGCGGTCGGCGAGAAGGCGATGGCCACGTGCTCGGCGAGCGAGATCGGGCAACGGTCCTGCAGGACGACGTTGTTGACGTTCGGCCCGCTGAGGAACTGTGTCCGGTACGGCGTGACGACCTCGTCGTACACGGTCGAGATCACCGTGTAGTCGACCCCCGGCACGGTGTCCGCCACCGTGGCCATCTTCCGGTTGAAGGCGGAGTCCACCACCTGGTCCTTGCACGCCGCGCAGGCCGTGTAGATCAGATCGGCCACCCCGGGGAAGTACGGGGCGAGGTTGGTGATGCCGGAGAGTGTCGTCCCGTGGTTGGAGGGCGCCAGGCCGATCAATTTGTCGACCTTCGCCGCGCCCCCGAGGAACTTCACGTAGTAGTTCGGGAGCATGCCGCCCTGCGAGTGGCCGACGAGGTCGACCTTGGCCGCGCCGGTCGCGCCGCGCACCAGGTCGACGAAGCGGCCGAGCTGGGCGGCGGACTCCGCGGCCGGGCCGAGACCGCCGATCGGCAGCAGCAGGCCGCTGCCGGAGGAGGTGATGCCGGGGACCATGCCGTAGTCCAGGGCGAAGACGCAGTAGCCCTGGCTCTTCAGCAGCGGCGAGAGCGCGAGCCAGTTCTCGTAGCGGTTGGCGAAGGTGCCGTGCACCAGGACCACCGGATTCGGGTGGGCCGCCGTCGGCTTGCAGGCCCAGTCGTTGGCCCCCGGCGGCGAGGCCACCGAGTCACCGTCCGGGGGCAGTTGAGCCGCCGGGCCGGACGCGGTGGGGGTCGCGTCCGGTACGGCGGCGGCGTGCGCGGCGGTGGCGGGAGCACCGGCCAGCAGGGCGCCGGCCAGCAGGGCCGAGCCGAGCGCTCCGAGGAGTCTGCGGCGGACCGGTCCGGCGGAGCGGCGGAGAAGTGGGGTTCTCAACTGTTGCCTCCACAGCGGAAGTTTGTTACCAACAGGTAACCCGAGTGCCTCCATCATGCGGCCGCCCCTCCGACCCGGCCCTTGGGTGTCCCCCAGACCTGGACGGTGTTTTCTGTGACCGGTCACAATTCACCCGCATGCGCCCCCGGTTGGCGGATCCCGGTGATCGGCGGAGTGCCCGCCGACCAGCGGCTGCTCGGCGCCGTACCCGCGTTGGTCGAGGCCGTCATCGCCACCTTGCTGGCGCGGGTGCCGACCTACCGCCGTCTGCCGCACGAGCAGGTGGCGGGCGAGCTCAGCCAGGTCACCGAGCGCCGGATCCGCGCCCTCGCCCAGGCCGTCCGCACCGGGCTGGCCGCCGACGAGGAGGAGTTCACCTCCGTCCGCGAGGCCGCCGCCCGGCGCGCCGAGGAGGGGCTGCCGCTGGACGCCGTCCTGCTCGCCCACCACCTCGGGATGGAGGTCTGCTGGGAACTGGTCACCCGGGACGCCCGCGACGACGACGCCGCCGACCTGCTGGTCCTCAACCGGCTGCTGCTCGACCAGCTCCGTCAGGCCACCTCCGCCGCCGGGGCCGGCTACGTCGAGGAACGCCGCACCATGGCCGACGAGCGGCAGGCCGCCCGGCACGCCCTGCTCACCGCACTGCTCGACGGCGCCCCCGCCGAGGAGGCCGCCAGCAGAGCCGGGATCCGGCTGCCGCCCTCGTACGCCGTCCTGTCCCTCGCCGTCGCCGACCACCCCGACGAACGCGCGCCCGGCGTCGACCGGACCGTGGCGGGCCACCGCAAGCTGCGCCGGCTGCGCACCGAACTCGACCACCGCACGCGGCAGTCGGCGCTCTCGGCGCTCTCCTCCTCGGGCGGGCCGGTGCTGATCCCGCTGGACTGCCGGACGGACGGCGTCCCGGCCGGCGCCTGGCAGCGCCTCGCGGACACCGTGAACAGCACCGCCCGGGCCGCCGGGGTCCCCGTCCAGGCCGGGGCGGCCGTCGCCGCGCCCGCCGGGGTGGCCGCGGCGGCCGCTCTCGCGTCCGAGGTGCTGGGGGTCGCCCAGGCCTTCGGCCGCCCGCCCGGGCTGCACCGCCTGGACGACGTCCTGCTGGAGTACCAGCTCAGCCGCCCGAGCCAGGCGAGATCCGGGCTCGCCTCGCTGCTCGCCCCGTTGGAGGACGGCGGTGAACTGCTCGCCACCCTCCGCACCCACCTGGCCGGCGGCCTCAACCGCCGCCACACAGCCCGCGCCCTGCACCTGCACCCGAACACCGTCGACTACCGGCTGCGCCGGGTGGCCGTCCTCACCGGCCTGGACCCGACCCGCCCGGCCGACCTGCTCCGGATCACCGCCGCCATCGCCGCCCGGGACGCCGAGCGCGCCCAGGAACCGGCCTGACCGGACGCGCCCCGCGCCTCAACCCCGACGCCTGCCAGCCCTCCGATACAGGGTTCACCCCGGCGCCTGCCTGCCCCCGGCACCGGGCTCACCCCGACCCCGCGCCTCACCCCGGCACCGGCCGTGCGGCACCGCCACCCCCGCGCCGGGCCTCACACCCCCGTCTCACCGGGCAGCCGCAGGTCCCAGCCGGCCAGGGCGCGCAGCTGGTCGGCGGTGATGCCCTCGGGCAGCGCGGTGGGCGGGTCCGTGCGGAACGGCGGCTGCCAGCCCTCCTCCGCGGTCCAGCGCCGGACGATCTTCGCGGGGGCACCGGCCACCACGCTGTGGTCGGGCACCTCGCCGCGCACCACCGCGCCGGCCGCGACCACCACGTTGCGGCCGAGCCGGGCGCCGGGCAGGATCACCGCGCCGGTGCCGATCCAGCTGCCCGCGCCGATCTCGATGGGCTCGTTGCGCGGCCACTGCTTGCCGATCGGCAGGTCGGTCGCCCGGTACTCGTGCGCCTGGTCGGATATGTAGACGCCGGGGCCGGTCCAGACGTCGTCGCCGAGGACGATCGACTGGTGGCCGACGATGTGGCTGTCGCGGCCGATCACGCAGCCGCCGCCGATCCGCACGATCGGCTCCGGCCCGAGGTCGAGGCCGGGCAGGAACCCCGCGCTGATGGTGACGCGCTCGCCGATGATCGAGAACGGGCCGATCGTGATCCACTGCTCGTTGAAGATCGCACCGAGCGGAAAGGTCAGCTTCGTCCCCGCGCCCAACTCGCCGAACCGGTACGGGCCGGGGCTCTCGCTGGACACCGCGCCGGCTCGCTGGACCAACGTCCAGCCCCGGTGCACGAGGCGGCCCGCGACGCGTCGGCTGCCGGCCCGGACGCCGGAGAGCAGGGAACTGGTGATCGACATGCTGGTCACGCTACCGGTCGCCCCGGCGCCGCCACCGAGGAGGCGGTCAACATCACACCGGTCCCGGGCGGCCTCGGCCGCCGTGTCCGAAACCCGCGAACGGTGCCACACTCGTCGACCATGGAGATCACCGAGCACATCGACGCGCTGCACCACGAGGGCGTCCTGCTGGCCGACGCCGCCGCCCGCACCGACCTCGCCACGCCCGTCCCCACCTGCCCCGACTGGCGGCTGCGCGACCTCGTGCTGCACACCGGCCAGGTGCACCGCTGGGCCACCGCGTACGTGCGGCACGGGCACCGGGCGCCGCTGGACGCCGACGGCGAGCGCGCCGCCTGGGGGCCGGCGCCGTCGGACGCGAGCCTGGTCGACTGGTTCCGCGCGGGCCACGGCGCCCTGGTGGAGGCGCTCGCGGCGGCGCCGGCCGACCTGGACTGCTGGAGCTTCCTGCCCGCGCCGACCCCGCGGGCGTTCTGGGCCCGCCGCCAGGCGCACGAGACGGCGGTGCACCGCTTCGACGCTGACGCGGCCGCCGGGGCCGAGGGCCCCGGGGTGGCCGGCGGCCTGGCACTGGACGGGATCGACGAGCTGCTGCGCGGGTTCATGGCCCGCAGCCACGCCCGGGTGCGCAGCGAGCGGCCGCGCACCGTCCTGGTCCGGGCCACCGACGCCGCACCCGCCGACGGGCCGGGCGAGTGGCTGCTCACCATCAGCCGGGACCCGCTCGCCGTCTCCCGCCGCACCGCCGAGGACACCGAGGTCGCGGGCCCGGCCGACCTCACGCTCGACGGCCCGGCCCGCGACCTCTACCTGCTGCTCTGGAACCGGCTGCCGGCCGAGCGGAACGACCGGGTCGAGCTCAGCGGTGACCGGGCGCTGCTGGACCTCTGGCGGGAGACCGCCGTCGTCCGCTGGAGCTGACGCCGCGACGGAGGCCCCGGTCTCGGTCACGACCGAGACCGGAGCCGCAACGGCGCCCGGACGGGCTCAGCGCGCCCAGGGCGCGGGCCGCTTCTCCAGGAACGCCCGCATGCCCTGCTGCGCCTCGTCCGAGCCGAACAGCCGCGCCGAGAGCCGGACCAGCTCCTCCGCATCCCGTTCGAAGGAGCGCACCACCTCGGCATTGGCCAGCCGCTTGGACTGCGCGAGGCCCTGCGGCGAGCCGAGCCGCAGGGCGTCCAGCAGGCCCTTCAGCGCGGTGCCGGTGGACTCCGCGGAGTCCGTCGCCTCGGTGATCAGGCCGATCCGGGCGGCCTCGGCGGCGTCGAAGACCTCGCCGGTCAGGTAGTAGCGGGAGGCCGCGCGCGGGTCCAGCTTGGGGCGCAGCGGCAGCGAGATGACGGCGGGTGCCAGACCGAGCCGCACCTCGGTGAACGCGAAGGTGGCGGCCGGGCCGGCCAGCGCGAGGTCGGCCGCGCCGACCAGCCCGAGGCCGCCCGCCCGGACGTGCCCGTCGATCACCGCGATCACCGGCTTCGCGCAGTCCACGATGGCCCGCTGGAGGTCCACCAAGCCGCGCGGGCCGACCGTCGGGTCCGTCCCGGTCGCCTCGGAGAGGTCCGCGCCGGCGCAGAACACCTTGCCGGTGTGGCCGAGCACCACCGCGCGGACCTCCGGGTCGGCCGCGGCGGCGGCCAGGCCGGCGGTCAGCTCGGCCATCAGCCGGGTGGAGAGCGCATTGCGGTTGTGCGGCGAGTCGAGGGTCAGGGTGGTGACGGCATCGGCGGTGGCAACACGGACGAAGGGCACTTCGCGGGTCATCGGTGCGGGCCTGCTTTCCGGCTGAGGGTGGGTCGGATTGCGCGGCGTCCGCCCCGGGTCCGGTCCGGCCGATCGTGCCGGGCAGGACCTGATCGGACGGCGCCCGGACGACTCTGACATGCCCACCCACCGCTCGGCCAGAGCCACCCGCCGCGAGACCCGTCACCCCTTCGCCCGGAAAACCGGTGGTCGGCCCGCCGCCCGCCACGGCAGCATCCGTGCCATGACCACCGACGCCGTCCTGCTGCTCGCTCCCCGGATCAACGACACCGGCCTGCAGCTGCGCACCGCCGCCGGCCGCCGCGGCCTGCGCGCGCACACCGCGACGGCCTGGCGTGCCCCGGAGGAGCTGATCGGCTCGCCGGTGCACGTCTACGGCGGCCCGCTGTTCGCCGATGCGGTCGGCGGCGCGTTCGGCCTGGCCCTGCTGGAGCCGCCGGACGACTGGACGGCCCGCCTGCCGGCGGAGCTGACCGGCCGGACGCTCACCCTCACCACCCTGGCCGGGGCCCGCCGGCTGCGCCGCCCGATGTTCCTCAAGCCGCCGGGCGACAAGCTGTTCCCCGCCCGGGTCTACCCGGACGGGTCCGGCCTGCCCGGTCCGGACGCGCTGGACGACGACACCCCGGTGCTGGCGAGCGAGGTGGTCCGGTTCCGCCGCGAGTACCGGCTGTTCGTCCTGGACGGCGAGGTGCGCACCGCCGCGCGCTACGCGGTGGACGGCGGCCTGGACGTCGCGCCGCTCGACGAGGACCGGTACCGCGCCGAGGTGACCGGCTTCGCCGCGGACGTGCTGGCCGCCTCGGCCGCGGCGCTGCCGAGCGCCGTCGTGATCGACGTCGGCCTGCTGGACGGCGGCCGCTGGGCGGTGGTGGAGGCCAACCCGGCCTGGGCCTCCGGCGGTTACGCCTGCGACCCGGCGGCGGTGCTGGAGGTGGTGCTGCGGGCCGGCGGACCGGCCGGCGGCCTCCCGGCGGCGGACCGGCGGTACTGCCGGGAGCTGCCCGAGGTGGTCCGCTGACCCGGCGACGACGTAGGACGAACCGGCCGACCCGGGCTGGGGCGGGAGGCGCTGGTGCGGTGGGCACCCGTCGGCCACGATGAGGGCATGACCTCCCGTGCCCCGCACCTCACCCACATCGCCGAGCCGCCCGGGGTCGCCCCCGCCACCGGCTACACCCAGGTCGTCACCGGCACCGGCCGCCTGGTGGCCGTCTCCGGCCAGGTCGCTTTCGACGAGCAGCGGCAGCTGGTCGGGGTCGGCGACCCGAAGGCGCAGGCGCGGCAGGTGTTCGAGAACCTGAGCCGCTGCCTGGCCGCCGCCGGGGCCGGCTTCGCCGACGTCGTCAAGCTGACCTACTTCGTCACCGACATCGCGTTCATGCCCGCCGTTCGCGAGGCCCGGGACGCGTACTTCGGCGCCACGCCGCTCCCGGCCAGTTCGGCGATGCAGGTCGCCGCGCTGTTCCTGCCCGAGGTGCTGATCGAGATCGAGGCGCTCGCCCTGGTCCCCGCTCAGGCCTGACCGGTCCGGTGCGCCGGGCCTGTCCCGGCGCACCGCCCTACCCTCCGGTGGCCCGGCCCTGACGCCGGGCCCACCGGACGGCGGGGCCCATGGCCAGGCCCGCCGCGGCGAGCAGCACGCCGAGGGCGACCCAGCCGAGCAGCCCCCACCCGATGACGGCGGTGCTGACCACGGCCGGTCCGATCATCAGCGAGGCTGCCGACCCGGCGTTGTAGACGCCCTGGTAGGCGCCGTGGTCGCGCTCCCCGGCCAGGTCGTAGCTGAGCGCCCACCCGCCGGCCTGGCTCAGCACCTCGCCGAAGGCCTGGAGCGCCACGCCGGTGAGCACCACCACGGCGGCGACCGCGGCGGGCAGCCCGTGGGCGAGGGCGAGCACCAGACAGGAGGCGGCGAGGATCAACCCGGCCCGGCCGCAGACCCGCGCGGCCGTCGCCGGGTCCTCGGTCCCCCGGGTGGCCCGGACCTGCAGGGTGATCACCAGCAGGGTGTTGACGATCAGGGTGCCGGCCACGGTGATCCGGGGCGCCTCGGTGTGCTGGACGACCCAGAGCGGCACGCCGACCTCCAGCATCGCGAACTGCAGGCAGAGCAGCGCGTTCAGCACCGTCACCACCAGGAAGGGGCCGTCCCGCAGGGCGGGGTTGCGCCGCCGGGCGGGCAGCCCGCCCGAACCGTCCGCGGCCGGGCCGCCTGCCCCGCCCGTCCGCGACGACACCGCCGCCGCCACCGGGACGGCCAGCCGGTGGAACAGCACCGCGACCACCAGGTAGGAGACGGCGTCGGCCAGGATCGCCGTCAGATAGGCCGGTCGGCTGTCCACCTGGAGTGCGACGGCACCGAGCGCCGTACCCAGGCAGAGGCCGACGTTGGTCACCACCCGCAGGTAGGCCCGGCCCGCCACCCGGCGGTCGGCGGGCAGCACTTCGGCGTAGAGCGCGTTACGCACGGCCGCCGCGCCGCGGTCGACGGCGCTCACCAGGCAGGCCAGCACCAGGAAGGCCGGGTAGCTGTGGACCAGGGCGTAGCCGGCGGTGCCCAGCGCGTTCACCGTGATCAGCACCACCAGCACCGGTCGCGCTCCCCAGCGGTCCGCGGCCCGCCCGGCCGGCACGCTGGCGAGGACGCCGCAGAGGCCGGCGGCGGTGAGCCCCAACCCGAGCTGGGCGGCGCTCAGTCCGAGGACGCGGGTGAAGAAGAGCACGCCGACGGCGAGCGAGAGCCCGCTGCCGACGGTGTTGACCAGGGTGATCCCGGCGAGCCGGCGCACCATCGGGTCGGGGTGCAGCAGCCGCGAGCCCGGGGCCGGGCGGTCCGCGGGCGGCGGGCCGGCGGGGCCGGCGGGGCCGGCGGGGTCCGCGGGCGGGCCGGCGGCAGGCGAAGGCACGGCGGATCGCGCCGGTGAGGTGGTCATGTCCCCGATCCCACCGCGTTCCCGTCCCCCGCAGTACTGATTTAGGCTCTGCCTCAAAGGAGCTGGACAGGCGGGGGGGGGGGAGAGATGCACCGATTCAGGCTGGATCTTGCCGATCTCGCCACCACCTGGTTCGCCTGCTCACCGATCCAGGAGGCCGCGCTCAGCCTGCGGATGTGGACCCACCCGGGCGTCTACCCGCTGCAGTCCGCCGCCTTCGAACGGCTGCGCCCGAGCTTCGAGCGGCTGGACTCCACGCTGTTGCTCTCGCTGGTCGCCGCCAACCGCTGGATCCCCGACTTCCTGACGCCCCGCCCGGCCGTCCCCTCGCCCGAGTTCCGCGCCGAGCTGGCCGTGGTCCGGTCACTGCCACCCGAGCAGCTGCGTTCCGAGCTGGAGCAGACCTTCCTGCCGCACGGCCGGCCGCTGCCCGCCCCGCTGGCGGCCGGGCTCGGCGATCCGGCCCGGCTGCTGGCCCGGATCGCCGACGCGCTGGAGGAGTACTGGGAGGTCTGCCTGGCGCCCGCCTGGTGGCCGCAGGCCCGGGTCGTCCTGGACGCGGACCTCGTGTACCGGGCACGGGTACTGGCCCAGCAGGGCGCTGCGGCGCTCTTCGCCGATCTGGACCACCGGCTGCACTGGGCGGACGGCGTGCTCTCGATCAACCGCCGCTGGACGGACTGGGACGGCGAGATCACCGTGGACGGCCGCGGGCTGGTGCTGGTCCCGACCTTCTTCGCCCGCGGCGCGATCACGATGATCAGCAACGACCGTCCGCCGCAGATCAGTTACCCGGCGCGCGGCGGGGCGGGGATGGCCGGGCCGGCCGTGCCGGTCACCCCGCGCGCCCTGGAGCTGCTGCTCGGCGCGCCGAAGGCCCGACTGCTGGCGCTGCTCGTCGAACCGGCCTCCACCACCGAGCTGGCCTACCGCCTGGGCGTCACCCCGGGCGCCGTCAGCCAGCACCTGGCGGTGCTGCACCGGACCGGCCTGGTCACCCGGGCCCGGCACGGGCGGTCGGTGCTCTACCACCGCAGCCCGCTCGGCGACGAGCTGACCGGCAGTCCGCGCCGGGGATAGCAGCCCGCTGTCAACTCCCCAGTGGTACAGACCTGTTGACGCATTGGTCCAGTCCTCCTACAGTGCCCATGCCCGCGCCCCCCACGGCGCGGGCACCGATCGGCCACGCACCACCGGCCACGTACACGGGCCGGGCACCACCGGCCACGTACACGGGCCGGGCACCACGGGCCGCGTACACGGGCCGCGCACCACCCGTACGGTTCTGCGTCACCCTGTCCAACCCCCACAGTCACAGGGAGAACCATGTCCGCTCGACCCCGGGCCAGACGCCCGCGAGCGCGCAGCAGACTGCTGACGCTGCTCTCCGCCCTGCTGCTGCCGCTGGCCGCGCTCACCGCGCTGGCCACCCCGGCGAACGCGGCCGGCAAGCTGACCGCCGCCTTCACCACCGCCGACAACGGCTCCTGGTGGAAGGGCACGTACATCGTCCACAACGACAACGCCGCCGCCGTCTCCGGCTGGACGCTGGAGTTCGACCTGCCGGCCGGCGTGACCGTCCAGAGCAGCTACAACGGAACCGCGACGACCAGCGGCCGCCACGTCACCGTCGCCAACGCCTTCTACAACGCGAGCGTCCCCGCACACGGCACCACCGAGCCGTACAGCTTCTGGTTCGTCGCCAACGGCCCGATCGCCGCCCCGACCGGCTGCCGGATCAACGGCGACAAGTGCGACGGGAGTTCGGACGTCCTGCCGTCCGCGCCCGGCACCCCGGTGGTCACCGATCCGACCGCGCACAGCCTGGCGCTGAAGTGGCCGGCCGCCACCGGCGGAGACTTCCCGGTCGCCTCCTACGAGGTGCTCGGCGGTACCACCGTGCTGGCCACCAGCACCACCACCGACACCGTGGTCACCGGGCTCACCCCGGCCACCTCGTACACCCTGACCGTGCGGGCCAAGGACACCCGGGGCAACACCGGCCCGCTCAGCGCGCCCGTCACGGCCACCACCTTCGACCCGGCGACCGACCCCGTCCCGCCCACCGCGCCCACCAACCTGCGTGCCACGGCCGTGACCTCCACCGACGTGACCCTGGCCTGGAACGCCGCCACCGACAATCTGCGGGTGGCCGCGTACGACGTCTACCAGGGCACCGCGCTGGTGCGGACGGTGACCGGCTCCACCCTGACCACCACCGTCAACGGGCTCTCGCCGTCGACGGGTTACACCTTCACCGTGAAGGCCCGGGACGGCGCCGACAACGCCTCCCCCGCCTCCGCGCCGCTCGCCGTCACCACCTCGGACCTGGTCGGGGCCGGAAAGTACGCCCGGGTCGGCTACTTCACCCAGTGGGGCATCTACGGCCGCCAGTACTTCGTCAAGAACCTCGACACCTCGGGCAGCGCGGCCAAGCTCGACGTCGTCAACTACGCCTTCGAGAACATCGATCCGGTCAACCTGACCTGCCTGGCGGGCGTCACCAAGGGCACCACGGCCGACCCGCAGGACCCGGACCAGGGCACCGGCGCGGGCGACGCCGACGCCGACTACGCCCGCCCGATGAGCGCGGCGCAGTCCGTGGACGGGGTGGCCGACGACGGCTGGGGCAAACTGCGCGGCAACTTCAACCAGTTGAAGAAGCTCAAGGCCAAGTACCCCAACCTGAAGGTGGTCGTCTCGCTCGGCGGCTGGACGTACTCCAAGTACTTCTCGGACGCGGCCGCCACCGAGGCCTCCCGCCAGAAGTTCGTCAAGTCCTGCGTGGACGTCTGGATCAAGGGCAACCTGCCGCTCTACAACGGCGCCGGCGGCGACGGCGTGGCGGCCGGGATCTTCGACGGCATCGACCTCGACTGGGAGTGGCCCGGCTCCGCCGACGGTCACGCCGGCAACCACTACAGCGCCGGCGACAAGGCCAACCTGACCCTGCTGCTCGCCGAGTTCCGCAAGCAGCTCGACGCGCTCGGCGGCTCCCACAAGCTGCTGACGGCCTTCACCCCGGCCGACCCGGTCAAGATCAACCAGGGCTGGGACCTCTCGAAGATCTTCAACTACCTCGACATCGCCAACGTCCAGGGCTACGACTTCCACGGCGCCGGCAGCGACAACTCGTGGGAGCCCAACCGGGCCGGCCACCAGGCCAACCTCTACGCCGACGGCCAGGACCCGTACCCCTTCCACTTCAGCGTGGACGCGGCGGTCCAGGCCTACCTCGGCGCCGGGGTCAACCCGCGCAAGCTCACCATCGGCTTCCCGTTCTACGGGCGCGGCTGGCAGGGCGTGGCGGACGGCGGCGCGGCGGGCGAGTGGCAGAGCGCGACCGGTGCGGCGCCCGGCCAGTTCGCCGAGGAGGCCGGCACCCGCGGGTACAACAACCTGATCACCACCTTCCCCAACCTCACCGTCCACCACGACACCCAGTCCGTCGCCACCTACGGCTACACGGGTGCGGGCGGGCAGTGGTGGACCTTCGACGACGCCTGGTCGATCGGGCAGAAGACGGCCTACCTGAAGTCGAAGAACCTGCTCGGCGCCATGATCTGGGAGATGACCGGCGACACCCCGAACGGCGCCCTCATCACGGCGCTCGACACCGGACTGAAGTGAGCCCGGGCGGCGCGCCGCCGCCCCGGCAGTGACCCGACCGAAGGGGGCTCCCGCGGACCGGCCGACGGCCGCCCGCGGGAGCCCCCGCCGGTCAGGGGTCCGGTCCGGTCGATCCTGCCGGGCGCACGGTCGACCGGACCGGGACCTACCGCGAGGCGAGCGAGGTCAGCTTCCGGGCGGCCCGGTACTGGCGCAGCACCTGGGCGAAGGTGGTGTGCCCCTGGGTGGTGCGGGCGAACGCCCGCCAGGCCGGGGCGACCAGGCAGACCGCCGCGTGGAACAGGTACGGGCGGCGCTCGAAGGCGGCCAGCATCAGCTTGCCGGCCCGCATCTCCACGCCCAGCCCGGCCTTGATGGCGAACGCGTAGTTCAGCGCCTCGCGGCGGACCTCGGCCGCGCCGCCCGCCTCGGCCACCTTGACCGCCCACTCCCCGGCCAGCCGGCCCGAGCGCAGCGCGTAGGAGATGCCCTCCCGGGTCCACGGCTCCAGCAGGCCCGCCGCGTCCCCGGCGACCAGCACCCGGCCGCGCGAGAGCGGCGAGTCCTCGGCCCGGCAGCGGGTCAGGTGCCCGGACTCCACGCTCGGCGGGAAGCCGGCCAGCCCGAGCCGGCGGATGTAGTCGGCCAGGTACTGCTTGGTCCGCTCGCCGTCGCCGCGCGCCGAGATGACGCCGACGGTCAGGCTGTTCGACTCCGTCTTCGGGAACACCCAGCCGTAACTGCCGGGCAGCGGGCCCCAGTCGAGGTGGATCCGGCCGGCCCAGTCCGCCACGACCTCCGCCGGGACGGGGATCTCCGCCTCCAGGCCGAGGTCGATCTGGTCGAAGGAGACGCCGACGTGCCGGCCGATCCGGCTGGCGCTGCCGTCCGCGCCGACCACCGCCCGCGCCTCGAAGGTGCGCCCGTCCGCGGCGGTGACGACGGCCGTGCGGTGCTCGCCGCCGCGCTGCTCGACCCCGGTGACAGTCACTCCGGTGACCAGCACCGCCCCCGCCTGCTTGGCCGCCTGCACCAGCCGCAGGTCGAACTCGTCGCGGTTGACCAGCCCGAACAGCATCCGCTTCGAGCGCCGCGTCCGGGTGAACCGGCCGCCGTACGCGAAGGTGACGGCGTGCACCCGGTCCTGCAGCGGCAGCCGGAAGCCCGGCGGCAGGCTGTCCCGGGAGGGGCCGATGATGCCCCCGCCGCAGGTCTTGTACCGGGGGTGCTCGGCCTTGTCGAGCAGCAGTACGCGGCGGCCCTGGGCGGCGGCGGCCTGCGCGGCCGAGGCCCCGGCCGGTCCGGCGCCGACCACGACGACGTCCCAGACGCCGTCCAGCGGGTCGGGCCCGCCCAGCGGCGGGGCGGGCTGCGGCTCGGACGGCTGTCCGGGCGCCTCGGCGTCGAGCGGGCTACGGGAATCGGAGCTTCCGGAGTCAGTCACGTCGAGCAATCCTATGCGTCCCGCGGAGCCGTCGTCCGTCGCGCCGCCCCGAACGTCCGCACGACCCTCCGGGCCACCCGTTCGAGTCGGCCTATGATCGACATATCCCCCTGTCAGCATCGTCCGCCCGGACCACCTCCGGGCCGGACCACCACCTCCGGAGCCCCCGATGCCGCAGCAGCCCCTGGCCGACGCCGTCCGGTCCCTGATGGACCGTGCCCGCACCGATCTCGCCGAACTGGTCGCCTTCCGCTCGGTCGCCGACCCGCGCCAGTTCCCGGTCGAGGAGTGCCACGGCGCCGCCCGGTGGACCGCCGACGCCTTCGCCGCCGAGGGCCTGACGAACGTGCGACTGCTGGACACCCCCGACGGCACCCAGGCCGTCTACGGCGAACTGCCCGGCCCCGAGGGCGCGCCGACCGTGCTGCTCTACTCCCACTACGACGTGCAGCCCCCGCTCGACGAGGACGCCTGGCTCAGCCCGGCCTTCGAGCTGACCGAGCGCGACGGCCGCTGGTACGGGCGCGGCGCGGCCGACTGCAAGGGCAACATCCTGATGCACCTGACGGCCCTGCGGGCGCTGCGCCAGGTGGACGGCGGCTACCCGGTCGCACTGAAGATCATCGTCGAGGGTTCGGAGGAGCAGGGCACCGGCGGCCTGGAGCAGTACGCCGTCGCGCACCCCGAACTGCTCGCCGCCGACGCCATCGTCATCGGCGACACCGGCAACTTCGCCGCCGGCCTGCCCACCGTCACGGCCACGCTGCGCGGTATGACGATGGTCGAGGTCTCGCTCACCACACTGGCCGGCAACCTGCACTCGGGCGCCTTCGGCGGCGCCGCCCCGGACGCCCTGCAGGGCCTGGTCCGGATGCTGGCCTCGCTGCACGACGAGCACGGCGACGTCGCGGTGGCCGGCCTGACCAGCGACCAGACCTGGCCCGGCGTGCAGTACTCCGAGGAGCAGTTCCGCACCGACGCCAAGGTGCTGGACGGCGTGGCGCTCACCGGCACCGGCACCGTCGCGGACCGGCTCTGGGCCCGCCCCGCCGTCACCGTCCACGGCATCGACGCCCCGCCGGTGATCGGCGCCACCTCCTCGGTCCAGGCCGCCGCCAAGGCACTGGTCAGCCTGCGGGTGCCGCCGGGCACCGACGCCGTCACCGCCCAGGAGGCGCTGATCGCCCACCTGGAGGCGCAGGCACCGGCCGGCGCCCGGGTCCGGATCGAACGGCAGGGCGCCGGCGAACCGTTCAACGCGGACACCTCCGGTCCGGCGTACGAGGCGATGGGCGCGGCGATGGCCGAGGCCTTCGGTACGCCGATGGTCGCCTCCGGCGAGGGCGGCTCGATCCCGCTCTGCAACACCCTGCAGTCGCTCTACCCGCAGGCCGAGATCGTGCTGATCGGCGTCGAGGAGCCGACCACCCAGATCCACGCGGTCAACGAGAGCGTCGACCCGCAGGAGCTGGAGCGGATGGCCCTGACCGAGGCCCTCTTCCTGCGCCGGTACGCCGAGCTGCGCTCCGCCTGAGCCGGCCGGCCCGACCGGGCCTCGCTCCCGGTGTGACGGCCGGACCGACCGCCGTCACACCGGGAGCCGCTCGGCCGGCCGCTCCCCACCGGCGGCCCGGCCTCCACGCCGGGCCGCCACCCGCGCCGCGCCCGCGTGCACCAGCGCGTACCCGACGGCGCCGACCGCGAGGCCGGCGCCGGCCCCGAAGCAGAACTCCGGGATCAGGTTCCGCCGCAGCGGCAGGAGCCGGTGCGCCACCCCGACCGCGGTCGCCGCGCCGAGCACCGCCACGGCGGCCCGCCGGGCCCCCGCCGGGAGCGCCGCGGCCGGCCGGACGGGCTCCACCGCGCGGGCGGCCCGCCTCAGGTGCCCGGCCAGCGCCGCCAGGGCCAGCGCCGAACTGCCGTACTGCAGCACGGTGTACAGCGGCAGCCCGGCGACCGTCCGGTCCAGCACCGGCAGCAGGGCGACGCCCAGCCGGCCCCCGTGGGTGAAGGCGTCCCAGCCGACGTGGGTGGCCGCGCCCAGCGCCGCCGAGCCGGCGAACCAGGCCGCGCTCGCGCCGCCGCCCCGCCGGACCGTCAGCGCCTCCGCCGCGCCGGCCCACCGCTCGGGGAGCAGGGCGAGCAGCGGGGCGCGCAGCAGCCCGTGCCACCCGGCGACCAG
The DNA here is from genome assembly GCF_053587085.1 of Kitasatospora sp. NPDC003701. Lineage (NCBI taxonomy): Bacteria > Bacillati > Actinomycetota > Actinomycetes > Kitasatosporales > Streptomycetaceae > Kitasatospora > Kitasatospora sp. NPDC003701. Next base: position 44,942 of record NZ_JBSFNM010000070.1, read on the forward strand.
CACGCCGGCGATCGCCACGTCCACGGTGGGCACCGCCCACCAACGGTGGGTCGTCCCGCCCTGCCCGTAGACACCGGGCAGCAACGACTCCAGGAAGAACGGCACATCGGGCGCCATCGACCCGGCGACCAGGGCCGAGGCCACCAGCGGCCCGCGCGCCCCCGCCGCACGCAGCAGGGGCAGGACGGCGGCCGGATGACTCAGTGTGAACGGCATGCCCTCATCCTGCCGCCCCCGGGCCGGCTACGCCGCGTCGGCCGCCCGGGCCAGGCCGACCCCGGCCCGCCGCCCGGCCTCCAGGTAGCGCAGCTCGCCGCTGCGGCGGGCGTCCAGCGCGGCGGCGAGCCGCCGGTACCGGCCGGGGGGCAGCAGGCCGGCGGCCTCGTCCAGGCTGACGAAGCGCCAGCCGCGCAGCTCCTCCTGTTGGAGCAGCAGGTTCTGGCGGGCGGCGGCGTCCAGCAGACCGCCGTCGTAGACCAGCCGCAGGCCGCCGCGGCGCGGGCCGGTGCGCGGCTCCCAGTCGACGGCGAGCAGGCGCAGCGCCGCCGGGTCGAGCCGCAGGCCGAGCTCCTCGGCGGTCTCCCGCAGGGCGGCGTCGGTCGGCGCCTCGCCGCGCTCGACCACCCCGCCGGGGAACTCCCAGTCCGGCTTGTAGACGGGATCGACGAGCAGGACGCGGTCCTGCTCGTCGAAGAACAGCACGGCGGAGGCCACCGTGTCCCCGGTCGGGTCCGGGGTCTGGACGATCGGGCAGCGGGCCGACCCCTCCCGGACGAGCTGGGCGAGCCGGACGGCGGTCTCCCGCGGGGTCAGCTCACCGTTGTCGACCATCCGGGCGTCCTCGATGAGCCAGCGGCGGGCGGCCCGGTAGCGCGGCAGGTGCTCCAGGCACCACTGACGGACGCGCGCGCTGCGCTCGGGATCGCCGGGGCACTCGTCCCGCTGGGCGATACGCGCACGCAGGATCGTTTCTTCGGGGTCCAGGACGAGGTGGTGCACCGTGATGCCGTTCGAGGCCAGCGAGCCGAAGATCTCGTCCCGGTAGTCCTCCCGGAGCAGCGTCATCGGGACCACCAGCGGACCGGGCACCTCGCCGAGCAGCGCGGCGGCCGTCTCGGGGACGAGGCGGCGCCAGGCCGGGAGGTCCTGGAAGTCGGACACCGCGGCCAGCCGGTCGGCGGGCAGGAGGTTGCGCAGCCCGAACCCGACGAGCTCGGGGTCGAACAGCGTGCTCCCCGGCAGCAGCTCCACCAACTCACGGCAGGCCGTCGTCTTGCCCGCCCCGAATGTGCCATTGACCCAGACGATCACAACGTCCCCTGCCCCTCGACTTCCCCCGATGCCGTTCGCACCGGGCAGCGCCCCCGTCAGCCGAACCAGCGCCACCCGAGGTGGTACCCGCGCCGCGCCGGTCCCCATGCCTCCGCACCGGGCCCGGCCGCCGGAGCCGGCCACGCCCCGTGACAGCGGCATGTGCCCAGGCCAGACACCTCGTACCACGGTACGCGCGCCCGTCCGGACGCCGGTACGCGCGCCCCTGATCACCGGCGGGCACCCACCTTACGCGCGCCCCCTTACACACCTCTCGCGCCCCCACCCGCCCCAGGGCCCCCACGCCCCGACATAGCGACAAAGTGCCAAATCTCCGAATCGCTGAGGCGCTGAGCCCGCAAACCGCCGAACCTCCATACCTCCTGACCGCCCCCACCTACCGAGCGCCCGGCCGGTCGGACGGCGGCGCTTCCGTCGCCGTCCGACCGGCCGGGCGTCGTCCCGGCGGGCGCAGGCCTCAGGGGCGGCCCATCTGGGTGGGGTAGTAGCCGCTGCTGATCCGCGAGATGCGGATGTTGGTCCCGGGCCGGGCGGCCTCCACGTACTGGTTGTTGCCCAGGTAGATCGCCACGTGGTGGATGCCCCGGGCACTGCCGTCGTCCGACCAGAAGAGCAGGTCACCGCGCTGGAGCTCGCTGGCGCGGACCGGCGTGGTCGCCGCGTACTGGTCGTTGGCCACCCGCGGCAGGTCGATGCCGCCGCGCCGGAACGACTGCTGCACCAGGCCGGAGCAGTCGTACCCGTCCGGCCCGTTGCCGGCCGTCAGGAACGGCTTGCCCAGCTGGGCGAGCGCGAACTGCACCGCCGTCTCGACGTCCTCGTCGGCCGCCGTCGAGGCGGAGCCGGTGGACGCCCCGGCCGAGCCCGAGGAGGAACCGGAGGACGAACCGGCCGAGGAGCCGCCACCCGTCCGGTCCAGGTAGATGTCGTAGTGGGTGGTCCAGCGCCACTGGCCCTGGCTGTTCTTGAACCAGTACCGCGAACCGTCCCAGCCCTGCGTGATCCCCCCGGACGAGGCGGACGAGGCGGACGAGGACGACGGGGCCGATGAGCCGCCGGTCCGGGCCTGGTAGATGTCGTAGTGGGTGGTCCAGCGCCATTGACCCTGGCTGTTCTTGAACCAGTACCGCGAACCGTCCCAGCCCGCGTGGGCCGGCGCCGGCTCGGCGGCCGCGCTGCTCACGCCGGTACCGAGGCCGATCACGCCGGCGCCGGCCGCGATCACGGCCACCATGCCTATCCCCCGGCGGACCCGCGCGGCCCGGGAGGGTCGGGCGGCACGCGCCGGCCCGTCGGTGGTGGTGGCGGTCTGCCCGGTCGGGTCGTCGGCGGCACCCGGTGCGCCGGTGTTGACGGTCGTCATCCTGCTGTCTTCCTTTGCTGAACGCGGCTCAGCTCCGCCCAGCACCTCTGACGCTGCTGAACCGCGGCTGAACACTGAACGGGACGGCAGAGGGGTTTCCCGTCGACATGCCGCGGCTTCCGGTCCTGCGACCGGAAGCCGCGGCTTGTCACCCTGGGATTCAGTTCTGCCTGCGTGTCACGTTAGGCACGCGGCCGCTCACAGCGCGCAGTGGAGTGCGCCAAAGGAAGGGTTCACGGAAGGTGAGGAGGACGTGCGGGGTGACGGTCGAGGAGATGAGCGACCGTCACCGGATGACCTCCCGTCACCCGAGTGCCGACTCCGCCAGCAGCTGCTTCTTCAGCACCTTCCCCATGGCGTTCCTGGGCAGTTCGGACACCAGCACCACCCGCCGGGGCCGCTTGTGCACCGAGAGCCGCTCCGCCACGAAGGCCGCCAGCTGGTCCCCCGTCACCGCGCCGTCCGGGATGACGTAGGCGACCACCGCCTGCCCGAGGTCCTCGTCCGGCGCGCCCACCACGGCGGCGTCGGCGACCGCCGGGTGGTCGCGCAGGGCCGCCTCCACCTCGCCCGCGCCGATCCGGTAGCCGCCGCTCTTGATGAGGTCCACCGAGGCCCGGCCGACGATCCGGTGGAAGCCGTCCTCGCCGATCACGGCGACGTCCCCGGTGCGGAACCAGCCGTCCGCCGTCCAGGCCTCGCCGTTGGCGTCCGGCCGGTTGAGGTACCCGGTGAACAGGGTCGGCCCGGCGACCTGCAGCTCGCCGACGCTCTCCCCGTCGTGGGGGACGGGCTCGCCGTCCTCGCCGACCAGCCTGGTCCGCACGCCCGTCAGCGGCAGCCCGACGCTGCCGGGGCGGCGCTCGCCGTCCGCCCGGGTGGAGACGGTGATCAGCGACTCCGTCATGCCGTACCGCTCGATCGGGGCGTGCCCGGTCAGCGCCGCCAGCTTCTCGAAGACCGGCACCGGCAGCGGCGCGCTGCCGGAGACCAGCAGCCGGGCCGAGGCGAGCCGCCCGGCCGCCTCCGGGTCGGCGGCCAGCCGGGACCAGACCGTCGGCACACCGAAGTACAGGCTGGCCCCGGCGGCCGCGTAACCGGCCGGTGTGGGCCGCCCGGTGTGCACCAGCCGGCTGCCGGTGCGCAGGGCGCCGAGCACGCCGAGCACCAGACCGTGGACGTGGAAGAGCGGCAGGCCGTGCGCCAGGGTGTCGTCGGCGGTCCACCGCCAGGCCTCGGCCAGGGCGTCCAGGTCGGCCGCGACGGCGGAGCGGCGGAGCATCGCCCCCTTGGGCGCGCCGGTGGTCCCCGAGGTGTAGAGCACGAACGCCGTGGCGTCCGGCGCGGGCTCCGCGTAGGTGGTGGCGGACCGCTCGGTCAGGTCGACGGGCAGCGCCGCCACCCCGGCGTTCTCCGGCGCCGCCTCCCCGGCGGCGTGCGCGAGCAGCGCGGCGCCCGAGTCGCGCAGGATGTGCGCGCGCTCCTTGGGCCCGGAGTCGGGCGGCAGCGGCACCACGGGCACACCGGCCAGCAGCCCGCCGACCACGGCGGCGACGGTCTCGGCGGTGGGCCGGGCGAGCACCGCCAGCGCGGGGGCGCCGGCCACCCGGTCGGCCACCGCGGTCGCCGCGCCGAGCAGCTGCTCGCGGGAGAGCTCCCGCCCGTCGATCCGCAGCGCGTCGCCGCGGTCGCCGAAGTCGCCCTGAAGTGCCGTCAAGAGTGTCATGCGTCTGCCCTCGCCCTTGGTCGCGGTGTGGCGCCCTGTCACCGCCGGCCGTGTCGCCGCCGGTCCGGCGTCCGACTCTACGGGCCGGGCGCCGGGCACCCGCAGAGCCTCGGGGGCGCACCGCCGGACCCGGGGCGCGCCCGCACATGCCGCAGGGCGCACCCGGGATGGCTCCCGGGTGCGCCCTGCGTGCGGTCCGACGCGTCCGGTCAGCCCTTGCGGGCCTGGACCTCGCCGGTGAGCTGCGGCAGCACGGCGAAGAGGTCGCCGACCACGCCGTAGTCGACCAGCTCGAAGATCGGGGCCTCCGGGTCCTTGTTGACGGCCACGATGGTCTTCGAGGTCTGCATGCCGGCCCGGTGCTGGATCGCACCCGAGATGCCCGCCGCGATGTAGAGCTGCGGGGAGACCTGCTTGCCGGTCTGGCCGACCTGGTTGCTGTGCGGGTACCAGCCGGCGTCGACGGCGGCGCGCGAGGCACCGACGGCCGCGCCCAGCGC
>NZ_JBSFNM010000071.1:0-46590 GCF_053587085.1 Kitasatospora sp. NPDC003701
AGCTCGCGCCCGCGCGGGCACGGACCCCGCGCGGCTTGATTCGTTCCCCGGGGCCCCCCCGGCGCCCCCCCCCGTGCGCGCACGGGATCGGCCAACGGCTGCGCCGGGTCGCTCAGTTGCCGAGGGTGAGCGCGGTGTCGTCGATCAGGAAGGTGGTCCGGGCCGCGAGGTCCTCCCGGCCCACGAACCGGACGGTGACGTACTGTCCGGCGTAGGCGGACAGGTCGACGCTCCGGCGGACGTAGCCGGTGGTCGCGTCCAGGTTGGACCAGCTCGCCAGCGCGGTGTCGCCGGCCTGGACGGTCAGCGTGTCGTACGGGACCTTGGTGGTGCCTTCGTCGGTACTGATGGCCGTCCAGAAGGACAGCGTGGCGCGGCAGCCGTAGGGGATGTGGACGGTCTGGGACAGCGTGTCGGTGGTGGTGCTGCCGTGCCCGCTGAGCCAGGCCTTCCACGAGCCGCTGCGCGGGAGGGTGTAGGGGTTGGTGGAGTCGATGGTCCTGCTGTTCGACGCGCGCCAGTCAACGGGACCGGACTCGAAGCCGGGGTTGGCGAACTGCTGGGCCGTGGCGCACTGGCCGATGGTGTAGGTGATCCAGGAGAAGGACAGGACGTCGAACGCGCCGGTGGAGTCCGTGGCCGTGAGCGTGACGGTGCTGGTGGCCTGGGTGGTCGGGGTGCCGGAGATCAGGCCGCTGGCGGCGTCGATCGTCAGGCCGGCGGGCAGGCCGGTGGCGGTGTAGGTGAGCGGCCCGGGGTTGCTGCTGCCGGCCTCGGTCTGGAGGTTCACCGCCGTACCGGTCCGGGTGACCTGGTCGCCGGGGCTGACCAGGGTGACGCCGGTGGTGATGCGGGGGCCGACGTTGACGGCGGCCCAGGCGTTGGCGGTGTTCCGGTAGGTGGCACTGTCGGCGCCGTACAGGTCGGCGGCGGCCTTCAGGGTGGCGGTGCGGGCACCGGCGTAGTCGGTGGCGGAGGTCATGTAGGTACTGAGCGCCCGGTACCAGATACCTGCGGCTGCCTCGCGGCCGATCGGGTTCACCGGCAGGCCGTCGGAGGTCGGCGAGTCGTAGTCGATGCCGTTGACCCGCTTGGCGCCGCTGCCCTCGGAGGCCAGGTAGAACCAGTGGTTGGCCGGGCCGGAGGAGAAGTGGACGTCGGTGGAGCCGATGCCGGAGAACCAGGAGTCCTCGGACGCGCCGTCCTTGGAGGGCCTGTCCATGTGCCGCAGCGGGGTGCCGTCGCCGTTGATGTCGATCTTCTCGCCGATCAGGTAGTCGCCCGGGTCGGCGGCGTTGCCGGCCCAGAACTCCACGGCGGTGGCCATGATGTCGGAGGTGGCCTCGTTCAGGCCGCCGGACTCGCCGCGGTAGATCAGGCCGGCGGTGTTCGAGGTCACCCCGTGCGTCATCTCGTGGGCGGCCACGTCGATGGAGGTGAGCGGCCTGGCGTCGTAGTCGCCGTCGCCGTACGTCATGCAGAAGCAGGCGTCCCACCAGTACGCGTTGGCGTATCCCGTGCCGTAGTGCACATGGCTGGTGGCGGCGACGCCGTCGTTCCTGATGCCGTCGCGGCCCTGGACGTTCTTGTAGTAGTCCCAGGTCAGTTGGGCGCCGTAGGCCGCGTCGACGCCGGCGGTCTGCGTCTGGTCGGGCCGGCCGTTGCCCCAGACGTCGTCGGCGTCGGTGAACAGGGTGCCCGTGGCCCGGTCGTCCTCGGTGTGCTGCAGGTCGTAGGTGCGGTGCCCGCCGCGGGTGTTGTCGGTCAGGGTGTGGGTGCCGTCGGCCTCCGTGGTGGCGATGGTGACCTGGCCGGAGTACTGGCTGTTGCCGATGCCGTTCTTGACGCTCTGGTAGTCGAACAGCTCGGCACCCGTGCCGGCGTCGGTGATCACGTGCAGCTCCGACGGGGTGCCGTCGTGCTGCAGGCCGCCGATGACGCTCTCCCAGGCGGGCACCGGGGTACCGGAGGCGGCCCACACCACCTTGCGGACGGATTCGGCCTTCGGGTCCTTCGCGCCCGCGGCCCTGGCGCGCTCCAGGGCGCGGGCGTTGGCGGTTTCGGCGGTGACCCCCGCGAGACCGGAAGTCACCGCGATGGTCGCGTCCGTGGCCTTGTCGACGCCCTTGACGGTGCCGTCCGCGGCCGTGTGGACGACCAGATCGCCGCCGAGGACGGGCAGCCCGGCGTAGGTGCGGTCGTAGCGGGTGTGCCGCGTGCCGTCCGCGTCCACGGTGACGGACTTCGGCAGCAACTCCTCCTCGGCGCCCAGGCCCAGGGCCTCGGCGGTGCCGGACCGGCGCGACCGGGCATCGGCCAGCAGCGCGGCCTGCTGGTCGGGGTTCAGCGCCGCCGACAGGGCACCCGCCCGGGGAGCGGCGCCCCCGGGGGTGGCCCGACCGGCACCGGCGCGCTCGGCCGCGGTCACGGTGGTGGTGTCCGCTCCGGGCGTGGCACCGGCGGTACCGGTGGGCAGGGCGACGGCGACCAGGGCGACGCCGAGTATCAGGGCACTCGTGGCGGCAGCCGTGTGGGGGGAACGTTTCAACGGAACTCCTCAAGGCGGCAGGGAACTCGACCGGTGGGGCCCGGACGAGCCGGAGAGGGTGTCCAGTGGGTGGTCAGGACGGCGCCACGCACTCAACTGCCGTTGTCCACAGCATGCGTGAGTATGCGTCAGGCTGGCAGCAGCGTGCCATGTTTGCGCGGACATGTCATCACGGCCGCTCCGGATCGGCCGAAAGGCGCGCGTCGCCGGCGGCGGGTCGGCCGGCCCCGGCCGCGCCCTGCGGCGTCGTCGGCGGCGTTGGCAGGGGACTGGTCGGAGGGCGTGCGGGGGCGCCGTCGGCCGGCGTGGCGTCGGGGCGGGTTCCAGGGGTCAATCGCGTCGGGAGGCGGCCGCGGTGGTGGTGGGGGGATGGCCGAATGCGATCCGTCGCGGCCGCCGCCGGCGGGGTCCGGGTGGATCCCGCCGGCAGCGACGTGGCCGGCGCGGGAGTCGGCCTTCTCGTTCTCACCCGGCGGGCGGTCCCGAAGGCTGCGCCGACGCCTCGGCCGCGTCCGCCGGTGGGGCGCAGGCGAGTGGCCGGGTGCCAACTGCCGTGGCACTGAGGAGATCACGGTCACCGTCTTCTCCCGGCCAGCCGCGGATCACTCGATCGCCCGGGTGGCCGGTCACCGGCCCGGTTGCCCGGGCCGGCACCGCGGCCCCGCCATCGCCTGTTCGAGGGCCGCCCTGGTGCGGGCGCCGTACGCGACGAGATTGCGTTCCTCACCGCCGACCCCGGCGGCCTGCTGGAAATCGGCGAGGTAACGCTCGGTGGCGGCGTCGAAGCGGCCCCGCGCGAACGTCGGGTCGGTCGGTGCGCACCCGGCCTCGACCAGGAGTTTCTGCAGCGCCACCACGTCCGGTCCGCTGTCGCCCCGTCGGAGTGCCCGGGCGGAGGGCAACGCCGTGGCGGTCTGCGCGGCGGACGGGGGCGAGGACGGGGTGACCGGTGGTGGTGCGCTGGGCGTGGCCGGTGTGCTCGGTGTGCTCACTGCACCCGGTGCGGCCGCGGGTTCGGGGGCGGACGGTGCGGGCGGGAGGGCGGGCCGGGTGCCGGTCGGGGCGCGCGGCGTACTCCGGCCCGGAGTCGGCGTCCGCCTGACCGTCGGTGCTGCGCTCGTCGGGGGGACGGGTGCGGCGCTCGGGCCTGCCGTGCCCGGGGCGGCCGGGTCCGGGCCGATGACGTCCGGGCCGGTGACCGGGACCCGGTCGGGCACCGGCGAGCCGGTGACGTCGACCGCTGGTGGCTCGGCCATCGCCAGGCCGAGCGCCAGCGCGACCGTCCCGAGGCCGGCGGCCCCGATGGCGAGGCGACGGCGCGCCGCCTCGTGCCGGGCCGGTCTGTCGGTCCGGCGGTGGGCGGCGCCGATGACGACCTCGGCCGACGACTCCTCGCGGGGCGGTGCCGGTGCGTCCGCGGGGCCCGGCCCCGGGGCCTCCGGCGCGGTGGTGAGCAGGGCAGTGGTCCGCCCGGCGACCGAGGCCCGGAAGCGGAGCAGCAGAGCGTCCCGCAGGTGGTCGGCCTCCCAGCGGTGGACGGCCCGCAGGTCGTCCAGTGCCCGGTGGCAGCGGGGGCACCGCGGCAGGTGGGTGGCGAGCTCGGTGGACGCGGCCGTGCCGCCGGAGGCCGTCTCCGAGAGCAGGGCTGCCAGGTGCCGGCACCGCCGATCGGGCGCCCCGACGGCGTGGACCCGGATGTACGCGTCGGCGAGGCCCCGGCGGGCCGCCGGCGGGGGCACCGCGTCCGCGGCCGGTGCCGGGCCGGCTCCGGGGCCCGGTGTGAGCGCCCGCCACAGCTGGGTGACCGTGCGGTCCGGGAGCTGCTCCAGCGCACCCAGCAGCGGACTGTTCTCCTCGGCGGTGGCGACGACATCGCGGTAGCTCTGGTGCGGCGCCTTGCGTACGGCCAGCCAGGCCCGGAAGTCCGGTGACAGGTCGCCGCCCCGTCCGGTGGCGGCCCAGGCGGCGGCGAGCAGGCGGGCCTCGGCGAACAGCCGGCAGGTCCAGGACGGACCGGGGAGCTCGCCCCGCTGGGAGGAGTCGAGCGATCTGCCGAGGGCGGCGGTCGCCAGGGTGTGCGCGTCCTGCGGGGTCGCGCAGAGCGCACCGGCGTAGGCCAGGAGCGCGTCGCCGTAGCGGCGGGTCAGCTCCCGGGCCGCGGTCCGCCGCGCGGACGCCGAGAGCAGGAGCTCGCCGAGCTCCGCGTCGCTGAGTGAGTTGTGGGTGGGTGACATGAGGGTCCTCGGGTGACATCGGCCGACGGCGGACGCGTACGGATCGGGTGTCCGCCGTCGTCGAAGACGTGTGCGCTGTGGTGTCGGGTCAGGACGCGGTGGGCCGGGGCCGCCGTCCGTCGCACGGCGGTCGGGCGGGGCGCGGTCGGGCGCGGCGCGGTGCTCCCCGGGTGCGTGCGGCGGGTACCCGGTCCGGTCCGCTCCCGGTACCGGCGGGGGTCCGGCAACGGATCACGGCGTCGGCGGCACGACGGGACGGCACGGCACGGCGCGACGGCACAGCACACTCCTCGTGGCCGGGGACTCGAACTGGTGGAGCCGGAACCACCGTCGGCATCCCGTTGCGTTGCGCGATCGTTATCCGGTCGGAGTGGGGCGGACACCCTCGGCGACGGCGGGCCGGCCACTACCCATGACTACGCGGGGGAGTACCTAGGGTTCGGCGCACTCGCGGGCTTTTCGGGTGGCCGCAGTGCTGGACCGCGCCCCCGTTCTCGATCTTTCCTGGAAGCAGGAACACCAATCGAGCGAGGTGGGGGCGCCGCCCGTGGGAGAAGAGATCATGAACAGACGAAGTCGGCCGGTCGCGAGTCGCTCCACCGCCATCTACCTGCGCTGCTACCCGTACGACACGGCGTACCTGCTCGACTACTGGCGGGTGCTCGCCCGCTACGCGATCGAGTCCGGGCTGGGCGAGGCGACGGTCTTCATGGACAACGGCCGGCGGTCGACCGAACCGCTGGCGGCACTGGAGGACCTGCTGCGCGCCGCCGTGACCGGGCTGTGCGACACGGTGGTGATCCCCGGACCCTTCGTGTTCTCCCTGGACGACACGGTGGCCGCGGCCGTCATCCGGAGGCTGGAGGAGGCGGGGTGCCGGGTCGTCGAGATGCCGCGGCCCACCGGCGGGAGGCCCGCCGGGGACCTGGTGGCCGTTCGTTGAGGGGCGGGCCGGAGACGGTCCGGCCGTCGACGGCTTCTTCCGACGGGTCCCGACCCGTGCCACGATGCTCCGGCGGGCCGCGTCGCCCGCCCGCAGACCCCTGGGCGGGCCGCGTCGCCCGCCCGGTACCCGCCCGAGGGCGGTCGTCCATCCACCGCCCCTGTCGTCGGAAGTCGGACATGCAGCTCGATACCCTCACTTTCCTTTCGCGGGCGCAGTGGCTGGGATCCACGCCGGTGCACACCCTGAAGGACGGCACGCTGTCGGTCTTCGCGGAGCCGGGCACCGACATCCTCACCGACCCGCTGACCGGCGCGGTCCGGAGCAACGCCGCGATCGCCCTGGTCGATCCGCCGAGCGGTGACTGGCAGTTCTCCGCCCGCCTCCGCGTGGGGTTCGAGGCCCCGTGGGACGCCGGCGCGCTCTTCGTCCGGTCGGACCGGGACCACTGGGCGAAGGTCAACTTCGAGCAGGCGCCCGACGGGGTGCCGAGCATCTACTCGGTGGTCACCCGAGGCCGGTCCGACGACGCCGTCGGCTGGGCGGCCGCGGGCGGGGCGCTGTGGCTGCGGATCAGCCGGGTGGACGGTGCGTTCGCCTTCCACGCCTCCTCCGACGGCACGACGTGGCGGCTGGTCCGGCAGTTCGACCTCGGCCCGGACCGTGCGGTCCGCGTGGGCATCGAGGCCCAGTCGCCCGTGGGGAAGGGGTGCCGCGTGGACTTCGACTCCGTCCGGCTCACCCCGACGCGGCTGGCCCACCTGTTCGACGGCCGGTGAGCGCGCCGCTCCCGGGTGTGCGGTGCCGCGGGCGATGACCGGCGCCCGCCCGTCGTGACCGACGCCGCCGAGAGCGGGCAGCAGGGGGCCGGTCGCATCCCATGTGCAGAGGGCGCTGCGCGGTCATCCGTGGGCTGTGACGCGGGACGGTGCCTCAACCGCCGGCGTCCGGGTGCGGCCCGGCGTGCGATCCGGATCCGGCGGAGTTGCTCGCGGCCGAGGAGTTTTCGTCCCCCGCGTCGGCCGCGAGGGGCCCGGGCGCTGCTCCGCCTGTCGCGGGCCCGGGCGCTGCTCCGCCTGTCGCGGGCCCGGGTGCCGGCGCGGCCGCCGTGCTGTCCGGAGCGTCGGGTGTCGGCCCCAGGAGTGCCGTCCTTGCGAGCCGAAGGCTTCGATTGATGTCGCGCATCTCCTCGTAGCGGTGCCGGCAGGGTGCGCAGTCCTCCAGGTGGCGGGTCAGCAGCTTGGACTTCCTGCGCGCGGGGTGGCGGGCGAGTGCCTTGAGCCGGTCGGTGTGGGCGAGGCACTCGGGGGAGTCCGGTCCTTGCAGGTGGGCCGCCAGATAGGCCCGGCGCAGTCCCTCGTGGGCACGCGCGAGCAGCGAGGAGGCCCCGCTGCCGGTGAGGCCGAGGAGTTCGGCGACCTCCTCGGTCGGCCGTTGCTCGACCACGGAGTGCCGCAACGCCGTGCGCCAGCGCCTGGGCAGGGTGCGGTAGGCGGCGAGGACCAGGTCGCGTTCGACGGCCGACGCGAGGATCTGATCGGGGGACAGGGCGGCGGTGTTCCGGTCGGCCAACGGTTCGACGTCGGCGGTGAGAACGGTGCGGCGGTCGGCGCTCGCCCAGGCCATGGCGGTGTTCCGGACCACGGTGAGGAGGTAGGGGCGCCAGCTTCCGGTCGGACCGCTGCCGGCCCGGACGGCCGCGAGGGTGCGGGTGAACGCCTCGCTGGCGAGATCCTCGGCGGTACCCGCGGCGGGGCCGAGCGAGCGGGCGTGGGCGAGGACGGCCGGGTGGTGGCGTGCGTACAGCACCGACGCGACACCGTCCTCCCCCGAGCGCAGGCGCTCCGTCAGCTCCGCGTCGTCCTCGGGCTCCGCCGCCGGCTCCGCCCCGGGGTGAGGGGTGTCGCGTTCCTCCGCCGCCCGCTCGTCGCCGGCGCGGGGAGCGGGCAGGCGAGCGGACCGGTCGGAGCTCCGGGGCGAGCGACGGTGCATGGGTGGTCCTTTGACCGTGTGCGGTGACCTGACGAATCGGGGTGCACCGGCGCGGGCCGGCCCCGGTACCGCCATCCGGGGACCGGCGCCGCCCAAAGGCTGCGCCCCGCTGCCGGCAGCGGGGCGCGGGCCTCGCGAAGGGCGACGCGAACTCCCTGGAGTGCGAATGGACTTGCACAGATCAAGAGGCGCGGCCGGAGTCCGGCTCCTGCGGGGTTGCCTGATCGTTACCGATCGGGGGCGGGCTGCGGCGTCCGCCGCCCGCCTGGGCGGGGGTCACCAACGGTCGCGCCCCGCCGCATCCCCATCCAGAACAACATCAATCAGGAAGCAACACAGTAGAACATTGGGCGAGGTCGTGGACACACACGGCAACGGTCGCGTCGGACCGGCCGCGCCGCACCGGGGCGCCCACCACGGCGCCTCACGGTCGATGAGAGGCGGCTTCCTGCGGCCGGTTCGGAGCGGGGCCAGGGGGCGACGGCGGGACCATCAAGGGGGCTCGGGCTTGGTGCCCGTCGTGGAGGCGCTCGGGCGGCTGCTCCGCGTTGCCGGCTGCCGTGGGCGCGGGTGGTCCGGTGGTCGGACCGGAGGCGACCGCGGAGCCGACCGTCGCCTCCGGTCGAGGTGGTGGGGCTCCGTTCAGCTGCGCCGGGAGACGGCGACGCCGGCCAGGCAGAGCGCGCCACCCGCCAGGGTCAGCAGCGCGGGCGTCTCGCCGAGCAGGAGCCAGGCCATCAGCACGACCAGGGTCGGCACCGAGTACGTCGTCGCACCCATCCGTGCGGCGGTCGTCCGGGAGATCGCGTAGGCCCAGGTGGTGAACGCCAGCGCGGTCGGGAACAGGCCCAGGTACACCACGTCGAGCGTCGCGGACGGCGGCGCGGCCGCCAGGTCCGACACCAGCTCCGGGGCGAACGGCAGGCAGGCCACCGCGCCGATCAGACAGCCGAACGTCGTCACCTGGAGTGCGCTGGCGTGGCGCAGCGCCGGCTTCTGGCCGACCACTCCCGCCGCGTAGGCCACGGCGGCGACCAGGCACAGCGCGATGCCGAGCGCCGAACTGCCGCCCCCGCCCGACATGGAGACGCCCACCACCACGGCCCCGCCCAGTGAGACCGCCATCCCGGCCAGCAGCTTGGGCGGGAGCCCCTCACGCAGCAGCCAGCCGCCGAGCAGGGCGATCAGCACCGGTCCGATGCCGACCAGCATCGCCGCCGTGCCCGCGTCGACCTGCTTCTCGCCCCAGTTCAACGCGACCATGTACAGCCCGAACCAGAGCACGCCCGAGGTGGCGATCCCCGGCCAGGCCGCGCGCGGCGGCAGGCCCTCCCGGCGGTACGTCAGCAGGCCGAGCAGTGCCACGGCTCCCACCAGCAGCCGACCGAGCGCGAGCGAACCGGGCCCGAAGTGCTCGCCCGCACTGCGGATCGCCACGAACGCGGACGCCCACAGCACCACCGTCGTCGAAGCCGCCGCGAGTGCCCTGCTGTCCTTCGGGGCCACGCCCGTTGCTGAAAGGTCCATGCCGGAGAACCTACGGCCTGCACCGTTCGGTCCCCACCGAAATGTCGACGGGCCCGGGTGCTCTCCGGTGCGGCCGGGCGCCCGGGGTGTCGGATCCTCGGCCGCCGCCCGGGGTGGCGACTCCTCAGGCGTCGCCCGGGGCGGCGCGCCCGGTGGCGCCGCCCTCCTCGACGAAGTGCTTGAAGCGACGCAGGTCGCCCCTGACGATGCGATCGAGCACACCCAGTTTGTCCGCGGCGGTCTCGGCCAGTCCGGTGGGCTGGAACTCCATGATCATCGTGACGTGCGTCCGGGTCGCGTCGAGCGGTCGCAGCGAGACCATGCCGGTGTGCTTCACGTTCTTGCTGCTGGTGCGCCAGGACACCCGCTCGTCGGGGACCCGTTCGATGATCTCGGTCTCGAACTCGCGGGACAGTCCGGCGATCTTCGTCTTCCAGTGGGCGTGCAGGTCGTCGAGCTGCCTGACCTCCTCCACGCCCTCCATGAACTCAGGGAAGCGCTCGAAGCTCGTCCACTGGTCGTAGACGAAGCGGACCGGCACGTCCACGTCGATCGACTCCTCCACCCTGCCCATTGCTACACCCACCTCCACGCCGTCCGGGCGCTGCGCCGATGAACGGTCCCCCGGGGCGGAGGACGGCCGGCAGCGCCACCACGAATGTCCGTCCTCGGGTGGGCGACGGCAACCCGCCCGCCCGGGTGTCCGGCGCTCCCGGGGCCGTGCGGCTCCGGGAGCGGGCGGACGGCCGCGAGGTCCGGACGGCTGTCGGCCCGGGTGGCGTTCGACCGGTCGAAGGAACGACCGGCCTTCCGCCGCCCTTCCGCCGATGGTGTGTTCCGCTCCGGTGAACGCGCTCCTCCCCGGTGGCCCCGGGCCGGGGGAGGGGCCGATCGCGGTCGTCCCGGCAGCCGGCCCGTGGGGAGGGGGTTTGGGAGGGCGAATCGGGGTGAGAAGAGGGCGCGGTGGGTGCGCCCGCCGCGCCCGGACGGTGGCCGTCCCCCCTCGCCCGCCGTCCGGGCCGGGCGTCCGCGGTCGGGCCCCGTCCGGGCCGGGAGTTCGCGGTGGTCAGCGGTCCGGGCCGAGAACGACGTCGGCGATCAGGCGGGCCACCGCTTCGGGCTGTTCCAGCATCACCAGGTGCCCGGCGTCGGGGACCACCTTGAGGGTGACGGAGGGGCAGGCCTCCAGCGCGGCGTGCTCGGCGTCGGTGAGCCCCACTTCGTCCCGGTCGCCGCGCACCACCCAGGCCCGGGCGCCGGAGCCGCACAGCCGCGGCACCAGTTCGCCGTGCCGGTCCAGGTAGGCGAAGTACTCGGCCATGGCCCGGCGGCAGAACGACGCGGAGTTCTTCCTCAGGTCGGCGATCAGCGCCTCCCGCCGCCGCTCCGGCATGCTGTCCGCCAGGGCCTTCGGCGTCAGCCACAGCATCACCGGCCAGGCCAGCGAGCCGAGCCCGGGTACCCGCCCGAGTGCTGCGGCGATCGCCAGCGCCTTGGACTCGTCCGGCCGCGAGAACGTCGGGGAGAGCAACACCACCGGCCCGGAGAAGTGCCCGCCGCTCACCATCTCCAGCGCGATGTTGGCGCCGATGCTGTGGCCGACCACGGTGGTGCAGCCGTGTTCGGCCGCGAAGGCACCGGCGATCGCCGCGTAGTTCTCCATCGAGACGTCTTCGGGTGCGACCGTCCCGGCGTGCCCCGGGACGGTCGCCGCCACCAGCCGGATCGGCGCACCGTCGAGGGGAGGCGCGGCCGTCATGTCGTCGTAGAAGGCCGTACTGCACAACCCGCCGGGCAGCAGCAGCACCCGGTGCGGGGCGTCGGCCGGGCCCGACTCCCGGACGTCCCAGCTGTGGAATTGCGCGGTACCGCCCATGATGTGCCCTCCAGGCTCGTACGACCGCCTGGATTCTGCCGCGCCGGAGTCCGCCGGTCGGCGACCTTGGGCCGGGCGCGGCATGTCGGACGGTTGCCGGGGCGGCCGTGTTCGATCGCTCCGCCCGGGCCGGACCGCGGTCGGTGCGGGTGGGGAGCATGGGCACCGGGCCGGTCAAGGCCGGGCATCCTGATGTTCAAGAGCGGCCCAAATAATCGCACACCAAGCTGTTGATAATGTGATCAGATGTGACGTCACTGTGGCACTCCTCGCCACAGGGGGAGGGACCGGCCTGTCCCGTGAACAAGGCCCAGCCACACAGGAGATGCAGCATCAACACCGTCATCCGCCGGGCCGCGCGCAGCGCCCTGCCCGTCGCCGTCAGCGCCTCCGTCCTCGCAGCGGGCCTGACCGCCTGCGGCACCGTCGAGCAGCTCACCGCCGCCCAGAAGGTGAGCAAGGCCTTCGGCAAGCTCGGCGACAGCAAGGCCGCCGGCCTCACGATCTCCCTGGACGCCTCGCCCGAGCAGATCGTCGCCTTCGGCAACGCCACCGGTGACAAGGTCGAGCAGAAGACCGCCGAGGCGCTGTCCGGTCTGAGCGTCTCGGTCGCGGTGGCGGCCGACAAGCCCCTCAAGGACCTCGACACCTTCAAGAACGCGCAGGGCGCGGGCAAGGAGGCGACGCCGGACAAGTCGCTGCGCGTCTCCTACCTGCTCGCCGACAAGAAGGGCACCGCGCTCCTCGAGTACCGCCAGGTCGACGCCAAGGCGTACCTGCGCGCCGACGCCAAGGGTCTGGTGAAGCTGGTCGGCGAGGACCCGGCCGAGGTGGACTCGGTCAGCAAGGACCTGCCGGCCGAGCTGAACCCGGTCAAGGACGTGCTGGCCGGCAAGTGGGTCTCCTTCGACCTGCAGGAGCTGGCCGACCAGGCCAAGAAGCCCGACGCCGCCACGTCGCCCGCCCCGTCCGGCAGGCCCACGCTGGACCCGGACACCGCCAAGCAGCTGACCGCCTCGCTGAAGGACGTCTTCTCCCGCACCGTCACCTTCGACGACAAGGGGAAGAAGGACGGCGCCGAGCACCTCCTGGTGAGCGCGCCGGCCCGCCAGCTGACCGACGAGCTGCTGAAGGCGCTCAAGCCGCTGTCCGCGAAGCTCCCCGAGCAGTTCGAGAAGCTCCCCACCAAGGCCCCGGCCGACCTGCCCGACACCAAGATCGGCGTCGACCTGTACCTGAAGGGCGGCAAGTTCTCCTCGGCCACCTTCGACCTCGCGCAGCTGGAGCCCAAGGCCGGCCCGGGCAACCCCTTCCCGGTCAAGCTCGCGTTCAACGAGTCCGCCCCGACCGTCCAGGCGCCCGCCGACGCGGTCAGGATCACCGACAAGGACATCCGGAACGCGGTGCTCGCGCTGGCGAGTGCCGGCGCCGGCGAGGACGAGGACGCCCCCGGCGAGCCCCTCGCCCCCGGCAAGCCGCTGACCGACGCCCAGGTCAAGGAGCTCACCGGCCTCGGCATCCCCGAGGAGCAGGTCCGGCTCTTCAACGGTCTCGGCATGGACTTCGAGGAGATCAAGAGCTTCGCCAAGAAGAGCTGAGCACTCGGTGACGCCGGGGCGCGGGAGGTCGGATCCACCGACCCTCCCGCGCCCCGGCGGCCGTTGGCCGTCAGGGCGTGGCGAGCATCCGGACGCCCGGGGCCACGAGTGACCCCGGGACGGCCGTCGGCCAGGGGCGCCTCCCCGGGCGGCCGACGGCTACGGGCGGCGTCCCCAGGCGGAGACCATCGGCGCGGTGGCCAGGTCGAGCCGCCCGGCCGCGACGTTCGCCAGGTGCCGGTCGATCTCCTCCTCGGTGGCCAGGCCCTCCCGGACCAGATGGTGGCGGATCTGCCGCACCGTCGCGTCCTCCAGCACGGCGCACGCCGGTGAGGTGATCGGGAAGTACGCATCGGCCTGAACATCCTCCAGGCCGGCCTCGCGCAGCACCCTCGGCAGGGTGCGCCCGTACGCGAGGTCCGCGCCGCGCGCCGCCATCAGGGTGCGGAAGCCGGCCCGCAAGCGGTTGGCGAGCCGCTGCTCCGGCCCCGACTCGTCCGGGCACAGCAGCGGTTGCAGTGCGGGATCGGCGTCCTCCAGGAGCAGTCGCCCGCCGGGCCGCAGGGCCCGGACCATGCGGCGCAGGGCCTCGGCGCGGTCGGAGACGTGGACCAGGACGAGCCGGGCGTGCACCAGGTCGAAGCCGCCGGGCGGCGGTGGGTCGGCGGCCACGTCGTGGGTCAGCACCTCGATCGTGCCGCCGGCGATGCCCTCGGTCCACGACACGTCGATGTCGGTCGCGACCACCGCACCCGTCGGGCCGACCCGTCGGGCCAGCCCGAGCGGCACCGAGGGGCCGCCGGCGCCGACCTCCCAGCACCGCATGCCGGCGCCGATGCCGAGCCGGTCGACATGGCGGAACGTCACCGGGTCGAACAGCTCGGCCAGGGCGCCGAACCGGACACCCGCCTGCGCCTGCTTGTTGGCCAGCAGGTAACCGCGGTCGTCGGCGTGCTCGGTCATGCCGCGATTCTGGCAGACGGATGCGCGGGCGGGCCCGAGCGCCGGTCCGGCCCCTGCGGAGCGGCCGTGCGCGGCAGCGGACTCCGGCGCGCGCCGACGCCGACCGGGCCCGGGGGTTCCGGGGCGCCGCCCGGAAGGTGGTGGCGGCTCAGGCCGGGGCTTCCGCGGTGCGGTCGTAGGCGGTGAGGACGGTGTCGAGCAGCCCCGGGAACCGCTCCTCCAGCTCGGCGCCGCGCAGCGCAGTGAGCCGCCGGTTGGCCTCCTCGCGCTGCTGGATCAGACCGGCTTCGCGCAGCACCTTGAAGTGGTGGCTGAGCGTGGACGGCGCGACGTCCACCGGGAAGGTGCCGCAGGCCCGTTCGGGTTCGGCCCGCAGGACGCGCACGATCGTCATCCGGGTGGGGTCGGACAGGGCGTGCAGCACGTCCAACAGGTCGATGTCCTCGGCCGCGGGGTGCGCCGGCGGGGTGCGGCGTCGGCTGCTGCGGGGCACGGGCGGACCTCCGTTGTTCGACAGTCGTCGAAATTGCGTGATACTAATTTCGTCGTTCGTCGAACATCGTAGCTGGAGGGGGTCCGACATGCGCGCACTGGTGATGACCGCACCCGGTGGAGCCGAGAACTCGCGGGTGGTGGAGGTCGAGGCGGTCCACCCCGGCCCGGGTCAGGTGTCGATCGAGGTGGCCTACGCGGGGCTGAACTTCGTCGACGTGATGGCCCGTCGGGGCGATGCCGGGTACGTGAGCGCCTGGCCGTACCGTCCGGGCAAGGAGGTCTCCGGCAGGGTCCGGGCGGTCGGCGAAGGCGTCGTCGGCCTGGCCGAGGGCGATCCGGTGGTGGCCGCGCCGGTCGGCGGCGGCCTGGCCGAGGTGGTGGTCGCCGAGGCCGCGCTGACCGTGCCGCTCCCGGCCGGGGTCGCGCTGCGCGAGGCCGCGGCCGTCCCGCTCGGCCTGGCGACGGCTCTGCTGCTGCTGACCGACGCGGGCCGCTTCACCGCCGGGGACACCGTCCTGGTGCACTCGGCCGGCGGCGGCATCGGCGCCGCGGTCGCCCAGTTGGTGCCACTGCTCGGCGGCGGCCGGCTGATCGGCACGGTCGGCCGCCCGGAGAAGGCGGCCGCGGCCGTGGCCTCCGGCTACCACGCCGCGTTCGCCCGCGACGAGCGGCTGAGCGAGGCCGTCCGGGCCGCCACCGGCGGGCACGGCGTCGACCTGGTCCTCGACCCCCTGGGCACCGAGGCCCTGGAGACGGACCTCGAACTGGCCGCACCGGGCGGGCGGATCGTCCTGTTCGGCAACGCGGGCGGCGGCGCCGTCGACGCGCTGCCGCCGCTGGGCCGGCTGCTCGCCGGCAATCTCACCGTCACCGGATTCAGCCACCGCTCCCTGGCCGCCGCCGCCCCGGCCAGGCTGGCCCGGGGGATCGGCCGGGCACTCGACCTGCTCGCGGACGGCCGGCTCACCCTGCCGGTCGGCGAACTGCCGGGCCTCGCCGACGTTCCCGCCGCCCACGACGCCATGGCGGCCGGCCGGGCCACCGGGAAGTACGTGGTGCGGGTGGCCGGCTGAGCGGCGTCCACCCGGCCGGCTCGGGGCCCGCCCGCCCCGGCGACCGATTCCGGACGGGCCACCGAGCGGGGCAGCAGCCGGGGGAGGGCGGGGGAACGTACGATCAGCGAATGTCTGACATGACGGATACCAAGCCAGGCTGGCTCGCCCCCGAGGAACTCGAGACCACGCGGGCCCGGATACCGATCCTCTACGTCGAAGCCGTACCGGTGCGCGTCGACGACGCCGGCGAGGTCACCCAGATCGGTCTGCTGCTGCGCATCGGGCCGGACGGGACGGTCAGCCGCACACTGGTCTCGGGCCGGGTGCTGTACCACGAGCGGATCCGCGACGCGCTGCTGCGGCACCTGGAGAAGGACCTCGGCCCGGTGGCACTGCCCCGGATCCCGGCCTCGCTCCAGCCGTTCACCGTCGCCGAGTACTTCCCGACCCTGGGCACCACCGAGTTCCACGACCCCCGGCAGCACGCGGTGTCCCTCGCCTACATCATCCCGGTGGCCGGTGACTGCCGGCCGCGGCAGGACGCACTCGACCTCGTCTGGTTCAGCCCGGAGGAGGCCGCGTCGCCGCTGGTGCAGCAGGACATGCCCGGCGGGCAGGGGGCGCTGCTCAAGCGGGCCCTCGCGCACGTCGGCCGCCTGACCTGAACCCCGGCCGCACGCCGTCGGCGTGACCGCCGCCGCGCCCTCCTCCGCGCCCCGCGTCCCCGGGCCGGAGGAGCGCTCGGCGGTCGGTCACCCGCTTCCCCGGCACCGCCGCGGGGGACCCCCGGCCGTCCTCGCCGCGAGCGAACCACCGGAGCCCGGGTCCGCCCGGAGCCCGCCCGCGTGCCTACAGCGCCGGCGAGTTCGTGGGTTCGGCGCGTTCGACGACCGGCGTGCCGAGCTTCGAGAGCGGGGGAAGGCCGAGGGCCTCGACCTGGCGGGTGGTGACCTGGCCGATGATGCGGATGAAGGCCACCGCCCTGAGCGGCAGCACCGCGCACGCGGCGAGAACGGCGGCCCGGGGCGGGTCACCGAGCACCGCGGTCGTGCCGCAGAGGAACATGACGACGCCCGCTCCCCACCACAGGTTCACGAGCCGCTCTCCCGCCAGCCCGCTCGCGCGCCGGATGTCCAGCAGGATCCGGCGGGGCAGCCAGAGGTTCGCCACGGGGACGAACCAGATGCCGGCGGCCCAACCACGGCCCAGGCGCTGGTGTCCGGGCGCGATCAGCTCGGCGTTCGTCCAGCAGCGCCGGAACCAGACGCTGCGCACGATCCAGTACGCCACCAGCGAGCCCAGCGTGACCAGGACGATGAGGCCGAGCACGGTCCGCGAGGGGGTGTAGAGGAAGGCGGTGTTGGTCAGGACGAGACCGGCGGTCATCAGAGCGGTGAGCGCCCTGAGGTTGGTGGCCGGCTCCCGGGGGTCGGCCGGCTGGACGGACGTCACTGGTGGTGTTCCTCTCCGTGTCATGATCGCTGGGAGGCTACGAGACGATCGGTCCGGCTGTCCAGATCCAGCCCGTCGGGCCGCGCGGGCGGCCGACGGGATCAGCGCCCCGGCCACGGTCCGAGGTGCTACCGGCCTCCCACCGCCCGCACGTTGACGGGACCGCAGGGCGGCGGCGGGCCGACGTCCCGGCCGTGCTCCCTCGATGCCGTCGCGGCTGCGCCGGTGGGGATCGCGAACGCGGCGGAGCGGGGGAGCCGGCCCCGTGCCCGGCCGGCCGCGGCCTCACCCGGACGGCCCACCGGGAGTGCGGCCGCCCCCGCCGTGACGGTGAATGGCCGGGTGCATGCCTGCGCGCGGTGCCCACCGGAGCGGAGGGCACGCGAGCATCAGCGACCCCGCTGACCGGGGGCGGCACCGACGGCCCGGCCGGCTGCTCCTTCGTCGGCCGCGCGGTCGGGCCCGGATCGTCGGCCGGCCGAGCACACCACCGAGGAGTCGAGCGTGTACTACAGCAGCGGCAACTACGAGGCCTTCGCCCGCCCGCGGCGGCCGGAGCGGGCCGAGCGGGTGAGCGCCTGGTTCGTCGGGGCGGGGCTGGCCTCGCTGGCCGGGGCGGCGTTCCTGGTGCGGGACGCACAGGTGCCCGGGGAGCGGATCACGATCCTGGAGCGGCTCGGGCTGCCCGGCGGTGCGCTGGACGGGATCAAGGAGCCGAAGAAGGGCTTCGTGATCCGGGGCGGCCGGGAGCTGGAGGACCACATGGAGTGCCTGTGGGACCTCTTCCGCTCGGTGCCCTCGCTGGAGGTCGACGGGGCGTCGGTGCTGGACGAGTTCTACTGGCTCAACAAGGACGACCCGAACCGCTCCCTGCAGCGCGTCACCGAACGCCAGGGCCGGGACGCGGGCACGGACGGGCTGTTCGCGTTGAACGACCGTGCGCAGAAGGACCTCGTCAAGGTCTTCCTCGCCACGCGCGAGGAGTTGGAGGGCAAGCGCATCGACGAGGTGTTCGGCCGGGACTTCCTGGACAGCAACTTCTGGCTGTACTGGCGCACCATGTTCGCGTTCGAGGAGTGGCACGGCGCGCTGGAGATGAAGCTGTACCTGCACCGCTTCGTCCACCACGTGGGCGGCCTGCCGGACCTGTCGGCGCTGAAGTTCACCAAGTACAACCAGTACGAGTCGATGGTGCTGCCGCTGACGCGCTGGCTGATGGACCAGGGGGTGACCTTCCGCTTCGGCGTGGAGGTCACCGACATCGACTTCGACATCGCACCGGGCCGCAAGCAGGCGACCCGCCTCCACTGGCGCGAGGGCGGCGGGCAGGGCGGCGGGGGCACCGGGCAGGGCGGCGTGGACCTGGGCGAGGACGACCTGGTGTTCACCACCATCGGCTCGCTCACCGAGAACTCCGACAACGGTGACCACCACACCCCGGCCCGCCTGGACGAGGGCCCCGCGCCGGCCTGGGACCTGTGGCGCCGCATCGCCGCCAAGGACCCGTCCTTCGGGCACCCCGAGGTGTTCTGCGGCGACATCCCCCGGAGCAAGTGGGAGTCCGCCACCGTCACCACCCTGGACGAGCGGATCCCCCGCCACATCCAGAAGATCGCCAAGCGCGACCCGTTCAGCGGCCGGGTCGTCACCGGCGGCATCGTCACCGCCCGCGACTCCGGCTGGCTGCTGAGCTGGACGGTCAACCGCCAGCCGCACTTCAAGCAGCAGCCCCCGGATCAGATCGTGGTGTGGCTGTACTCGCTGTTCGTGGACCGGCCGGGCGACTTCGTCAAGAAGCCGATGCAGGAGTGCACCGGCGAGGAGATCACCCGGGAGTGGCTCTACCACCTCGGGGTGCCGGTCGCGGAGATCCCCGAACTCGCCGCCGGCGCCGCCCGCTGCGTGCCGGTGATGATGCCCTACATCACCTCCTTCTTCCTGCCCCGGCGGGCCGGCGACCGCCCGGCGGTGGTGCCTGACGGCGCGGTGAACTTCGCGTTCATCGGGCAGTTCGCGGAGACGGGCCGGGACTGCATCTTCACCACCGAGTACTCGGTCCGCACCGGCATGGAGGCCGCCTACCGGCTGACCGGCGTCGAGCGGGGCGTGCCGGAGGTCTTCAACTCCACCTACGACATCCGCACGCTGCTGGCCGCCGCGAGCTTCCTCCGGGACGGGGCCGAACTCGACCTCCCCGGCCCCGCGTTCGTCCGCAAGCGCGTCCTGCGCCGCCTGGAGGCCACCGAGGTCGGCGAGCTGCTCCGGGAGTTCGATCTCGTCAAGGAGCAGGATCAGCCCTGAGGACCAGCCCTGACCGGCGAAGTCCCGGCCCTTCCGCGCCTGTTCGGCAGGGCCGGGTACCGGACTCGCGGCCGTGACCCGCACCGATCGACGGCCCGCCCGTTCCCGCCCCGGGGAGCCGGCGACGCCCGGTCAGCCCGCCGCCGGGACGGGCAGCAGCCGGTAGGCGTCACCGTGCGCGATCACGCGGCCGGCGGTGGGCGGCGCGAAGTGGGTGCCGAGGACGAGGGCGTCCGTGCCGGCGAGCGAGGAGAGCAGCGCGCGGCGCGAGGCCTCGGACTGCCGCGGGTCGATGTCGACGCAGGCGCCGACGGCGGGGTGGGCGAGCTGGACCGGGTGGTGGATGCAGTCGCCGGTGATCAGCGCCGTCTCGCCCCGGCTGTTCAGCTCGACGGCGACGTGGCCGGGGGTGTGTCCGGGCGTGGGCAGCAGGCGCAGGCCCGGCACGATCTCGACGCCCCCGGCCGGGACGTCGACGAGGTCCAGCAGGCCCGCCCGCTCGACCGGGGTCACGGAGTCGCGGAACATCTGCCGCCGTGCCTCGTCCATGTCGTAGGTGGCCCAGAACTCCCGCTCGGCGCGGGAGGTGAGGTAGCGGGCGTGGGGGAACGTCGGGACCCACTCGCCGTCCACCTCCCGGGTGTTCCAGCCGACGTGGTCGGCGTGCAGGTGGGTGAGGACGACCAGGTCGACGGAGTCCGGGGCGAATCCGCCGGCGGTGAGGCGCTCCAGGTAGTCGGTCCGCAGGTCGTGCCAGGCCGGGTTGGCCCGCTGCTTGCCGTTGCCGATGCCGGTGTCGACGAGGACGCGCAGCCCGCCCACGGTGAACGCGAAGCTGTGGCTGTCGAGGTGCAGGACGCCTTCGTGGTCGGCGAAGTGGGGGTGCAGCCAGCTCTGCGCGGTCACCAGCCCGGGGGTGGCGTCGGGCAGCAGCCACGGTCCGGTCGCGGGCGGCAGGAGGACCTCGTCGACGCGGTGGACGGTGATGTCGCCCACGGTCCAGGAGGGGAGCGGGGTGGCGGCGGGAGTCTGCATGGTCGGTCGTTTCCTTTGTACGTGTCGGCTGCGCGGGTCAGCGGAGGTGGTCGGCGGCGGGGCGGGCTGCCGCGCGCCGTGACGCGGCGAGTGCCGCCAGGGCCGCGACGGCGAGGAGGGCGGCGAGGAGGGCGTAGGCGTGGGTGGCGGTGCCGAGCCCGACGCGCCGGGTGGCGGCCCCGGCGGCGATCGCGGGCAGGCTCATGGAGAGGTAGCTGAGGACGTAGTAGGTGGCCAGGGCGCCGGCGCGGTCCTGCTCGTCGAGCGAGGCGAGGACCAGGCGCATCGCCCCCTGGGAGACGGCGCCGAAGGCGATCCCGGCCAGGGCGGCGCCGCCGTAGACGGCGGGGAGGCCGGTGCCGTGCAGTCCGCTCAGGGTCAGGGCCGCGGCGGGCAGGACGGTCAGGCAGCCGCCGATCGCCGTGGCGAGCGGCGCCGTGCGCCGCAGTGCCCCGACGGTGAGGGCCGCGGCGGCGCTGAGGGTGAAGAAGACCATGCCGCGGGCCGCCTGCGGGGCGTCGGGTGCCACCAGGCGCACCAGGGCCGGCCCGAGGGAGGAGTAGAAGCCGCCCAGGGCCCAGACGGCGACGACCCCGGTGCCGGCGGTCGACAGTGCGCGGCGGACGGTGGGCGGGAGGGCGAGCCGCGGGCGCAGCGACTTCAGCGCGCCGGGCCGGCGGTGGGCCGTCTCCGCGGTGAAGGTGACCGCGATCGCCTGGGCGACGAACAGCGCCGCCAGCAGGAGGTAGACGGTGACGGTGGGGGCGGGCGCGAAGCGGACGAGGAGGGTGGCGGCGAGGACGCCCGCGGCCATCCCGGCGACCGGGGTGATGCTGTTGGCGAGCGCGGCCCGGCCCGGGCGCCGGGTGTCCTCCAGGTCGAGAAGGGCCGCGCCCGCGGCGCCGGTGGCCGCGCCGGTGGCCACGCCCTGAAGGACCCGGGCGGCCGTCAGGGAGCCCGCGCCGTCCGCCGAGGCGAGGAGCACCATGGAGCCGGCCTCCGCGAGCAGCGCGCCCAGCAGGACGGGGCGCCGCCCCAGGTGGTCGGAGAGCGCCCCGGTGGTGAGCAGGGCCAGCAGCAGCGCCAGGGCGTAGGCGCTGAAGACCACCGTGACGGCGAGCGCGGAGAGGTGCCACTGGTCCTGGTAGAGCGGGTACAGCGGGGTCGGGGCACTGGACGCCGCCAGGAGGGCCACCAGGATCGAGGCGTTGAGGACGAAGGACGTCGCGCGGGCACGGGCGATCCGGAGGGGACGGTGCGCGGGTGCGTCGGCGAGGACGCTGGGCATGGGACTCCTTCCCGGTAAACGCAATGTGTTTGCTTTAGCTGACCGTAGGGCCTGCGGTCAGCTAAAGCAAACTCTTAGCGTTTGGGGATCGGGGCGTGCTTCCCGGCTTCGAGGCGAGTCCCCCCTAAACGCAAGTGCTGTGCTTTAAGGTGGTGTCATGAGCGGCAGACAGATGGTGCGCCCCGGCGGGCGCAGCGCCCGGGTGCAGGCGTCGGTGCACACCGCCGTGCGGGAACTCCTGGCGGAGGTGGGCCGTGATGCGCTGACGGTGCCGCTGGTCGCGCAGCGTGCGGGAGTCACCCCGTCGACGGTCTACCGCCGCTGGGGCGACCTGCAGGAGCTGCTGTCGGACGTCGCGGTGGAGCGGCTGCGGCCCGACGCCGAGCCGGGGGACCACGGTGACCTGCGGTCCGACCTGACGGCCTGGACCGAACAGTTCCTCGACGAGATGGCGTCCCCCTCCGGCCGCGCCTACATCCGCGACGCCCTGCTCGGCGACCCGGACGGCAGCAACGCCGGCCGGTGCTCGGCCTACGCGGCCGAACAGCTCGACGTGGTGCTGGCCCGGGCGGGCGCCCGCGGCGAGAGTGCTCCCGGGGTCGAGGCGGCCATGGACCGTGTCGTCGCCCCCCTGATGTACCGCATCCTCTTCCGCCCGGCCGGCCTCGACGCCGCGTACGCGCGCCGGCTCGTCGCCGAACTCCTCGGCCCCGGCGGGGAAACCGGCCGCTGACCGGGTGCTGACCGGGTGCCGACCGGCCGCGAGCCCGGCGTTCTCGACCGGCCCGTTCTCGCCCGGCCCGTTCTCGCCCCGCCCGTTCTCGTTCCCCGGCGCGGGGCGGCCGCCCGGCGGCGTCAGCCGGTGGTGAGGACCTCCACGCCGCGCGCCGTGAGCTGCTCGACGACCGCGTCGTGGGGGTCGGCGTCGGTGATCAGGCCGCTGACCTCCTCCCAGGGCAGGACGCGGAACCGCGAAGCCGTGCCGATCTTCTCGGAGGAGGCGAGGATGTAGGTGTCCGCGGCCCGCGCGGCCAGGGCGCGTTTCATCGCGGCCTCCTCGGCGTCCCCGGTGGTCAGGCCCGCCTCGGGATGCACGCCCGTGACGCCGAGCAGACAGAGGTCGGCGGAGACGTTCTGCGCGGCCTCGACCGCGGCGGCCCCGCAGGCGACGGCCGAGTGCTTGAAGACGCGGCCGCCGAGCAGGAAGATCTCCGCCGCCGGGTGGTCGAGCAGGGCCGCGGCGATCGTCGGGCTGTGGGTGATCACGGTGCAGGCGAGGTCCGGCGGGAGCGCCTGGGCGACGGCGAGGGTGGTGGTGCCGCCGTCGAGGATCACCGCACCGCCCTGGCGCACCAGCCCGGCGGCCACCGCGGCGACCTTGCGCTTGCCGGAGGGGGCCACGGCCTGCCGGGCCGCGTAGTCCGCCACGGCCGGCGAAACCGGCAGCGCCCCGCCGTAGACCCGCTGGCAGAGCCCCTCGGCCGCGAGATCGCGCAGGTCGCGCCGCACGCTGTCCTCGGAGATCCCCAGTTCGGCGGCGACGTCCTTGGCGACGACCTTGCCCTCCCGGGCGAGCAGACCCAGCAGGTGGTCACGCCGTTCAGCAGCCAGCATCCGTATTCTCTCCTGTTCTTGCCTGTTTCTGCATGTATCGTAGCGCCCCATGACAGACAAGCCCATGCTCGTCCTGATCGCCGGGCCCTACCGCTCCGGCACCGACGGCGACCCCCAGGCCATGGCCGCCAACCTCGCGCGGCTCGAAGCCGCCGCGTGGCCCGTGTTCGCCGCCGGCCACCTCCCCGTGATCGGGGAGTGGGTCGCCCTGCCCGTCCTGCGCTCGGCCGGCGCGGGCCCCACCGACCCCCTCGCCGACCAGGTGCTTTACCCGACCGCCGAGCGACTGCTCGCGCACTGCGACGCCGTGCTGCGCCTGCCCGGCGCCTCCGTCGGGGCCGACCAGGACGTCGCCACCGCGCGCCGTCGCGGCCTGCCCGTCTACCACGACGTCGCACAGATCCCGCCCCGGGCCCCCGAGGTGGCCGCATGACGCCCCGCCCGGGCGTCGACAGCCCCGACCACCGCGGCCGCACCGGCCTCGACACCGCCGGACGCGGCCTGGACCGCAACCCCGACGTCGTGATCCGCGAGGTCGAACTCACCTCCCAGGGCTGGCACGTGCTGCGCCGCACCACCTTCGACCAGCGCCGCCGCGACGGGCGCTGGGTCACCCAGCAGCGCGAGACCTACGACCGCGGCAACGGCGCGGTCGTCCTGCCGTACGACGTCGAACGCCGCTGCGTCCTGCTCACCCGCCAGTTCCGCTACCCGGCCTACGTGAACGACCACCCCGACGGCATGCTCGTCGAAGCGGCGGCGGGGCTGTTGGACGCGGACGACGCGCCGACCGCCGTCCGGCGCGAGAGCGCCGAGGAGCTCGGCGTCGCACTCGGCCCGCTCGTCCACGTCCTCGACGCCTACATGAGCCCCGGCTCCGTGACCGAGCGCCTGCACTTCTTCGCCGCCCCCTACACCGCGGCGGACCGGACCGGGGCGGGCGGCGGCCTGGAGGAGGACGGCGAGGACATCGAGGTCCTCGAACTCCCCTTCGCCGAGGCCCTCGCCATGACCCGCGACGGACGGATAGCCGACGGGAAGACCATCATGCTCCTGCAATGGGCGGCCCTGGACGGGCCCTTCGCCCCCGTACCGGCCGGCCCCTGACAACGAACGGGCCCTGACAACGAACGGCACCTGACAACGAACGGCACCTGACGGCCCGGACGGCCGGCGGCAGCAGGCGGGGGAGGCCGGAGCGGGGGAGGCCCGGGCGGCGGCCCTCCCCACCCGTGGGCCGCCGGTCAGCGGACGGTGACCCCGATCAGGCAGGTGTCGTCGTCGGTGTCGGAACTGCTGTACCGCAGGAGGTGGTCGAGCCGGCGGTCGAGCTCCGTCAGGCCGTCCGCGTCCCCGGCGGTGGTCAGCAGGTCCTGGAGCGACTGCTCCAGCGAGCGGTCCCGGCGTTCGATCAGGCCGTCGGTGTACATCATCAGGGTGTCCCCGGGCTTCAGCCGGATCTCGCCCTCCTCGTAGTCGGCCTGGTCGATCGCGCCCAGCAGGATCCCTGCGACGGTGGGCAGTTCGGTCGCCAGGCCGTCGCGGACCAGGATGGGAGGGAGGTGGCCGGCCCTGGCCCAGCGCAGGGCCCGCGTCCGCGGGTCGTACAGCGCGCAGATGGTCGTCGCGGTGACGTTGTCGGTCAGATGGTGGGTCACGGTGTTGAGCCAGCCCAGGAGCTGGCCCGGGCCGGCCCCGGTGGCGGCCAGGCCGCGCAGGGCGTTGCGCAGCGCGACCATGCCGGTGGCGGCCTCGATGCCGTGCCCGGCGACGTCGCCCACGCACAGGAGCACCTGGCCGGTGGGCAGCGCGAGGGCGTCGTACCAGTCGCCGCCGACCAGGTGGTCCTTCTCGGCGGGCCGGTAGCGCACCGCCACGTTCAGGTCGTGCAGGTCCAGCGGGCCCCGGCTGGGCGGCATGATGGCGTGCTGCAGTTGCAGGGCGAGCCGGTTGCGTTCGGCGGCCTGCTGTTCGGTGTGGGCGAGCTGGTCGCGGGTGGCGGCGAGCGCCACCTCGGTCCAGTGCTGGGCCGAGACGTCCTGGTAGGCGCCGCGGACGGCGATGATGCGGGCATCGGCGTCGAGGACGGGTTCGGCGACGACCCGGATGTGCCGGGCGATGCCGTCGGCGCGCTGGAGGCGGAAGGCCGTGGAGGCGGGCCGCTGGTGGTGCAGCAGGGTCCGCAGGAACCGGCCGATGGTGTGCCCGTCGTCGGGGTGCGCGTGGGCGGGCAGGTGCTCCAGCGGGATGGGATCGGCGTGGGACGGGAGGCCGTGGAGGTCGAACAGGGTCTCGTTCCAGACGATCTCGCCGGTGTGCAGGTTCTCCTCGAACCCGCCGATCCGCCCGAGGCGCTGAGCGTGCTGGAGCAGGCTGGCGACCCGCGCGGTACCGTCCTCGGTGCGCCAGATGACGACCGCGCTGGTCCCGTGGCGGCTGATGCTCACCCGGGCCCGGGTGGTCAGCGGGACGCCGTCGACCAGCGCGGACAGGCTCATCCCCGGCGAGCGGAACGATTCGCCGGTCGCCAGGACGTGTTCGATCTTCTCGAAGAGGCCGCCCGGCTCGGCGGCCAGCGGATAGGCCTCCAGCAGCCGGGCGCCGACGACGGCGCTGCGTGGCCGGCCGGCGAAGTCCTCGAAGTGCGGGTTCCCGTGCGTGATCAGGTAGTCGGCCGCCCGGCCGGCCGCGTCGACGTCCGGTCGCATGACCAGGCAGGGATCGTGCAGGCCGTGGACCAGCTCCAGCAGGTCGGCGGTCTGCGGGTCGACGCCGTCCTCGCCGCCGCAGGCGGCCGGCCGGGACTCCAGCGCGGTGGCGCACAGCTCCGCCAGCGCCTCGAACTGCCGTTGCAGCGACTGGGACTGCGGCGGGAGGCCGCCGCTCCAGCAGACCTCCAGGACGCCGGTGATCCGGCCGCCCGCTCCGGCCGGCACCGCCAGCCGTCCGCCGCCGAACTCCCGCTGCCCGATGGAGGGGAGCCCCGCGGCGGCCAGCGACTCGTAGGCCGCGGGGCCGCGCTCGGTCAGCGCGCGGCGCGCCGGGACGGGCACACCGGGCGGGACGTGGCGCCAGCGGATCGCCTCCTCGTCGGCGAATCCGGCACTGCCCGCCAGGGTCAGCGACTGGTCGGAGTTGGCCGCCCAGATCGCCACCGCCTGCGCCCCGAGCGGCCGCAGCGCGTGTTCGAGGACGGACTGGGCGACGGCCTGGACGTCGTCGGCGCCCAGCATGCCGGTCTCGGCGCTGCGCAGCCGGACGGCCACGGACGGCTCGCCGGTGGAGGCCAGGAAGTCCCGGGCGACATCGGCGATCCGGTCGTGCGAGGCCTGGTTGACCAGGTCGGCCGCCAGCTCCAGGACGGACACGTTCGACTGGCTCGCCAGGTCCTCGAGCTGTCGCAGGGCGTCGGCGGGGCCGTAGCCCAGCCGCTCGACCAGGATGCCCTTGGCGAGTTCGACCAGCGCCCGGCCGTCGGCCTCGGCCCGCGCCACGGTGAGTTCACGGCGGAGGCGCTCGACGGTGGCGGTCAGCCGGCCGACGACGCCGGAGTCGGCGGGCCGGTCGGGGGGCTGGTCGGGCGACTGGTCGGGGGGCCGGTCGCCCGGCGTCCGCTGGGCGACGACCGGCCGTGCGGTCGGTACGGGCGCCCGGTCCGGGGTCTCGCCGCCCTCCGCCGCGGGGTGGGGTCGGTCGTCGGCGCCCCGAGGCGGTCGGCGGTCGCGCATCGGTCTCTCCTCGGGGTTGCACGGTGTCAGGTGGGCCGGCCGGATCGCCCTACGGGCGCAGCCACTGCTCGATGCGGGCGATGAGGTCGCGCGCGTCGACCGGCTTGGTGACGTAGTCGCTGGCGCCGGAGGCGAGGCTCTTCTCCCGGTCGCCGATCATCGCCTTGGCGGTGACGGCGATGATCGGCAGATCGGCGTACGCGGGCATCGCGCGGATGGCCGAGGTGGCCGCGTAGCCGTCCATCTCCGGCATCATGACGTCCATCAGGATCAGGTCGACCCCGGCGTTGCGGGTCAGGGTGTCGATCGCGGCGCGTCCGTTCTCGGCCTGCAGGACCAGCATGCCGTGCAGCTCCAGGATCCCGGTGAGGGCGTACAGGTTGCGGTCGTCGTCGTCGACGACGAGCACGGTGCGGCCCGCGAGCGAGCCGTCGACGTCCTGGGGGAGCGGGGCGGCGGTGTCCTCGGCCCGTACCAGCGGCAGCACGTCGCCGGGCTGCTCCGCACTCAGGTGCAGGGCGATGCGCTCACGCAACTCGTCCAGGCTGGACAGCAGTTCCAGTGGTTGTGTGGTGGCGCGCTCCTGCAGCAGCCGCTCCTGCTCGGCGCCGAGGCGCCGGTTGTTGTGCGCCAGGACGGGCACGCTGTGCAGCGCGGCGTCCCGTGCCATCTGTTCGAGGAAGTCCAGCGCCGCGCCGTTCGGCAGGTCCAGCTCCAGGACCACGCAGTGGCACGGCGTCGCGGCGAGCGTCTCCGCCGCCTCCCGGGCGCCGACCGTGGTGATGACCTCGACGGCCCCGCGAGGCCCGCCGAAGTCGGCGTGCCCGGTCAGGTCGGCGACGGCGCTCTCCGCGACGAGGGACAGCAGGCCGCGCCGGCGCTCCTCGATGACCAGCAGGCGCTTGGGCTGGACGACCTCCGGCGCGCCGGGCTGGCCGGCCGGGTCCTCGTGGCCGGTCCGGGCCGCCTCGGCCGGTCCGGGTTCCGCGGCCTCCTGCGGGTCCTGGGTGCTCAGTTCGAGGAACTCCGCCCGGGCCGCGGGCAGGTAGAGGGAGAAGGTGCTGCCCTGGCCCGGGGTGCTCTGTGCCGTGATGGCGCCGCCGAGGAGGAAGGCGATCTCCCGGCTGATCGACAGGCCCAGGCCGGTGCCGCCGTACTTGCGGCTGGTGGTGCCGTCGGCCTGCTGGAACGCGCCGAAGACGCTCTCCAGGTGCTGGGGGTCGATCCCGATGCCGGTGTCCACGACGTGGAAGGCGATGACCGGGCCGTCGTCGCGGCGGGCCACCTCCGGCACCTGCGCGTCGTCCGCGACCTCGATGCGCAGGTCGACGCTGCCCCGCTCGGTGAACTTCACCGCGTTGGACAGGAGGTTCCGCAGCACCTGCCGCAGCCGGTAGTCGTCGGTGAGCAGCTCGGCCGGCACGCCGGCGCCGGTGGTGGCCTGGAAGGTGAGGCTCTTCTGGCTGGTCAGCGGCCGGACGGTGGCCTCGACGTAGTCGAGCAGCTTGCGCAGCGGGATGCGCTCCGGGGTGACGTCCATCTTCCCGGCCTCGACCTTGGACAGGTCGAGGATGTCGTTGATCAGCTGCAGCAGGTCGGAGCCGGCGGAGTGGATGATCCCGGCGTACTCGACCTGCTTGGCCGTCAGGTTGCGGGTGGGGTTCTGGGCGAGGAGCTGGGCCAGGATGAGCAGGCTGTTGAGCGGGGTGCGCAGTTCGTGGCTCATGTTGGCCAGGAACTCCGACTTGTAGGTGGAGGCCAGCGAGAGCTGGTGCGCGCGGTCCTCCAGCTCCTGGCGGGCCTGCTCGATCTCCAGGTTCTTGGTCTCGATGTCCCGGTTCTGGGCGGCCAGCAGGGCGGCCTTGTCCTCCAGTTCGGCGTTGGAGGACTGCAGCTCCTCCTGCCGGGCCTGGAGCTCCGCGGAGCGGACCTGCAGCTCGGAGGTGAGGCGCTGGGACTCGCCGAGCAGCTCGTCGGTGCGGGCGTTGGCGACGATGGTGTTCACGTTGACGCCGATGGTCTCCATCAGCTGTTCGAGGAAGGCCCGGTGCACCGGGGTGAAGTCCTGCACGGCGGCGAGCTCGATGACGCCCAGCACCTGGCCCTCGACGACGATCGGCAGCACGATCAGCGAGGTCGGTTCGGCACGGCCCAGGCCCGAGGAGACGCTCACGTAGCCGGCCGGCAGGCGGTCGACGGCGATCGTGCGCCGGCTGCGGGCCGCCTGGCCGACGAAGGACTCGCCGAGCCTGAAGCGGGGCGCGGGCGAGCCGGCGGGGAAGGCGTAGGAGCCGATCAGGTTGAGGAAGGTGCCCTCGCCGGTGTCCTCGGCGAGGTAGAAGGCGCCGTACTGGGCGGAGACGAGCGGGGTGATCTCGTCCATGATCAGTTCGGCCACGACGGGGAGGTCGCGCCGGCCCTGCATCAGGGCGGAGATCCGGGCCAGGTTGGACTTGAGCCAGTCCTGGTCCTCGTTGGCCCGGGTGGTCTCGCGCAGGGACTCCACCATGAAGTTGATGTTGTCCTTGAGGTCGGCGACCTCGCCGGAGGCGTCCACGGTGATCGAGCGGGTCAGGTCGCCCTCGGCGACCGCGCCGGTGACCTCGGCGATCGCGCGGACCTGGCGGGTGAGGTTGCCGGCCAGCTCGTTGACGTTCTCGGTGAGCCGCTTCCACGTCCCGGAGACGCCCTCGACCTCGGCCTGGCCGCCCAGCCGGCCCTCGCTGCCGACCTCGCGCGCCACCCGGGTGACCTCCGCGGCGAAGGCGCTCAACTGGTCGACCATCGTGTTGATGGTGGTCTTGAGCTCCAGGATCTCGCCGCGGGCGTCCACGTCGATCTTGCGGGTGAGGTCGCCCTTGGCGACGGCGGTGGTCACCTGGGCGATGTTGCGGACCTGGCTGGTGAGGTTGTGCGCCATGAAGTTGACGTTGTCGGTGAGGTCCTTCCAGGTGCCGGCCACGTTCGGGACGCGCGCCTGCCCGCCGAGGGTGCCCTCGGTGCCGACCTCGCGGGCCACCCGGGTCACCTCGTCCGCGAAGGCGGAGAGCGTGTCGACCATCGTGTTGATGACGCCGGCCAGTGCGGCGACCTCGCCCTTGGCCTCCACGTTGATCTTCTGGGAGAGGTCGCCCTTGGCGACGGCGGTGGCCACCTGGGCGATGGAGCGGACCTGGCCGGTGAGGTTGGAGGCCATCACATTGACGTTGTCGGTGAGGTCCTTCCAGGTGCCGGAGGCGCCGCGGACGGTGGCCTGGCCGCCGAGGTTGCCCTCGGTGCCGACCTCGCGGGCCACCCGGGTCACCTCGTCCGCGAACGCGGAGAGCTGGTCGACCATCGTGTTGATGGTCTCCTTGAGCTCCAGGATCTCGCCGCGGGCGTCCACGTCGATCTTGCGGGTGAGGTCGCCCTTGGCGACGGCGGTGGTGACCTGCGCGATGGAGCGGACCTGGGCGGTGAGGTTGTCGGCCATCACATTGACCGACTCGGTGAGGTCGCGCCAGGTGCCCGAGACGTCCCGGACGTCGGCCTGGCCGCCCAGCCGCCCCTCGGTGCCGACCTCGCGGGCCACCCGGGTCACCTCGCCGGCGAACGCGGAGAGCTGGTCGACCATCGTGTTGATGGTCTCCTTGAGCTCCAGGATCTCGCCGCGGGCGTCCACCCGGATCTTCTGCGACAGGTCGCCCTTGGCGACCGCGGTGGCGACCTGGGCGATGGAGCGGACCTGGGCGGTGAGGTTGCCGGCCATGAAGTTGACCGAGTCGGTGAGGTCGCGCCAGGTGCCCGAGACGCCCTTGACGTCGGCCTGGCCGCCCAGCCGCCCCTCGGTGCCGACCTCGCGGGCCACCCGGGTCACCTCGCCGGCGAACGCGGAGAGCTGGTCGACCATCGTGTTGACGGTGTTCTTGAGCTCCAGGATCTCGCCGCGGGCGTCGACCGTGATCTTCTGGGACAGGTCTCCCTGGGCGACGGCGGTGGCGACCTGGGCGATGTCGCGGACCTGCGTGGTGAGGTTGCCGGCCATCGCGTTGACGGAGTCGGTCAGGTCCTTCCACGTCCCCGACATGCCGGGGACCTCGGCCTGCCCGCCGAGCCGGCCGTCGGTGCCGACCTCGCGGGCGACCCTGGTCACCTCGGAGGTGGACAGGGCGAGCTGGTCGACCATGCCGTTGAACACGGTGGCGATCTCGCCCAGCAGGCCGTCGGCGTCGTCGGGCAGCCGGGTGCCGAAGTCGCCGTCGCGTACGGCCGTCAGTCCGGCCAGCAGTTGCCGCAGGTCCGGTTCACCGACCTGCGCGGTGCCGTTCGTCGTGCGCTGTGCTGGGGGCTTCGTCGTGCCGGCCATCGCGACGCCGCTTCCTCGTAGAGCGACGGGCCACCGGCCCGCCACAGTCAACGCCCGCTCCGGCTTCGCACCCGACATCACAAGGGGACGTGCCACAAAGCCGTGCCAGGCATCCGTCCGTATCGTCAGGGACGCTACAGCACCCGCTCCGCCGGGGGCGAACTTCCGGGTGACGGCGAACCGGCCCCGCGCCCGGGCGGGTTCGAGCCGTCGGCGGCACCGGCCGGCCGGTACCGCACCGGTCCCGTCGCGGGCCCGCCCGGGCCCCGGGCGTCCGGCGGCCGTGCCGGACGCGTCCCGGCGGAGGGCGGATTCACGCCGGGACGCCCGCGGTCCCGCCCGGGGCGGTCACGCCTCGGTCAGGAGTTCGGCGCGCAGGCCGGCCAGGATGCGGGTGAGCAGCCGGGACACGTGCATCTGCGAGATGCCCAGCCGGCGGCCGATCTCACCCTGGGTCAGCTCGGCGCCGAAGCGCAGGGAGAGGATGGTGCGGTCGCGCTCCGGCAGGGCGGCGATCACCGGCTTGAGGGTCTCCAGGCAGAGCATGGTCTCGTAGGCGACCTCCTCCTGCGCGACCCGGTCGCCCAGCGCGTCACCGCCGTCCGCCTCGCTCCGTCCGGGCACCGGGGCGTCGAGCGAGCCGGCGCTCTGCGCCTGGGAGGCGATCAGGCCCTCGCGCACCTCGTCCTCGGTCAGGTCGAGCTGCGCGGCCAGCTCGGCGGGGGTGGGCGCGCGGTCCAGCAGCTGCTCCATCGCGTCACTGGTCTTGGCCAGCGTCAGACGCAGTTCCTGCAGCCGGCGGGGAACGTGCACCATCCAGCCGGTGTCGCGGAAGAACCGCTTGATCTCGCCGCGGATGGTCGGCAGCGCGAACGTGGAGAACTCGACCTCGAACGACGGGTCGAACCGGTCGATGGCCTTGATCAGGCCGATCGTGCCGACCTGGACGATGTCCTCGACCGGCTCCTTGCGGTGGGTGAACCGGCTCGCGGCGAACTTCACCAGCGCCATGTTCAGTTCGACCAGGGTGCCGCGCACGTACGAGTACTCGGCGGTGCCCTCCTCGGCCGCGTGCAGACGGGCGAACAGGGCCTTCGACAACTCGCGGGCATCCGCCGGGCACACCTGCGCGGGCTGGTCCGCCGCGATCCCCAGCTGCCCGGCCACCCGGGCGAAGTCGGCCGAGCAGGTCATCTCGTCGCCGCTCACGACCGGACCGGTCGCGGGGGACGAAGCGCCGTTGGTGCGGGCAGTGGTCGAAGGGCGGGACGCGACGGTCGGCATGCTCTCTCCTCTGCAGGTGATCATTCGCTCGGGTACGACGCAACTCACGTGCCCCGCCTCGGCCCGAACAGGCCCTCCTTCGCCAAAAGGACTCATCATCTTGACGTCTTCCACACATTTCGACGGCTTGGTCGACGGCCTTCGCCAAGTGGCCTACAGTGCGCGCGGATGCCGCCGTAAGGTCGTACCAGCAGCCGCGGCCCCACGCGACGAAGGAGAGCGATGCCGGACAGCCTCCCCGAACCGACCACGGCCCCCCGCCCCCCGGGTGAGGGGCACGGTGCCGTGCGACTCAGGGCCGATCTGCGGACCCGGGGCGGGACGGTCGTCGTCTCACCCGTCGGCGAGCTGGACTACGACAGCGTCGCGTTCCTGCGCGAAGTGCTGCTGGAGGCGATCCGGCAGGCGGCCGAGCGGGTCGTCGTCGACTGCCGGGACCTCTCGTTCTGTGACTCCACCGGCCTCAACCTGCTGCTCAACACCCGCGCCGAAGCGGAACGGGCGGACCTCGCACTCGTCCTCGCCGGCCTGCAGTCCTCGGTCGCCAGGGTGTTCGAGGTCACCGGGGTGCAGACCGTGTTCGACATCCGCGCGGACCTCGGCGCGGCCCTCGCCCGATGACGCGGTGGCCTCCCGGGCGGTGCCCGGAGGACCGCGCGGCCGCCGTTCGCGGGCGGATGCGACTCGGTGCGCGTCACCGGTGTCCCGTGCGAACCGGCGGGCACACGTAGCAATCAAAGGGCCGGTCGCCACCCGGTCCCGGTCGGTCGTCGGAGTGAGGACAGATGAGTGCCAGTGAGTACCGGACCGCGAGCCCCTCGGTGCTGTCCGGGATGCCCGCCACGGGCCAGACCCGCAGGCTGACCCTGACCGGCATCGCGGGTGCGGTCGGCCGCTGCCGCGACCAGACCCGGACCGCGCTGGAGGACTGGGGCTGGCTGCCCACCACCGACCCGGACCGGCAGGCACGGGCCGACGACGTCCTCCTGCTGGTCTCCGAACTCGCCACCAACGCCTGCCAGCACGCCGGCGGACCGGACCAGCTGGTGCTGTCCGCGAGCGCGCGCACCCTGCGGATCGAGGTGCTGGACGGCTCGGACGCCCCGCCCCGCCGGCGCGTGCCGCATTCACCGGCCCGCGCCGGCGGCCACGGCCTGTACACCGTGGAGCTGCTGGCCAGTCGGTGGGGACACCTCCCGCGGGCCGATCGTGCCGGAAAGGCGGTCTGGGTCGAGATCGACCTCCCGCAGGCCCCGTGAGGCCCAATGAGGCCCCGGGAGGCCCCGTGAGGCCCGCCCAAAAATAGTAGCCATGGACATAGTAGCCATGTACTCTATGTGGCATGAGCAAGGGTTCACCGGGTCCCACGCCCGGCTTCCTGGTGTGGCGGCTCGCCAACAAGTGGCGCGTCGCGGTCGATCGTGCGGTGGCTCCGCTGGGCCTCACCCACGCGCAGTACTCGCTGGTCGCGTCGCTGCACGGGATGCAGCGCGCCGGTGAGCGGCCCAGCCAACGGCGACTCGCCGACCACACCGGCCTGGAGGCGCTGTACGTCTCGAAGCTGGCGCGCGCCCTGGAGTCGGCCGGTCTGATCGAACGCACCCGCGACCCCCGCGACCCGCGCGCCGTCCAGCTCGCCCTCACCGAGCAGGGCCAGGACGTCACGCGGCAGGCCATCACGGTGGTCCAGGAACTGCACCGGCGGTTGCTGGAGCCGCTCGGCGGCCTCGACGCCCCTCGGACGCGCGTGCTCACCGACGAACTGACGGCCCTGCTCGACGCGCCTCTCGCGCCGTCCCCACCGAACGACGAGAGCACTCAGGGGAGAACACCATGACCACCACCGCAACCTCCACCACCGCGCCCGTCGCCGACGCCCGCGCCCTCGGCCTGGCCCACTACGCCGCCCGCGGCGTCCTGGAGCACGTCCTGGCCGGGCACGGCCTCACGTTCCAGCAGCAGGTCGCCCTGCGCGCCGCCGTCACCGCCGACACCCCGCAGACGCCGGAGCAGCTCGCCGCCCAGCTCCGGGGCTCGCTCAAGGCCGATCCGGCCGACGTCCGCGCCACGCTCGACGAGCTGCTGGCCGCGCGGCTGCTCGTCGCGGACGGCGCGCACCTGCTCCCCACGGACGCGGGGCGCGAGCTGCTCGCCGCCGTCGCCGCGCAGACCGCCCCCGTCACCGCCCGCATCTGGGGCGGTATCCCCGCCGAGGACCTGGCCGCCGCGGGTCGCGTCCTCGCCCTGGTCACCGAGCGCGCCAACGCGGAGCTCGCGACGCCGACCGCCTGACCGGCCGACCCGCGGGCGGGCCCCGGCGCGGACGCACCCCCGCTCCGGACGGCGGGGTCCGTCCGGAGCGGGGGCGGGCGGTGGCCCGTGGCGGGACGGTCAGTCGATCGTCCAGTGCTGCAGGACGGAGCCGGTGTCGGGCTGCTGGGTCGCCTTGGCGCCGTTGGCGGTCGAGGCGGCGGTGAGCACGAGGCCGGTGCCGGCGGAGGTGATGGTGCTCTGGTCGTCGGCGGTGGGGGTGATCCTCCAGCGCTGGGCGGTCCGGCCGTCGCACGCCCGCTGGACGACGGTGGCGCCGGCGCCACCGGTGGCCTCGGCGCACTTGCCGGAGCTCTTGTTGGTCATGGTGTAGGTGCCGTCGGACTGCGGGGCGATGGTCCAGGTCTGGTTGTTCCCGCGGTTGGTCGCCCACATCAGCAGGTCGGAGCCGTCGGACGCGGAGCCGCCGTTCTCCAGGGCGATGCCGCCGGTCACGATGGTGTGGACGCCCTCCACGGTCCTGACGACGCCGGGCCAGGGGATGCCGGGGGCGGCGTAGTAGCCGATGCCGGCCGCCGTCCAGCGGGGGCCCTGCTGGGCCAGGCGCTGGCGGAAGCCGTTCCAGTCACGGGCGGACTGGGGGCTCCAGCCGACCTCGGCGAGGGCGGGCAGCCGGGGGAAGCTCATGTAGTCGGCGTAGGCCTGGGGCGTGGGCCAGGTGGTGGCCGGGGTCGGCAGCGCGTTGCTGCCCTCGTAGGCGCGGTCGGCCCAGAGGGCGGCCTCGACGCCGGCGATCTTCTGGGCCGGGACGATGGCGCCGGTGCCGTCGAGCTTGCCGGTGACGGTCGCCGGGTCCCAGTCGTAGGACCGCTGCACCGGCACGTAGCCGGACCAGCTCAGGCCGTACGGGGTGCCGACGTCGTACTTCATGTCCAGGTAGGCGTGGTCGGAGGGGGACATCACGAACCTGGCACCCTGGGCGACCCCGTTGCGCACGAAGCGGACGCTGTCGGTCTCGTCCGGGGTGCCGATGCTCTCCCGGTCGTCGTCCTCGCCCCAGTACTGCAGGAGGCTGCCGGCGGGGACGGGGGCCTGGCCGAGCTGGTGCCAGCCCATCACGGTCTTGTCCCGCCCGACGGTCGCGTCGGTGGCCGCCTTGACGTAGGCGGCGTACCCCTCCGGGGTGGCCTGCGGGGTCTCGTCGCCGCCGAGGTGGATGTAGGGGCCGGGGGTGAGCTTGGCCACCGCCTTGATGACGGTCTTCAGGAAGCGCCTCGTGTTGCCGATGTGCGTGCCGTCGTCCAGACAGTAGAGGCTGATGCCGACCTCGAAGCCGGAGTAGGGCGCCTTGGCCTTGTTGTCGCAGTTGAGTCCGGGCACCGAGGCCAGCGCGGCCTCGGTGTGGCCGGGGCCGTCGATCTCGGGCACCACGGTCATGAACCGGGACGTCGCGTAGGAGACGATCTCCTTGTAGTCCGCCGCCGTGTAGTACCAGTCGGTGCCGCCGGTGAAGCCGCTCTGCGTGCTGGCGCCGACCTTGGTGAGGTCCGGCAGGGCGTCGATGGCGATGCGCCAGCCCTGGTCGTCGGTCAGGTGCAGGTGCAGAGTGTTGATCTTGTATGCCGCGGCCTCGTCGATGTAGCGCTTGACCTGGTCCACGGGGTAGAAGCGGCGGGCGACGTCCAGCATCACACCGCGGTACTCGTACCGGGGGGAGTCGGAGATCTGCACGGGTGAGACGGTCCACGAACGGGACTGCCTGGTACGGGACTCCACCGCGGCGGGGAGCAGCTGGCGCAGGGTCTGCACGCCGCGGAACAGGCCCTCGGCCCCGTGCGCCTTGACGACGACGCCGTCCGTGCCGGACGTCAGGGTGTACCCCTCGGCGCCCAGGCTCTCGGGGCCGTTGGGGTCCAGGACCACGGCGTTCTTCGGCGCCTTGGTGTCCTTGACGACGCGCAGGTCGTAGCCGGTCGCGGGGGCGAGCAGCTTCGAGAGGTAGGTGCCGACGCCGACCGCCGCCGAGTCCTTGGACAGGACGGAGATCCGGGTTCGCGGGGTGAGGGCGAAGCCCTGGCCGCCCACCGCCTGCTGCGAGACCGGCAGCGGTACGAGGGCGTAGGGCGAGGGGGCGGGAGCTGGGGGAGCGGCCACGGCCTGGGTGACGGTGGCCGTGAGCGGGAGGGTGAGGGTGACTGCGACGAGGGCGGCGAGGCGACGGCCTCGTCGGTGCAACCGGCTCATGGTTGACTCCTTCGGACAGAAGGGCACGGGACCGCACACCGGGGTGCACGGCCGGGAGGGCGCGATCCGCGCCGGGCGGTGACGGTGACGCGTGGGGCGTGGGGACCGGACCGTTGGGGGTCGTTCCGGGGCTTCGCGCCGGAGCGGGCCGTCGCCGGAACCGTCGTGCTGCGTGATCGTCAGGGGGCAGCGGACGTGCGGCGCTTCACGCGGCAGAGCAGATGCCTTGCTTGAAGATGCTGCAACTACTTGTCTTACGAGCAGCTTCAACCAAAAGGTGTCAGGGGGTAAGGGGATCGTCAAGGCCTACCTGGCCGTAGCTTTTGTCCGTTCGTGGGCGGCTTCGCCACGTCGGCGGCACGGGAGAGGGCGCTCTCCCGCCCCTGTTCCGCGACCCCCGGGGGACGGCAAACGCCCGCCCCCCGGGGTCGGGGGACGGGGGGCGGGCGGCCGGGGGTGGCGTGCGGGGGTTACTTGACGGAGCCGGCGGTGAGGCCGGAGACGACCTTCCGCTCGATGAGCGCGAAGAGGACGACGACGGGCACGATCGCGATGACCGAGCCGGCGAACAGGTAGTTCCACTGGACGGTGTAGTTGCCGATGAAGCTGTTGATGCCGACCGTCAGCGGCTGGTTCTCGGGAATGGTGGAGAGCGTCAGGCCCATGACGAACTCGTTCCACGCGGCGATGAAGGTGAAGATCATCGCGGTGACGACCCCGGGCATCGCGAGCGGCAGGGTGATCCGCAGCAGCGCACCTCCCCTTCCCAGCCCGTCGATCATCGCGGACTCCTCCAGCGCCACCGGGATGGAGGCGAAGTAGGCCGTGAGGATCCAGATCGCGAACGCCAGGTTGAAGGCCGCGTTGCAAAGGATCAGCGTCCACACGGAGTTGAGCATGTGCAGCTGGTAGAACTCGCGGTAGAGGCCGACCAGCAGGGAAGTGGGCTGGAACATCTGGGTGACCAGCACCAGGAGCAGGAACAGGTTGCGGCCGCGGAACTTCACGCGTGCGGTGTAGTAGGCGGCGGGGACGGCGACCAGCAGGACGAGGAGGGTGGACCCCCCGGCGACCAGCAGCGTGACGCGGAGGTTGTCCCCGAGGTGGGACTCGCGCCACACGTTGACGAAGTTCGACCACTCGAACTCGGTCGGCAGGTAGGTGGCGTCGCGCAGTTCGCTCGCCGGTCGCAGCGCGGTGATCACCATCTCCGCGTACGGCAGCAGGAACACGGCCGCCAGCAGCCAGGCGACGGCGGCGATCAGCAGGGTGCGCGGTCGCAGCGTGCGCGGTCGCACCGTGCGGGCTCCGGGCCGGGTGCCGCCCGCGGGGGAGCGGGGGGTCGGGGCGGGCCGGGCCTTCGCGCGCGTGAGGGCGGGACGGTCCATCAGTTCTCCTCCTGGTTCCAGCGACTGGCCTTGAGGAAGACGACGACCATGACCACGACGAGGGCGAAGTTCACGACGGACATCGCCGCGGACCGGCCGATGTCGGAGTTCTTGAGCTGGTACATGAACACCGTGGTGGTCGCGGTGTCGCTGTCCGGCCCGCCGTGGGTCATGCTCCAGATGATGGGGAAGGAGTTGAAGACGTTGATCAGGTTGATGACGACGCCGACGAGGAACGCCGGCCGCAGCAGCGGCAGGGTGATCCGCAGGTACGTCTGCCAGGTGGTGGTGCCGTCCACCCTGGCCGCCTCGTAGATCTCGCCGGGGATGGTCTGGAGCCCCGCGAGCAGGGTGTAGGTGGTGAACGGCAGGGAGACGAAGACGGCGACGAACATCATCCAGGGCCACGCCGTCGAGGGGTCGCCCAGCCAGTCCTCGGGGCCGTCGATCAGCCCCAGATCAGTCATCAGCGTGTTCAGGACGCCCGCCGTCTGATTGAGCATCCACTTGAAGCCGATGGCGGTCATCACGACGGAGGCGGCCCAGGGCGCGATGAGCGCCCAGCGGGTGACGCGCCGGCCGGGGAACCTCTGGTTGAAGAGCTGGGCCAGCGCCAGGGAGATCACCATGGTGGCGGTGACCACGACCAGGGTCCACACCACGGTCGACAGGACGACCGAGGGCAGCGACGGATCCTCGAACAACTGCTTGTACTTGTCGAACCCGGCCGATCCCCGGACGAATCCGCTGCTGCTGATCCGCAGGAACGAGGTGCGGACCATCTCGTAGACCGGCCAGAGGACGACCAGGGCGATGAGCAGGACGGCCGGTCCGATCCAGGGCAGCGGCCCCAGGCGGACCAGACCGCCCGGGCGCTTGCGGCCGGAGCCGGAGGTGGGTGGGTTGGGGGACACGATGGGGAGCCTGCCTTCCGTGACAGATCGGTGCGCCGGGTCTGCCTACTGGTTGGAGACCGCCGCCTCGGCCTTCTTCTGCAGCTCCCCCAGCACCTTGGCGGGGTCGGTCACGGCCGTGCCGCCGCTCTTCTTGATCTCGGCGGAGACGGCGTCCCAGGTGGTGTTGCCCAGCGGGTAGAACGCCGCGTTCGGCAGCAGCGCGAAGAACGGTTCGAGGTCCTGGTGCTTGCCGCTGCCGGTCATCTCCTGCAGCGTGTCCTCGGTGACCGGCATCAGGTTGTACAGCTCGTCGAACTTGAGCGTGTTCTCCTTGGAGTACGCGAAGTCGAGGAACGTGCGGACCTGGTCCTTGTGGCCGTTGTCCTTGAAGGCCATCATCCAGTCGGCGACGCCCAGCGTGGACTTCAGCGCCCCGGTCTTCCCGGGGATCGGCGCGACGCCGTAGTCGACCTTGCCGTCCTTGGACATCTGGATCAGGGAGGGGTGGCCGTTGAGCATCGCGGCCTTGCCGGCCGCGAAGTCCGCGAACGCGGTCTTGCGGTCCGTCGTCGCGGGGTTGGCGTAGGTGAGGCCGGGGTCGACGAGGTTCGACTTCAGCCAGCTGAAGGCGTCGACGTTGGCCTGGCTGTTCAGGGTGTACGTGCCCTTGGCGTCCGCGATGCCGCCGCCGTTGCCGAGCTCCCAGATCAGCGACTCGCCCTGGGCCTCCTCCGGGCCGAGCGGAAGCGCGTAGGGCGTCACGCCCGGCACCTTCGCCTTGATCTGCTCGGCGGCG
This sequence comes from Kitasatospora sp. NPDC003701, assembly GCF_053587085.1. Lineage (NCBI taxonomy): Bacteria > Bacillati > Actinomycetota > Actinomycetes > Kitasatosporales > Streptomycetaceae > Kitasatospora > Kitasatospora sp. NPDC003701. Next base: position 39,874 of record NZ_JBSFNM010000071.1, read on the forward strand.
GCCTTGAGGTCGTCCCAGCTCTTGGGCGCCTCGGTGATGCCGGCCTGGGCGAAGACCGCCTTGTTGTAGAAGAAGGCCCGCGCCGAGGAGACGAACGGAATGCCGTACTGCGTGCCGCCGACCTCGCCGGCCTTGGCGAAGCTGTCGATCAGGTTGGCGCGGGTCTTCTCCGACAGCACCTCGTCCGCCCGGTACAGCAGGTCGTCGGCGACCTTGTCCGCGTAGCCGCCGGTCTGCAGGACGTCCGGGACGTTGCCGCTCTGGATCATCGTCTTGACCTGGGTGTCGATGTCGTTCCAGTTGATGACCTGGACATCGACCTTGATCTTCGGGTTGGCGGCGGTGAAACGCTGCGCCACGTCGTTCCAGTAGGCCGCCGAGCTGTTCGAGGCCTTGTCGCCGTAGTCGGCGGCCACCAGCTTCAGTGTCACGGCCTCGCCGCCCGAGGCGCCGCCGCTGCTGCCGCAGGCCGTGAGGGTGAGCCCGATGCTACAGGCGCCGGCCGCCACTACCAGGAACCGCTTGTTCATCGTCCGTACCGCCTTGTCTCCTGGCCGGTCGCAGCGACGCGGCCCAGTGGGGGTCTGGGAACTGCCGCAGATTCGGAGCGTGCACACAGGTGAAAGATAGACCCGCGTTTCGCTCATGAACGAGCATCTGCTGTGGGCAAAGTAAACACGAGGAAGTGGGCTCAGAACCAGGCCTGTTACGCAAAAGATGCCAACCCGGCAGTTGTCGAACCCGGCCGGGCCGTGGAAGGGGGCAGCTCAGGGCCCTGTTCGTCCTCACGCGGCCGAAGGTTGGCGCGGTCGGGTCGAGCAGCCTTCCGGTTGAAGCTCATGATCGGCCGTGTGCGCTGTTGTTGCTCCGTTCGACGGTGCCACCTTCCTCCGCGGTAGGGAAGGGGCCCGGCGGCCGGAGGACTCCGCTGCGGCGACGGCCCCGGGGCGGCGGTGTACGGGCCCGCCCGCGCGGGGCCGGGTGACGGACCGCGGAGGCGTGCCGGGCCGCGGGCGGCCGTGACCACGGCGCCGCCGGAAGGGCGGGCGGGCCCCTCCGGCGGCGCGGGTGCGGTGCGGGGCGTCAGACGGTGACGACCTCGATGCCGGCCTCGGTGAACTGCGCCGCCAGGTCGGGGGCCAGGCCGGAGTCGGTGACGAGCACGTCGATCCGGTCCAGGCCGCAGATCGTCGCGAAGGCGCGCTTGCCCATCTTGGAGGAGTCCGTCGCGAGGACCACCCTGCGGGCGCGTTCGGCGAACAGCCGGCTGATGCCGGCCTCGTCCTCGTGGTGCGTCATCACGCCGAGCTGCGGGTCCACGCCGTCGACGCCCAGCACGGCGGTGTCGAGCACCACCTGGTTCAGTACGCCCTCCGCCAACGGGCCGACCAGTTCATAGGTCTGGGGGCGTGCGACGCCGCCGGTCACCACGAGCTTGAACCGCGGGCGGACCGCCAGTTCACCGGCGATGTTGAGGGAGTTGGTGACGATCGTGTACATCGCTCCGGTGGGGGTCTCGCCCCGCTCCGGCGCTCCCCCGCGCGCCCGGAGCACGAGGGCCCGGGCCACCTCGGTGGTGGTGGTGCCGCCGTTGAGTCCGACGACGTCCCCCTCGCCCAGCAAGTCCGCGACGGCGATCGCGATGCGCTGCTTGTCGGAGACCCGCCGCGAGGACTTGTAGCGCATCGGGAGCTCGTAGGAGACGCCGTGCGCGATCGCCCCGCCGCGGGTGCGGACGAGCAGTCGCTGCTCGGCCAGTTCGTCGAGGTCGCGCCGGATGGTCGCCGGTGACACCGCGACCGAGGCGGCCGCCTCCTCGACCTCCAGCCTGCCGTCGACCGCGAGCAGCTCCAGCAGCCTGCTCCACCGCTCGTGCTTGGACATGCGTCGTCCTCCCTCTGTGCCGTGGACTTCTGTGCCGTGGACTCCGGTACCGCGCACCGGGGGGCCGGGTTCCGCCCCCGGGCGGCCGATCACCGCCCGGGAGTGTGCGCGAAGTTGATCGTAACGGCGCACCACCGCGCATCGTGCGGCGCGGATGATCGGTGCACGTGACGCAAGCTCGGGTCGCCACCCCCTGGACGCGGCAGGCTTCCATCTGGATACTTCGATCATACATCTTGACCGAATCCGTATATTTCATGCGCCAATCGCGCATGTTCGATCATCAGGGTGGTTCGACATTGATGGACAGCAACGCTTCCCGAGCCGAAGACGTCCCCCCGAGCGGCCGTCGACGCGAAGGATCCGGCCCGGTGACCCGGACCCCCGAGGCCGTGCCCCTGTGGATGACCGCACAGCCCTCGGCCGCCGTGCCCCCCGAACCCCCGTCCGTGCGGACCGGGGTGTGGGGGAGAGTGGCCTCGGTCCCGGAGGGCCCTGAGATCGGCGGCGCCCGGGTGCAGGGGTGCGTGATCGCCCTCGACGTCGGGGGCACCGGTATGAAGGGCGCGGTCCTCGACCACGCGATGAGGCCGTTGGACACCGTGCACCGGCCCACCCCGCGCGCCGACGGACCGCGCGCGGTCCTGCACGCCGTCGCCGACACCCTGCTCGCGCTGAAGCGGTCGGCCGCCGGGCGCGGGCTGACGGTGCGCCACGCGGGAGTGGTGGTCCCGGGCATCGTGGACGACGGGCTGCAGCGGGCCGTGTGGTCGGCGAACCTCGGTTGGCGCGACCTCGCCCTCGCCGCGCTGCTGGAGGAACGGACCGGTCTGCCCGTCGCCCTGGGCCACGACGTCCGCGCGGGCGGCGTGGCCGAATGCGCCCTGGGCGCGGCCCGCGGAACGCGGAACGTGCTCTTCGTGGCCATCGGTACCGGCATCGCCGCCGCTCTGGTCTGCGACGGCAGGCCGGTCCGGGCCGACGGGTACGCCGGCGAACTCGGCCACATCGCGGTCGGGTCCGGGGCGGGGGCGTGCGCGTGCGGCGGCTCCGGCTGTCTGGAGACCGTGGCGTCCGCGGCCGCCGTCGCGTCCGCCTACACGGCCCGCACCGGCCGGGCCGTGGACGGCGCGGCCGACGTCGCAACCCTGACCGCGCAGGGCGACCCGGTGGCACGGGAGGTCTGGAACCGCGCGGCGACCGGGCTGGCGGAGGCGTTGGCGACCGCCACCGCCCTGCTCGCACCGGAGTTGATCGTCCTCGGCGGCGGTCTCGCCGAGGCCGGCCCGCTGCTGCTCGACCCGGTGCGCGCCGGGCTGGAGAAACGCCTCACCTTCCACCGCCGCCCCCTCCTCGTCCAAGCCGAACTGGGGGACCGGGCCGCGTGCCTGGGCGCGGGTCTCGCCGCCTGGCAGGCGGCCGGGCACGCCGCGCCCGCCGACCGGACGGGAGCGCCCGCGCGATGATCCTCACCGTCACCCTCAACGCCGCCCTCGACCTCACCTGGGGCGTCGGGAGCCTGCGGCCCCGCACGTCCCACCGCGTCGACACCGCGCAGGAACGGGCGGGCGGCAAGGGGATCAACGTCGCCCGGGTGCTGGAGGCCCTCGGGCACACCCCGGTGGCGACCGGCCTGATCGGCGGGGACACCGGCCGGCGGATCCGCGACGGACTGCGCACCACCCGGATCCGGGACGCCTTCGTCGAGGTGGCGGGCGAATCGCGCCGGACCCTCGCCGTGGTCTCGCACGACGACGGCGACGCCACCGTCTTCAACGGGCGCGGACCGTACGTGACCCCGGCCGAATGGCAGCTGTTCTCCCAGCAGTACGCCGCTCTGGTCGAGGGGGTGCGCGTGGTCGTCCTGAGCGGCAGCGCCCCGCCGGGGCTGCCGGAGGACGCCTACGCACACCTGGTCGGCACGGCGTCGGCGGCCGGTGCGCTGACGGTGCTCGACACCAGCGGCCCCGCCCTGCTGCACGCCCTGGCGGCCCGCCCCGACGTGATCAAGCCCAACGCCGACGAGATCGCGGCGGCCACCGGGTCCACGAACCTCGTGCAGGCCGCGGGCATGCTGCGCGCCCTCGGTGCCCGCGCGGTCGTGGCGTCCGCCGGCGCCGACGGCCTGTACGCCGGCACGTCCGAGGGCGCCTGGACCGCGGTTCCCCCCGAGTACCTCTCGGGGAACCCGACGGGTGCCGGCGACGCCTGCGTGGCGGCGATCGCCGCCGGGTTGGAGGCCGGCTCCGCCTGGCCGGACATCCTGCGCACGGCCGTGGCCCTGTCGGCCGCCGCCGTGCCCTGTCCGGTCGCCGGTGACATCGACGCCGCGGTCTACCGCCGGCTGCTCGCGAAGGTCGTGGTCGAGAAGTCCCACCCCGACCGCGCGCACTGATGCCTGCTCCCTGCCATCTGCGCGCACATGCTCAATTGAACTGATTTTCAAGCAACAGTTGACACTCATGCTGCTTGTAGCACAGCATTCTGAGCTACCCGGACCCTCTCCAGCCCCCTTCGAGCCCAAGGAATCCGCGTGACCACCTTCGAAACCTCCCGCACCTCGGCCGAGATCGCCTCCCAGCCCGAGACCTGGGAGCGAGCAGCCCGGGCCGCCGGCTCGTACGCCGGTGTCCTGCCCCGCCGCGGCGAGCGCGTCGCCGTCGTCGGCTGCGGCACCTCCTGGTTCATGGCCCACGCCTACGCGCAGCTGCGAGAGAGCGGCGGCCACGGCGAGACCGACGCGTTCGCCGCCTCCGAGTTCCCCCTCGGCCGCACCTACGACCGGATCGTGGCCCTCACCCGCTCCGGCACCACCACCGAGGTCCTCGACCTGCTGGCGAAGGTCAAGGGCACCACCGCGACCACCGCCGTCACCGCCGACCCGGCCACGCCCGTCATGACGGCCGCCGACCACGCCGTCGTCCTCGACTTCGCCGACGAGGAGTCGGTCGTCCAGACCCGGTTCGCCACCACCGCGCTGGTCCTGCTGCGCGCACACCTGGAGTCCGAGGGCGCCCTGCCGGCCGGGGTGCGCCCGGTCGCCGAGGCCGTCGGGGACGCCCGGCGCGCCCTCGACCTCCCGCTGGGCCCCGAGGTGAGCGGCGCCGAGCAGTTCACCTTCCTCGGGACGGGGTGGACGTACGGCCTCGCCCTGGAGGCCGGCCTGAAGATGCGCGAGGCCGCCGGGGCCTGGACCGAGGCCTACCCCGCCATGGAGTACCGCCACGGCCCCATCAGCATCACCGGTCCCGGCCGCGTGGCCTGGCTGTTCGGCCCGGCTCCGCGGGGCCTCGCCGAGGACATCGCCCGGGTCGGCGGCCACTTCACCTCCGCGTCGGCGGGCGCGCCCGGCTCACTCGACCCGCTCGCCGACCTGATCGTCGCCCAGCGCCTGGCCGTGCTCCTCGCCGAAGCGCGCGGCTACGACCCCGACCGCCCCCGCAACCTGACGCGCTCCGTGATCCTCGGCATCACCCCCGCGTGAGCCCCCGGCTCCTCCCTCCCGCCCCGCGCCGGACCGGCGCGCGTCCGTGGGCGACGCGTGCGCCCGGCCCGCAGCAGCGGAGCCGACGCCCCTGCCCCTTGCTCCGCCACCGCCTCCGTGGAGAACCCTCATGCCTTTGACACCCACCGGCGACATCGTCGGTCCCGCCCACACCGGTACGTACGGTGCCGGGGCGTTCAACGTCGTCCAGATCGAACACGCCGAGGCCATCGTCACCGGGGCCGAGCGGGCCGCCCAGCCCGTCATCCTCCAGATCAGCGAGAACACCGCCCGCTACCACGGCTCGCTCGCCCCGATCGCCCTGGCCTCGCTCGCCCTCGCCCGGGCGGCCGCCGTCCCGGTGGCGGTCCACCTCGACCACGCCGAGTCCGCCGAACTCGTCCACGAGGCCGTCCAACTCGGCTTCACCTCCGTGATGTTCGACGCGTCCAGGCTCCCGTACGACGACAACGTCGCCGCCACCCGGCAGATCACCGAGCACTGCCACCGGGCGGGCGTCTGGGTCGAGGCCGAACTGGGCGAGATCGGTGGCAAGGACGGCGCGCACGCCCCCGGCGTCCGCACCGACCCCGCCGAAGCCCGTGCGTTCGCCGCGGCGACGGGCGTGGACGCGCTGGCCGTCGCCGTGGGAAGCTCGCACGCCATGCTCACCCGCGACGCCGCCCTCGACCTCGACCTGATAGCCCGCCTGCGTGCCGAACTGGACGTGCCCCTGGTCCTGCACGGCTCCTCCGGCGTCGACGACGCCGACCTCGCCAAGGCCGTAGCGGCCGGCATGACGAAGGTCAACATCTCCACCCATCTCAACAAGCTCTTCACCCGCACGGTGTCCGACCGCCTGCGGGCGGCGCCCGATGTCGCCGACCCGCGTACCTACCTCGGGCCGGCCCGGGACACGGTCGCAGCCGAAGTGGCCCGCCTGCTGGGCATCCTCGCCACCCGCTGACCGCCGGGCGAACGTGCTCCGGGGGCCCTCGGGAGCGCCGGGCGCACCTCATGACCCCGGGCCCGGCGTCGGCCGGTGCACGAGCGCGGTCAGCGCCGCCGTGGTCGCGCGTCCACAGCGAGCGGTTCCGCGCACCGGTACGGACAGTCTCTTGGAAAGGTGGTGACCGCGTGACAACCGCGGACCGTTCTGCACTGGCCGGCGCCCGGCTGGTCCTTCCCGGCGGTGTGGTCGACAGCGGCCGTCTGGCCGTCGCGGGCACCCGCATCGCCGGCGTCGGTGGTGAGCCCGAGCCGGGTGACCTCGACCTGACCGGGTACACCGTGGTGCCCGGCTTCGTCGACCTGCACGTGCACGGCGGCGGCGGCGCCTCCTACGCCTC
>NZ_JBSFNM010000072.1:0-44035 GCF_053587085.1 Kitasatospora sp. NPDC003701
TTCCAGCTCGGTGACCACGACCACCGGCAGGACGACCTCGTGCTCCTCGAAGCGGGTCATGGCGAGAGGGTCCGCCAGGAGCACGCTGGTGTCGACAACGTACGTGCGCCGGTCGTGTTTGCGGGAGCGGGTCGCCGGCTCGGGCCGGGTGCCGCGGTCTTCGATGCTCATGTGGCGTCTCCTTGGCAACGGGGCTGGTGCCGGGCCTGGAGTGGGTGCGGACGGGAGCTGCTGCCCGCACGACGGGTCGGTTGCTCGCGGTCGGAGGGGTCGGTGGGATCGGGGGCGAGCCGGGCGCAGGCCGTATCGGTGCCGATTTCTGTCATCAGGTGGACACGGTCTGCGGCAGCTGGGCATTCACTCGGGGGAGTCGACGAATGGCAATGTGCATTGCCATGGCGATCGACCCTCTGTGCAGGCAAGGTGCCGGGTTCTGAGGGCTCCTGGCCTTGGATAACGCACCTTCGCCCGATTGTCGGGCGTGGTCGGGAAATCGGTCGTCCAAATCCGGTGGGGCGATTCTCGGGTGGATTCAGGTGCCCGGCCGGCAATCCACGATACGGACGGCCAGTGATATGGGCGTTCCTTTCCAAGAACGATAGTCAGTGATGCGCGCCGCTCAAACGTGAGGTGGATCACAGTCGCATTCGCGTCGGCCGCGCCCGGCGGTCGCCATTCGGAGTGCGGTCGGCCGAGTGCGCGCCGCCGCACGTCCGTGCTCGGCGCCCGGCCGCCCTTCCCGGCCGCCTTTCCCGACCGCCCTTCCCGGCCGCGCGCCAGGGGCGAACCGGTCCGACGCGCGCCCGGGCCCGTGCGGAGGTGTTCCGGCCGGGGCCCCGCCGCAGACCCCGGCGGAAAGCCCGTGGTGACGTGCCGTCAGCCGCCGGCCGGCAGGAGCTCCACCGTCGTGCGCACGCCTCGGCCGCACACAGGAACGGCGGCTGTCCCCGGTGGTCCGCCGGGTCGCGCGGACGGGCACCGGCGGACCTTGACAGCACGCGAACCATCCGACAACAATCCGCTCACCCGGCGCCCGGTCCGCGCACTCCGAGAGCGCCGGACGGCACGATCACACGTCGCGTGCGAGCCCGCGAGGCCGCCCGCCCGCCGGACGCCGGCCCTCACCGGCCCCCCGCCGCCCGGCACCGCCATACCCGGTTCCGCCCCCGCACCTCTTCGCGCACGGCGGCCTGCCAGGAAGACCGCCATGCCCCGATCCACGCCCCGTTCCGGTACCTCCTGCCGTGAGGAGCCCTGCCTTCGTCTCGCCGCCCGCCGACTCCGCTACGCCGCGCTCTGCGCACTGGCGGCCCTGCTCGCTGCCGCCGGCTGCGGCAGCTCCCCGGGCGCGACACCGACCGGTGCTCCCCGCGGCGCTCACGCCCCCGCCCCGGGGGAGCCGTCCGCGACCGCCCCGGCCCCGCCGCTGTCGGCGGCGCAGCTGCCCGATGCCGCCGCCCAGGGCTGGACGCCGCTGCCCGCTGCCGCCGTCCGGCCCGTGACCGGTGACATCCGCCTCAACGAGTGCGCCTCCGTGGTCGGTGCCGTGAGCTGGCAGCAGCTCGCCTACGTGGGCGTCCACCGCACCCCCGCGCTCCAGGAGGTCTTCGCCTTCCGGGATGCCGAAGACGCCCGGGACGCCTACGAGGAGGTGCTGTCCGGGATGAGCGAGTGTCAGGCACTCTCGCGCGCGCTGCAGACGAAGGACGCCCGCGCCGAGGACGCGGAGGTCGTCAGGACGGCAGCGGCCGGTCGGGCCACGGCCTGGTCGCGCCGGTGGGCCGGTGTCGAGGGCCTGTCGGCCGCCGGTCCGCAGATCAATCACCTGTACGCCGTCCAGCACGACACCACGTTGGCCGTCGTCCACTTCGACGAACGGGCCGGCTCCGGGACCACCGCCTACGACACCCGGGCCGACCTCGACGTCCTCACCGCCATCACCCGCCGCCTCGGCTGAACCCGCCCGCAGCCCTGTCACCGATCCACCTGGAGCCCGCCATGTCCGTCCGCAGACTAACCCTCCGACGCTGCCTCACCGGCCTCGTGCTGCTCGGCGTCCCCGCCGTCCTGACCGGTGCCCCGGCCCACGCCGCCTCCTCCGCCGGGGGCGCCATCACCCGCGCCGAGGTGATCGAGCGGGCACAGAGCTGGGTCACCCAGGGCGTGTCCTACGACCAGGGCGCCTTCCACACGGACAGCAACGGCACCTATCGGCAGGACTGCTCGGGCTACGTCTCGATGGCCTGGCACCTCACCGACAGCATGGTCACCCAGACCCTGCCCGACGTCTCCACCGAGATCGCCGCCACCGACCTCGAATCCGGCGACGCGCTCGACTACACCGCCCAGCACGTCATCCTCTTCGGCGACTGGATCGACAAGTCCGCCGGGACCTTCCACTTCTACGCGGAGAGCAACCCGCGCGTCCTCACCAGCCAGTACCAGGGCGACCTCAACGCCAGCTCCCTGGCGGGCTGGCCCACCAGCTACTACACCCCGTACCGCTACGACCGCATCACCGGCACGGGCGCCGACGTCCCCGTGACCACCCCGTCCGCCCCGTCCACCCCGTCCGCCCCGTCGCCCGGCGACGCCCCCTCCACCCCGGGCCCCACGCGGCCCGCCCCCGGTACGGGTGCCGATGGCGACGGCCGGTACCGCTCCGGCTCGCACGCCTGGTGGCACTTCTGGTGACCCGCGTGCGAGGCGGCCGTAGCGGCCCGGCCGCGTGGCCCACCCCTCGCGTACCGCACCGCCGCGAGAGCGGCCGACCCGATGCCCGCCCCGCCCGCGGCCGATCACGCCGCAGGCGGGCTTCGGGCGGACCCCACCGGTTCCTTGGCGGATCTCCAAGCCCCCGAAGATAGTTGACGGACCGTCAATTCACGGCGAGCGCTCGGGTGCGCGTCGAAGCCCGGCGGCGCGGAAGGGCGGCGCGCGGCGCGGGGGTTCGCGCCCGGTTCGACATGCCGTTCGGCCAGGAGAGGCGCCCCCGTCGCACACCAGCACGATGCGGTAACAAGATGTTAACCGGACCGGCGCACAATCCTCCCAGGTGCGGGCTTTACCTTCTTCATGACCGTGCTTTACTAGCACTTGACGAAGCATCAGGTCACCGGGGGATCACCGAAGGTCACCGGCACGCGGGTCCGCCGTGCCCGACGGACGGTGCGGGCCCCGGGTCCGAGGCCTGGACGGACTGTCCCCTGCCCGATCCCGACCGCCCGCCCCGCCGTCCGCCGCGGGAGGCAGAAGGAGGCATACCCTCATGGAACCGTTGATCGACCGTGCCCGCGCCTTCCCCGAGCGCGCCGGCCGGGCCGGCCGCGAGCTCGACGGCCTCGCCACCGGTCAGTCGCCGCAGGCGCTCTTCATCACCTGCTCGGACTCCCGGGTGGTGCCCACCCTGATCACCGGAGCCGACCCCGGCGACCTCTTCGAACTCCGTACCGCAGGCAACATCGTCCCGCCGTACCACGCGGACTCCGCCTCCGGTGAGACCGCCACGATCGAGTACGCCGTGGACGTCCTCGGCGTGCGCGACATCGTGGTGTGCGGCCACTCGCACTGCGGGGCGGTCGGCGCGGTGGTGCGCGGCGACGACCTCAGCGTGACGCCCGCCGTCCGTTCCTGGCTGCGCAACGCCGACCGCGGCGTCCTGCGGGCCGACGGGGCGGACGTCTTCGACCCGACCGTGGCCGGGCCGGTGCAACGACACGTCCTCGCCCAGCTGGACCAGCTGCGCGGCTACCCGGGCATCGCACGGAGACTGCTCGACGGCCGGGTCCGGCTGCACGGCTGGTTCTACGAGGTCCACACCGGGCTGGTGCTCGCGCACCGGGCCGACTCCGGACTCTTCCTCCCGTTGTGACCGGCCCCCTGTCAACCGCCCGCACCGTCAATCCGAGGACCTGATGATTCGTCGTCCCGCCCTCCGGCCCGCCGACTTACGGGCCGACCTGGCCGCCTCCCTCGTCGTCTTCCTGGTCGCGCTGCCGCTCTGCGTCGGGGTGGCCGTCGCCTCCGGCGTCCCGGCCGAACTCGGCCTGCTCACCGGGATCGTGGGCGGTCTGCTCACCGGGCTGCTGCCGGGCAGCAGCCTCCAGGTGTCCGGCCCCGCCGCGGGTCTCACCGTCCTGGTCTTCGCCGCCGTCCAGGAGCACGGGCTCGCCACCCTCGGCGTGATCACCGCCGCGGCCGGGCTGCTCCAGCTCGCCATGGGCGCCCTGCGCCTCGGGCGCCTCTTCCGCGCCATCTCGGTGTCGGTCGTCCAGGGCATGCTGGCGGGCATCGGCCTGGTGCTGATCTCCGGCCAGCTCTACGCCCTGGTCGACGCCAAGGCGCCCAGGAGCGGACTCGACAAGCTCGCGGGTTTGCCCGGCCTGGTCGCCGACACCGCGACCTCGACGCGGGCGCTCACCGCCGCCGCGATCGGCATCGGCACCATAGCCGTCCTGGTGCTCTGGCCCCGGCTGCCCGCCCGGGTCCGGATCGTCCCCGCGCCGCTGGCCGCCGTCGCCGCGGCCACCGCCGCCACCGCGCTGTTCGACCTCTCCGTCGGCAAGGTCGAGGTCGCCGGCCTGGCCGGGGTGATCGACCTCCCCGGCGGCGCCGACCTGGCGGCGCTCGGCAGCGTCGGCGTCCTCGGCACCGTGCTCGCGTTCGCCCTGATCGCCTCGGCCGAGAGCCTGTTCAGCGCCGCGGCGGTGGACCGCCTGCACGACGGCCCGCGCACCCACTACGACCGGGAGCTGATCGCCCAGGGCGTCGGCAACACGGTCTGCGGCGCGCTCGGTGCGCTCCCGATGACCGCCGTCATCGTGCGCAGCGCCGCCAACGTCCAGGCCGGGGCACGGACCAAGGCCTCCCGCGTGCTGCACGGTCTCTGGCTGCTGCTGTTCGCCGCACTGTTCCCCGCCGCGCTCTCGGTCATCCCGCTCGCCGCGCTGGCCGGCGTCCTGGTGCACGCAGGGGCCAAACTGGTGCCGGCGAAGGCCCTCGTCCCGCTGTGGCGGACGCACCGCGGCGAGGCCCTGATCCTGATCGCCACGGCGGTCGCCGTCGTCGCGACCAACCTCTTCGAGGGGGTGCTGCTCGGCCTGCTGCTCTCCGTGCTGAAGAGCGCCTGGGACACCTCGCACCTGCACGTGGACGTCGACGAGCGCGAGGACGGCACGGTCAACGTCACGCTCGCGGGCAACGCCACCTTCCTCCGCCTGCCCCGGCTCCTGGACACGCTGGAGCGACTGCCCGCCGGCCGGACCGTCCACCTGGACCTGACCGGTCTGCGCCACCTCGACCACGCCTGCCGGAGCGCGCTGGAGACCTGGGAGGAACGCCACAACCGGGTGGGCGAGGCGGTCGTCGTCCGCGTCCCGGTCGGCGTCTGACCGAGGCCGCGCGTTTCGGTGGCCGTTCCGGGGCCACGGTGGACGAAGGGGGCCGTGGTTCTCTTCCCCCAGGTCCGACGGGAGCCGGGTGCGGACGACCTCCGCGGTGGAGCCGATCGCCGTGTCCGAGCGCCTCGGCGCGACCTCGGGCGCCTTCCGTGCCGCCGGACCGGGCCCGCCCGGTCCGGCGGCACCGTGAGCTGCGCCCGAGCCCGCCGCCGATCCGGGGCCCGTCGCGCCGAGCGCCACGGACGGTTCCCGGTCCTCGTCCCCGGAGCCGAACGGCACGCGGGCCTTCGGCCGGACCGGGCGAACAGGTGTGGACAGGTCTGAACAGTCCCCGCGCCCGGTCGGGCCTGGAAAGTGGACACCGCCCGACGGGAGCCTGTGCGCCATGAACGTTGCGCGTACACCCCGAAGGAGCACCACCATGACGTCCCGCCCGTCCCGCGCCGTGACCGTGCTGGTCGCCGCCGCGGCCCTGAGCGGCACCGCCGCCACCGCCACCTCCGCCTACGCCGCGACCACCGAACGGCGGCCGCCGGGGATCGTCGCGGACTGGGTCCGGGCCTGGAACGGCACCGACCCGCAGGCGCTCGGCGCCCTGTTCACCATGGACGGCAGCTACGCCGACCTGGGTGTGGGCGTCACCTTCCACGGCCGCCGGGAGATCTCCGGGTGGAAGGCCCGCGCCGACAGCCTCATCGACAAGGTCCACGTCGCCGTGCGCACCGCCCACCGCGCGGGCGACCGCATCACCGTCAAGGCCGTCTACTCCGGCCACCTCAAGGGCGCGCCCAAGCCCTTCGCCGTGCCGATGACCACCCTCCTCGACCTCGACCGGAGCCGGTGCCGGATCACCTCCGACGAGGACCACTACAGCATCGCCACCGTCCTCGCCCAGTCCGGTCTGCCCGCCGACTGGACCCCGCCCACCCCGTGACCGGCCCCGTCCTCGCCCGGCCCGCCGCTCCTGGCTCCCGGACACCGGCCTCGCCCGACCGGGCCCGCGGACCACAGCACCCCACCCCCGAGCACGACCATTCGATGGAGGACCCGATGTTCGCCAAGCAGGACGAGCTGCCGCGCCCGTTCGAGAACCACGACGAGGCACAGGACGAGAAGCTGGAGTCGAAAGCGGCGAGGAAGGCGATGAAGAAGCGCCGGCGCACCCGGCGCCGGGCCGTGGAGGTCGTGGCCTACACGGGTCTGGGAATGGTCGCGCTGACCGAGCCCTGGGCGCTGCTGCTCGTCGTGCCGGCCCTGCTGCTCGCGCTGCGGGACTGACCCGGCCCGCCGGACCCGCCCGACGGGGAGCCCGTCACCCGCACCGCGGGGTGGCGGGCTCCCGGGCCTGCTGCCAGGAGGAGGACGCGGCGGGCACGGGCTGAGCCGGCGGTCGCTCCCCGGCAGGGCGGCGCCCGGCCCGTTCGGGCCCTCAGCCGTCTCCGTCCCGCGCCCCGCTGGCATCCGCATGCTGCGCCCGTCCATCCCGACACTTGCTTCACCTATCGATATTCGATAGTTTCCCATCGCAACTCGATGGAAGGACGGCAATGGGAAAGCTGACCGTGCGTGCGCTGCGCGCCGTGCTCGTGGTGGTGCTCGCCGGCACCGTGTTCGTACAGGCGTCGATGGTGTGGGTGTTGGTCAGCGGGAGCGACCCGGAGGACGGGTCGGTCCCGCTGACCCCGCTGCGTGTGATCACCATCCTGGGGATGCTGTCGGCCCAGGTCGCGCTGGTCTGTGTCTGGCGGCTTGTGGCGATGGTGCGACGTGGGACCGTTTTCTCCCCCGCCGCCTTCCGGTACGTGGACGGCGTGATCGGCGCGATCGTGGCGGCCGCCCTCGTGTGGTTCGCGGTCACGGCCATCAACGCGCCGGGCCAGCGGGAGGACCCGGGCGTCACCGTGATCATGGCCGGCATCGGCCTGGCCATCCTGGGGGTCGCGCTCATCGTGCTCGTGCTGCGGATGCTGCTCGCGCAGGCCGTTGCACGCGACGTCGAAGCGGCGCAGCTGCAGGGCGAGTTGGACGAGGTCATCTGATGCCGATCGCCGTTGACATCGACGTGATGCTGGCCAGGCGGAAGATGTCCGTGGGCGAGCTCGCGGAACGCGTAGGGATCACCCCCGCCAACCTGGCCGTACTCAAGAACGGCCGCGCCAAGGCGGTGCGGTTCGCGACGCTCGCCGCGCTGTGCGAGGTGCTCAAGTGCCAGCCGGGCGACCTGCTGCGCTGGGAGGCCGAGGACGCCGCGGGCGGATGACGCGGCCCGGGCCGGGCGTGCATACGCGCCCGGCATCACCGGCCCGTGACGCGGCATGCCGACCGCGATGGCACGCAATGGCAGGCGAGACGTGCTCGACCAGTGAAGGAACGCAGTGATTGATCTCCGGTTCTCCGCGGCCGGTACGGGCGGAGCCGACCGAGGCCCGCGCGGGAAGATGGACTTCTCGTCGGCGGACCTCTATGACCTCACGTCCGAGGCATTCTGGGGGCCCTACACCTTCGTTGTCGACGGAGCCGACTTCAGTGGCATGGGGCCGATCCTCGATCTGGCCCTCGGGTTCCTTGACGCTTCGCGAAAGCTGGCATCGAACCGTCGCGCGACGTACTCGGCTGCGGCCGGCGCCGGCGAGTACGTGTTCGAACGCCGCGGCAGCGAGGTGCGGGTCCGCCGGGAACGGTACGCGACCGGAGCCGTGGGATACGAAGAACTCTGCACGGCTGCACAGGAGTTCATGACGCAGGTGCTGGACGGACTGACGGAGAGGTTTCCCGACCTCAAGGTGAACCCCGAGATCAGGAGACTACGGAGGTCCGGCGGGGCGTAGCCGACCCTGAGCGCCATGGCGGCGGGGCGCCTTCCGGCGCCCCGCCGCTCCTTGACTCCGCCGGGAAGAGCCCGCCCCGCTGCGGACCGCAGGGCACCCTCAGCCTGGTTGGGCGGCCTGGCTCGACGGGCGGCCCGGCCGGGCTGAACAGCACGCCGGCGCCGACCTCAGTAACCGCGGAAGCGGAGCCCGGGGCCTGACGGCGGCTCGGTATTCACTGGTGGAACGTGAACGCCGGACCCTGCCCCCGCTACGGCGGAGCCGCGTCAACAAGCCAGGGCCTCGCCGAGCCGTGTGTGGGCCGGTCCGGCGAGCGTGCGGTGCAGGGCCTCGGCGCGGGACCGGACCAATCCGTCCCGGTACGCCGTCGGCAGCTGCTGCCACACCCCGATGGCGATGTCAGCAGCGGCGGCAGGGTCGCCGTCCATGCTCAGACAGGTCGCGGCGTCCATGGTCAGCAGGGCCCGGGTCATGACGGACGGCGACCTGGTGAGGGCGAGAGCTGCTTCCTGTTCGGCGTTCGCCTCACGGGTGCGACCCATCAGCGTGAACGCCTGCGACAGGTGGACGTGGTGCTTCTGCAGCGGGTAGCCGAACCAGGTGTCGGCCGCCTGCGCGGTGTTGAGGTGTTCGGCGATGTTGCGGGCGTCGGCGACCGCGCGAAGGGCCCCTTGGTGGTCACCGGTCGAGGCGAGCGCCCGCGCGGTGACGGCGGCGGCCAGTGCGGCCGCCGCCGTCGGGGTCCGGCCGGCCTCCTGGCGGGCGCTGATGGCCAGATCCGCGGCTGCGTTCGGGGCTCCGTAGTTGAGCGGGAGCATCGCGCGCCGGGCCAGGACCCAGGCCAGCATGTGCCGGTCGCCGGACTCGCGGGCGGCCTTCGCGGCGGTGGCGAACCAGCCATGGGAGTCGCGCTGGTCGCCCCGGTCGTGCTGGATGATCGCGACCAGGCCGGTGATCCCAGCCGCTGTTCGGGCCAGGTCGGTACGGGTGCCAGCGGGGTGCGGGCGGCTGAGGGCCTCCTGCAGGAGGCCGAGGTCCTGGCGCATCTGGGACAGCACGAGCCCCGGCGCCCGACCGTGGTAGCCGCCGCGGTGGCGTTCGAACGCCCCGTCGAGGTAGGCGAGATCGCTGGTGTCGGAGCCGGACAGTCCGGCGTCGATCCCCTCTCGCGCCTCCGCGATGCCGGGCAGCGCGGCAACCCCTGTCGCCAGTGCCGCCGCGCCGAGAAACCGTCGTCGATTCACCGCCGTACCCTCCTCTCCTTCGTCTTCGACCGGCTGCTGGTGAAGCCTGCGCCGACGCCGTGAGGCGGCCACCGCTCGGGCGACCTCCTCCGCCGAGAGCCCGTACCCATCAGCAAGCAGCTGGTGCCACCTCGGGGTCGGCAACCGTCGCTCGGTCTCCCAGCGCTTCAGGTTCTCCGGGTCGAACCACGTACCGCCCTGAGCTTCCTGTAAGAGCAGGGCCTGCTCGTCGCGGGTGAGTTCGGCTGTCTCCCGGATCCGCCTCAGCACGGCGCCGATACCGTCTGGTTCCATCATGCCCGTCCCCCACGCCTTTCACTGACTGGTGCCCGATCCTGGCCCCCCAAAGCGGCCCCCCGCGTGAGAAATGCACCCCTTGGTGGCACCACCGGTGCCACCACGGACAGTAGTTGACTGTGTACCGGCCGGGTGGGCGAGATCAATTCCTTCCCCCCGCACGGCTCGTCCAAGCCCCAGCCCCAGCCTGACGCCCCGAAGGGTTCCTCCGACATGCCCGTGTGCAGCAGCAGTTTCTTCCTGGTCCACGACCCCGCCTCCGTCCCCGTCAGCCGACAGCGGCTCGACCGGCTGATCAGACAGTGGGAGGTCCGTACGGACAACGACAGCCGTCTGGCCCTGGACACCGTGATCTCGGAACTCGTCACCAACGCGGTGCGGCACACCACCGGAACGATGCTCACCGTCGTAGTGCACGCCAACCTCGACCTGCGGCGCCTGATCATCGAGGTCCACGACGGCTCGCAGGTCATGCCCCGCCACCAGGTCTCCGGCCCGGAGGCCGAGGCCGGCCGGGGCATGTTCCTGGTCGAGCGCCTGGCCCTCGCCCACGGGGCCGAGCACACCACGCGAGGCAAGAAGGTCTGGGCCGAGGTCGCCCTGCCCGACCAGCCGCTCACCAGCCTCCAACGTCCCGTCCGCCCCCCGCAGGGCGGCCCGCGCGGTGATCCGCCGCCTGGCGGACGGCCCCCGCCGCCCGTCGATACACCCGCCCGCCCTGGCCGCCTCCGGCGGCCACTGATTCACGCGCCCGCTGCCGCGATCGAGGGGACGACATGACCATCACCCAGTACGGCACCGCAATCGGCGACGTTGCCCGGCTCCACGGCCGGGCCGCTGTCCGCAGCTTCCTGGAGGACCCCCCGCTGACGGCGGCCGACCTGTCGATGGTCCTGCTGGTCCGCGAGGACAGCGAGGACGCCGATCGGCCGATGCCGACCGTCACAGTGGCCGAGATCCCGAGGACGGTGCGCGACCTCGCCGCCCTGGGCATCCGCTCGGTCAAGGTGTTCGCCAACAGTCTGCGCCGCGACGCCGAGGCGTCCGGGGCCGTTGCACCGGACAGCCTGATGGTGCGGGCCATCCGCGCCGCCAAGGACGCGGAGCCGGGCATCGCGGTGATGACCGAGAACTGCCTGTGCGGCCACACCGACACCGGCGAGTGCCACCTGACCAGCGGCGGCCGGATCGACCTGGACCGCACAGCGGCGATGATCGCCGCTCAGGCCGTCATCCAGGCCGGGGCCGGAGCCGACATCGTGGGACCGGCCGCGATGATCCGAGGCACCACCGCCTGCGTGCGCCAAGCCCTGGACGAACACGGCCACCGCGATGTGGCGACCATGCCGCACCTCATCTTCGACTCCGCCCTCTACGAAGGCTATCGGGCCACCATGCGGGCCACCCCCGCCTCCGGCGCCCACCGGCCGTTCCAGATCAGCCCGCGCCAGCCGGAGACCGCGGTGGACACCGGACTGGCCTTCATCGGCGAAGGGGCGGACATGCTGCTGCTGGAGCCGGGGATGTTCTCGGTGGACGTGCTCGCCAGCCTCAAGCAGAAGACGGCGGTGCCGCTGATGCCGTTCTCGGTCTCCGGCGAGTACACACGCCTCGCCCCACTCGACCAGGGCACCGGGCGGCGGGACTTTCGCCCGCTGCTGGAGCTGTTCACGATGCTCAAGCGCTCCGGCGCCGACCGGATCATCACCTACGCTGCCGGTGACCTCGCCCGGCTGCTGACCGGCTAAGCGGCCGGGCGGATCTCCGACAGGATCACCTCGGCGCCCTGGTCCAGGAGAAGGCCGGCCACCTGGATGCCCAGCTTCTCCGGCTCCGAGACGGGGCCGGAGAAGCCGGCCTCCACCTGCTTCGTCCCGTCCAGGGAGGTGACCTGCGCGTGCAGCGACAGCGTGTCGCCGGTGGCCTTCGCGTAGGCGCCGACCGGCACCGAGCACCCGCCGTGCAGCTCGCCGAGCATCGCCCGCTCGGCCCGCACCTCCGCGTCCACCACCGGGTCGCCGGTGTCGGCCAGGATCTCGCGGGCCAGCTCGTTGTCCTCGCGGATCTGGATTCCCAAGGCGCCCTGGCCGGGGCTCGGGAGGAACTGGTCGAGCGGCAGTAGCTCGCCGATCGCGTCGCCCAGGTCGAGCCGCACCAGCCCGGCCGCCGCCAGAACGACGCCGTCGAGGTTCATCGTCTTGAGCTTGTTCAGCCGGGGCGGAACGTTGCCGCGGATCGGCACGAACACCAGGTCCGGGCGCACATGCCGCAACTGCGCGATCCGGCGGGCCGCGGAGGTGCCGACCCGGCCGCCCTGCGGCAGACCCGCCAACGTGCTCCCACACAGCGCGTCCCGCACCTCCTCCCGGCCGGGCGGGGGCAGCAGGATCAACCCGGGCGGGTTACTAGTGGGCAGGTCCTTCAGCGAGTGGACGATCACGTCCACCTCGCCCCGTACCAGCGCGGCTTCCTGCTCGGTGGAGAACGCGGAGCCGCCTGAGCGTGCCGACACCTGGGACAGAGCCGCCTTCCGGTCCCGGTCGCCGCCTTCAAGGATCACCTGATGGCGGAACTCGACGTCGGGGAAACGCTCGCGCAACGGCGCCAGGAACTCCTTGACCTGCGCTCGCGCCAGGTGACTGGCCCGGGATCCGACAATCAGCGTCCGCATTCCCCAACTCCAAGCATCTGAGCAGATGTTGACCGCATGCTACTCGAACATGACCCGACCTTATTCCGACGGTATGTCGGAATCGTGAATGGAGATCGAATGCCCTCCCCCCCGCCGCACGATCCGCATCGGCGCCCGTGCCTCGGCCATGTCGCTCGTCCAGGTCGCCCGCGTCCGTGCCGACCTTGCCGCCCTCCACGCCGACCTGGACACCGAACTGGTGTTCCTCGTCGCGGCCGGCGACCGCGGTCCCGGTGAACAGGCCGAGCTGCACGACAGGGGCGCCTTCACCGGCGACATCGAGGAGGCCCTGCTGAGCGGGGTCTGCGACCTCGCGGTGCACTGCATGAAGGATGTGTCCGGTGACCCGCTGGTCACCCCGGGCACCGTCTTCGCGGCCTACCCCGAGCGGGCGGACATCCGAGACGCCCTGATCCACCCCGGCGGCCTCACGCTCGACCACCTGCCGCCCGCCACCCGGGTCGGCACCTCGGCCGTGCGGCGTGTCGCCCAGCTCACCCGCAGCCACCCCCACCTGGAACTCGTGCCGATCCGTGGGACGGCGAACCTGCGGCTGGCCGCTCTTGACGCCGGGAAGGTGGACGCCCTGGTGCTGGCCGCCTCGGGGCTGGCGCGGATCGGAGAAGAGCACCGGATCAGCGAAGTACTGACCGTTGAGCAGATGTGCCCGCCGCTGGGGGCCGCCGTGCTCGGCCTGCAGTGCCGCGAGGACGACACCGACCTGATCAACCTCCTCGCCCCGCTCGGCGACCGCGCGACGACCCGGGAGATCGCCAAGTAGGCAGACGCGACCCACGTGATCGTATTGCTCTCTTCGCAGGGTGGGGCGTCTGCGCATTTCGGATACGTGGCCGCCATGCGAAATTCACAGGGCGGGGTCTACTCGCATAGACGGCCTCGGGTCATCCTGGAGACCCGTACCGCTTCCCGCACGGTTTCCGTACCGGGTCTGGCACCGTTCGCCAGGGTGTGCCCTGCCTCGGGGCCGTCTGTCGTCCTGTCACCGTGCTGGCCGACGGGGCCCTGTCGATCCCTGCGGACACGATCGGGGCCGGGCGGATCCTCCGTCGCCCGGGCGCCGGAGCACGGCCGCGTCACAGCACTGCCGCACGGCACGTTGCACGACCCCCTGCCCGGTCGGCCCTGCCCGTCCGGCGCTCGACTGCCCGCCCGGCGGGCCGAGGCCGGCGTGTCCGGTCGGTGACGAGCGGGGGTGCCCCTGTCCGAGGTCCACCGTCCTCACCGGGAGAGCAGATGAAGCCCCGCACCGCAGTCACCGTCGTCGCCCTGGCCATGGCCGGGCTCGCCGTCTCCGCGCCCACGGCCGGCGCCAGTGGTACCAAGGTGTCGCAGTCGACGGCCGCCGCTCAGTTCAGGAACGCCGGCATCACCTGGAGTTCCAGCGGCGGTTGCACCACCCGGTCCAACTCCACCTGCACCTCGTTCGAGCAGATCAACTCCGGCACGGTGAGCACGATCATCACCCTCAAGCAGTCCAGCGGCTGTGCCATCAACATCACGGGCGGCACCGAGGTGGGCCACGCCTCCGGCACCTACAGCCACTACAACGGCTACAAGGTCGACATCTCCCGCAACTCCTGCATCGACGGCTACATCCAGAACAGCTTCACCTACATCGGCTACCGGGGCGACGGCTACCCGCAGTGGAAGGCGGCCTCGGGCAACCTGTACTGCAACGAGGGCAGCCACTGGGACATCCTGGCCTACTGACGCCGGCCTCCGGGGGCGGCGTCCGGACGGCCCCGCCCCCGGGGGAGCGCCCCG
This sequence comes from Kitasatospora sp. NPDC003701, assembly GCF_053587085.1. Taxonomy (NCBI): domain Bacteria; kingdom Bacillati; phylum Actinomycetota; class Actinomycetes; order Kitasatosporales; family Streptomycetaceae; genus Kitasatospora; species Kitasatospora sp. NPDC003701. The sequence goes on from NZ_JBSFNM010000072.1 coordinate 14,246, forward strand.
GCGCCCGGCCGGTGCCGTGGCGGGAGGTCGTCCCGCGGATCCCCGTCGGCACCGGCCCGTCGTGTCCGGGTCGAACCCTGGCCGGGTCGCCGGCCGTAGAAGGGAGGAGGAGTACGGATCAGCCGAACCAGCCCGCGGGAGTGACCGATGCCGAAGTACCGAGGCGCCCACCGGATCACGGTGACCGGTGTGCAGGCCGAGTGGCCGCAGCGCGCCGTGGTGACCGTCCGGGGCGGTGGAACCGTGGTGGTGCCGGGGGTCCTCGGCGCCAGCGAGCTGATCGATGCCGAGGACTGGGACCTCGCCGTCGAGTACGAGTACCAGGGCGACTGGGGACCCAGTGTCCGCGCCGTGGTGGGTCGGTGGGAGGAGCACGGCGCCACCCGCAGCCAGGTGGTCCGCTGCACCGACCGCGACGGGGTCGGCGGTCCCGGGGGCCGCAGCCTGGTGCTGCGGATCGACCGGGAGGACCCGCGCCCGCCGGCGGCTCCCGAGGTGGCGTCCGCCCCTTGGCGGGCCAGCACCGAGTCGGCCGGCCGCCAGGAGGTTCCGGGCCGGGGCGGCGCCCGTGTCAGCACCTCCGGCTCCGACCTCCCGCCGGTGCGGACCGCCGATGTGTCCACCGCCTCCCGCCGTTTCAACACCGCCTCCGGCGGTTGGTAGACCGGGGCGTCGTCGTGCGGCGGGCCCGGCGGTGCTGGCCGCGGCCCGACCGGCTGCTTCCGGCCCGCGTCCTCGACGGTTCCGGCGGTCGGCCCCGTCATCGCCGGATGGGGCAGACTGCCCGCCATGACAACAGTTGATCACGATGTCCCGACCGCATGGGGCCGCATCAGCACCTGGCTCGCCGCCCATGTCCGGCCGGAATCGGCCAGGCCGATGACCGATGGCGCGCGCCTGGCTGCGTTCGAGGCGGACCTCGGCCTTCCGTTGCCGGCCGACCTGCGGGCGTGGTGGCTGCTGCCCGACGCCGTCGAGAGCCACTGGATGCCGGGCGAGTTCGCTCCGGTCCCGCTGGGGGAGGCGTTGGAGACCCACGCGATCTGGTTGTCGGTCGCCGAGCAGGAGGGCGAGTCGTTCGACGAGAACGGGCAGCCCGAGGCTCGCTACCTGCGCGAGTACATGCCGATCGCGCTGGGTCCCGGCGGCGACGGCCTGATCGTCGATCTCCGGCCCGGTGACACGCACGGCGCCGTGCTCCTCTGGGACCACGAGACGTGGGCCCTGGACACTCCCCAGTGGGCCTCGGTGACCGCGATGCTCCACGACATCGCCAACGCGCTCGAGACCGGGGCGCCGGTCCTCCTGGACCACGCGAGCCTCGGCGGATCCACACGGCCCTGCGCCCCCACGGTCGACGGCGCCCTCGAACTCACCTGGCAACCGACCACCCCGGTCGGATGATCAAACCCGTTCCATTGGACGCGTCGACCCCCGTGCCGTGTCTGCGGCAGGGGGTCCGAGTCCGGTTCCGGAGCGTCAGCGAGCTTGTCCGCCCCGACCGGAGCACTCGGGGACGGGCCCGAGGGAGAGGCAGGCGCACCCCGGGCCCGGCGGCCGCGCGCGGGAGTTGCGGGCGGAGGTCGTCAGCGGTACCAGGTGCGGATGGCGGTGGCGGTCTCGCGGACGTCGGCCTGTCCGTCGCGGATCCGGCCGGCGAGTTCGACGGCCTGCTTGGGCTCGGCGGTGACGATGACGCCGGAGCCGGCGAGGTAGGAGGCGGCGACGACCGCGGCGAACTGCTCGTTCGCGAACTCGAGGGCCGGTACGCGGATCAGCTGGTGCATGAGCGCCGCGGCCCGCTGGTGGACGGAGCCGTAGACGGGTACGTCCATGACCTCGTCGAGGTGGCGGGCGATCGCGGCGGCCAGCGTGCCGTAGTCGGTGATGTCGGGATCGGCGGGGAGGAACTGGTGGGCGATGTCCAGCAGCCAGGCCCGGTCGACGCGCAGGATCACGCGGCGTCCGCCGCCCCGGCACGCCCGCTGCGCGGGTAGGGGCCGAACTCGGCCTCGAACGCGGGTGCCCACGCCTGCGAGAAGTGCGCCGCCGCGGTCAGGAACCGCTCCCGCCGCTCGTCGGCCTCCTCGGCGAGGACCTTGCGCGCGTAGTCCGGCAGGGACATCCCCGCGGCTTCCGCACGCTGTTCGAGCGCCTCGTGCGCCTCGTCGTCCAACCGCACGTTCAGTTGCTTCATGGCCGCAGCGTAGCGACACGTACACCGCGCTACAACCACGGGACGGGTCGCGCCCCGGAGTCACTCCCGCCGCCCGCCCGGCCCGCCCACTGACTGCGGGCAGGACGGTCGGCCCCCCTTCCGGGCCGGCGGGGCCCGCGTCCGGGTGCTGTGCGGCGCCGTGGACGGGCCCGGGCGTCACCGCGCCGCTCGTTCGGCGGCGCCGCGGTTCGCCGGTGCGACCGTGATCACCGGCCGGAAGTGTGCCAGCTCGGCCGGTTCGCCCACCGGGGCGCCGTCGGCCTCGATCCAGGCGTGCGCCCGGAACGGGGCGAGCCGCACACCGGTGCGCCAGGTCGGCCAGCTGCCGTGCAGGCGGCAGAGCAGGGCGGCGGCCAGTGAGCGTTGCAGGCACCCCTGACCGGCGCAGCGCACGCTGAGCGCCACCACGGCCTGCCGGGCTGCGCCGGCCTGTGCCGGGGTGGCCGGCCGGGCGCCGCGCCGCAGCTGCAGCAGGAGCCGGCGGATCCGGTGCGGCGGCAGTGTTTCGAGGACCCGGGCCAGTGCGATCGCGGTGAGCACGGCGGGACGGCTGCGCCAGGGCGGTCGGGGGAGCGGGTCGGCGTGCGGCAGGCTCATTCGGTGATCAACCCGGCGGCGGTGAGGCTCCGGTGCAGGCTGTCCACATCGGTGCGGGCCTGTTCGGCGGTGACCGGGTAGCGCTCGGCCAGGATCTCGGCGGCCTGCTGCACCGAGCGCCCGTCGATCAGCGTGTGGAGGATCAGGACTCCCGTGCGGTTCAACTGGAAGTAGCGGCCGGCTCGTTCGTCGAGCAGGACGCCCCCCGTCTCGGTCTCGGTCAGCGTCACGTCCGCGCGCAGCCTCGCTGCCATCAGTGCCCTCCAGGGATCGGTTCGGTGCTCGTACCTGCGGTGCGTCCGCCGGTCCCGCGTCCGCCGTGTGCGGAGGCGGAGGCGGGGGCGGGGGCGGGGGCCGTGCGGTGGGCGGTCCGCGCGCGGAGCCACTGCTCGCAGCCGAGCGTCGCGTCCAGCGCGGCGTAGGAGGTGCCGGGCGGGTAGAGGCCGACGCAGGCCCGGCGCAGCGAGGCGGCGTCGATCAGCCCGGCCTCGGCCAGCGCGCTCCGCTCGGTGAGGTCGGCCAGTTGGCGGCGGTGGCGGGCCAGGCCCTCGTGCGCGTCGGGGCTGAAGTCGCCCTTGCCCGGCCGGCGCAGCAGGTGCGCGGGCACGACGCCGGCCACCGCGCGGGTCAGGAGCGGCTTGTAGGCGAAGGGGGTGCCGCGCAGCGCGGGGTCGGCGGCCAGGCAGGCCTCCAGCACGTGGTCGTCCAGGAACGGCACGGTGTACGGCGTGCCGACCCGGGCGGTGAGGTCCACGGCCTGCCGCATCGCCGCGGCGCTGTGGTGCACCATGTGCAGCATCTGGTGCTGCGCGTGTTCGGGAGCGAGCGGCTCGGCGCCGGCGACGGCGGCGAGCACCTGGGCCCGGACGGTGCGGATCGTCTCGGCGCCGGCCCACGGGGGCAGGCGCGGCGGCATGCCCCAGCCCAGCAGCGTCGTCCCGGGCGGCGGGGTGACGGCCTCGATGTGCTCGGCCGCGTCGGCCAGCCAGTCCCGGTAGCTCCGTCGGTCGGCCAGCGCGCGCAACGACCGGCCGAGCGGCCAGCGCAGTCGGGCCCGGTGGCCGTGCAACTGTCGTGCCGCCGTGACCGGGTGGCGGCGCGCGAGCATGCGCAGGTGGGCGGGCATGAGCTGCAGCACCTCGTCGCCGCCTTCGCCGCTGATCCGCAACCGCGCGCCGCGGGTGCCCAGTTCGCGGGCCACGTGCTCGTCGCGCGCCCGGGTCCTGGTCCAGGCGAACGGCTCGTCGCCCTGCTCACCCGGATGCTCCAGGCCGGCGAACATCGCGGGGAGCGTGTCGGCCCCCACCAGGAGGCGGGAGCCTGGCAGTTCGGCGGCGGCCGCGTCCGCCCACCGGGCGTCGTCGTGCAGCCGGTCGACGGAGCCGAAGGTGACGGTGAGCAGCTCGCCCGGCCCTCGCGCGGCGAGGAAGCTCAGCGGTGTGGAGTCCAGGCCGCCGGACAGGTCGCTGGCGACCAGTCCGCCGCAGGCGGTGCGAGCGGCGACGGCCCGTTCCAGCGCGGCTCCCAGTGCTTCGGCGGCCTCGGCGGGCGGGCGCCGGGGCGCGGGCGGACGCCAGCGGCGCACGGTGCGTACGGGGCCGTCCGGGGCCAGCAGCGCGCTGTGGTCGTAGGGCACCGATGCGACGCCGGTCCACAGGGGGAGCAGGGTCAGCGGGTGGGGCAGCGGGTGGAGCAGGCGCAGGGCCAGCCGCTCGGTCGCGACGGACTGCCCGGTCAACTCGGCGAGGACGTCCGCCCGGTCGGCGAGGACCGGTACGCCGCGCAGCCGCGCGTGGTGGAGCCGGCGCAGTCCGGAGAGGGTGCCCTGGGCGCGGACCGTGCCGTGCGCGCTGACCAGCAGGTGGAAGCTGCCGTCCAGCCGGTCCGCGAGCGGGCCGATGTCGGCGCCGTCCGGCCGCTCGACATGGCGGCGCAGGGTGGTGAGGTCGGCGCTGCTGTGGCCGAGCACGGCCACGTGCACCCCGCCGGCCGCCGCGTGGACGAGCTCCGTCGCGGACCAGTCCCCGACGATCCAGGGCCGGCCCGAGGGGTGGTGCAGGACACGGGACGCGCCCGTGTCCTGCACCGCGGCCACGGCCGAGGGTGCTTCGGTGTCCGGTAGGACCACGAACCAGGTCCTCGGGTGACCGCTCATCGTCCGGGCCTCTCAGATGAGGTAGAAGCCGTGGCCGTCGAAGACGTCGCCGATGATGAAGCCCCGGGTCAGCTCGGCGAAGTCGCCCAGCTCGATCAGCATCGGGGGCTCGTAGACGTCAGTCATGGCAGTTCCTTTCGTTTGACGTGGACATGCTCTCGCCGGTCGGCTGGGCGCCATCCAATCAGCGGGGCCGTTCGCCCGCCAACGGGGGCGCACGCGCGCCGCGCCACATCCCGCCACCGGTGCCCCGGCGGCATCCGTCCGGGCTTCGGGTGCCGTCCGGACGGACACCAACCATCGCCGGAGTCCGATGCCGCGCAGCAGCTGATGGCACGTGCCAGTGGCCTGTCCGGGCCCTCGGGCGGCCGTCTCGATGACAGATTTTGACCGTTCACACGGCTACCGGTTGTCACGGGGCGCACGCGAACAGCTCTCGTCGCAGTCCGGAACGGCCGGAACCGCACCGCTGCGCCGGTCGGTTCGCGCCTGCGGCGCGCACGCGAGCCGGGTCCGCCCGCCCCCTGGGGCGTGATCGTCCCGGCCGGGCGGGGCCCGGTGTCCGCGCGGAGGTCCTGAAGCGTGGGAATGCGGAATTCCCTTGCCCGGTCGATGAATTGGCGATGTGTCAGAAGTCCGGGGGCGGGTGCTGCGACGCGCCGTTCGGTCCGCCGGGCGGCGCGGACGGGACCGCCGTGGTGACGCTCCCCGGAACGCTGCGAGCACGTTCCGGCGGTGCGCCACCACGACGTCCACGGGGGCAGGGGCCCGCCGTGGGTCAGCTCCCGGTCGAGACGGTGATGTCGTCGAGCACGAAGCTGGTCTGGAGGGAGCCGTCCTCCCGGCCGGTGAACGCGAGGGTGACGCTCTGTCCGGCGTAGGCCGAGAGGTCGACCGTGCGCAGGGTGTAGCCGGCGGCCCGGTCGAGGTTCGAGTGGGCGGCCACCTCCTGGCCGTTCACCGTGACGCTCAGCCGGTCGTACTTGGCGGACGGGGTGGTCTCGGCCGAGTCGATGTGCAGCCAGTAGGTCAGCGTCGCCCGGCAGCCCGCCGGGACGGTGACGGTCTGCGAGACGGTGTCCCTGTGGTTGGACCCGTAGCCGTCCAGCCAGGCCTTCCAGGAACCGGCGTGGCTCGCCTGGCCGGGGTCGGCGTCGAGCACGGAGGGCGTCGCCGCCCACGGCAGCGCCGCCCCGCTCTCGAAGCCGGCGTTGCCGATCAGCTGCGCCGACGGGCAGGGGCCGGCGCCGTCGGTGACGGCCCAGGTGAAGCTGGTGCTCGCGGCCGCGCCGGAGGGGAACGTCGCGGTCACCGTCACGGTCGTCGATCCGGCCGTGCCGGGTGTGCCGGTGATCCGTCCGGTGGCGGCGTCGATCGACAGGCCGGCCGGCAGGTTGTCCGCCGCGTAGGTGGGCGTGCCGGAGCCTCCCGCGGTCGGGATCAGCAGGTCGACCGCCGTTCCGAGCGCGGTGACCTGGTCGCCCGGATGCGTGAGCGCGGGGGAGGAGGGCAGGGCCGCTCCGACGTTGACGGCGCTCCAGGCGGCGGCGACGGCGGAGTACTCGCCGCCGCCGGAGCCGTAGAGGTCCTCGGCCGCGTGCAGGGTGGCGGCGCGGGCGGCGGCGTAGTCGGTGGTGGAGGTCATGTAGGCGGTCAGCGCCCGGTACCAGATGGCGGCGGCCTTGTCCCGGCCGATCCCGCTGAGCGTGGAGTGGTCGTAGGTGGGGCTGTCGTAGGCGACGCCGTTGACGGTCTTCGCGCCGCTGCCCTCGGAGAGCAGGTAGAAGAAGTGGTTGGCGACGCCGGAGGAGTAGTGGACGTCGATGCCGCCGACGCCCCGGCGCCAGTAGTCGGCGGAACGGCCGTCCTTGGACGGCTTGTCCAGGTACCGCAGCGGGCTGCCGTTCCCACGGATGTCGATCTTCTCGCCGATCAGGTAGTCGGGCGTGTCGGCGGGCAGGTCGGCGTAGAACTCCACCATGGTCCCGAGGATGTCGCTGGTGGCCTCGTTCAGGCCGCCGGACTCGCCCGAGTAGGTGAGGTTGGCGGTCGCGGCGGTGACGCCGTGGGTCATCTCGTGGCCCGCGACGTCGATGGAGGTCAGCGGGCGGGCGTTGCCGTCGCCGTCGCCGAAGGTCATGCAGAAGCAGTCGTCGTCCCAGAACGCGTTGACGTACCCGTTGCCGTAGTGCACCCGGCTGGACGCGCCGACCCCGTCGCCGCGGATGCCCGCGCGGCCGAAGGTGTTCTTGTAGAAGTCCCAGGTCGCCGCGACGCCGAAGTGCGCGTCGACGGCCGCCGATTCGCGGTTGGACGGCAGACCGTCGCCCCAGTTGTCGGTGGACCGGGTGAAGAGGGACCCGCCACCGGCGGAGCCGTTGCCCATGTCGGTGGTGTAGGTCCCGCCACGCGCCCCGTCCTTGAGCTGGTACCCGGAGTCGGCGGGCGTGGTGCCGATCGGGACCTCGCCGACGTGGACGCCGTGGCCCGTGCCGGTCTGCACGCCCTCGAAGGTCCGGATCACCGTGCCCTCGGCGGCGTCGGTGATCACGTGCAGCTTGCTCGGGCCGCCGTCGTCGGCCGTCCCGGCGAGCACGGTCTCCCATGCCACGCGCGGGGCGCCGTCGGCCGCCCAGACCACCAGCCGGGGCGGCCGGTTGACCGTCGCCCCGGGCCGGGCGTCGAGTGCGGTGGCCCGGGCCCGTGCGGCGTTCAGGGCGGGGGAGGTGCCGAGGCCGGCCAGGGCGGCGTCGGACGCGCGGTCGACACCGCGCAGGGTTCCGTCCGGGGCCTGGTGCACCACCAGGTCGCCGCCCAGGACCGGGAGCCCGGAGTAGGTCCGTTCGTAGCGCAGGTGCCGGGCGCCGTCCGGGTCGAGGACGACGTCCTTGGCGACGAGCTTCTCCTGGGGGGCGAGCCCGAGGTGGCGGGCGACGGCGGCGCCCTGCCGGTCGGCCGCGGCCAGTGCGGCGCTGCGGCCGGAGGCGGGTGTCGGCGCCGGGGCGGGCGGTGCCGCCTGTGCGGTGACCGCCGGGGCGCCGGTCACCAGCAGGGCGGTGGTGACGGCGAGGGCGGCGAGACTGTGGGCGGGGGCTTTGCGCTTCACGAGCACTCCTTTGCCTGCCGGCCGCGGGTGCGGACGGGCACGGGTCTGCGCCGCAGGGTGCGGCGCAGCGGGCATCCGGCCGGTGATGCGTCAGGTGGGACGCGGGGCACGGTTGCTGCGGCTCTGGACGGTGCGGGGGCGGCATGCAGGCCACTCTCAAGTCATGACCATGACAAGAAGCGGGCGCCAGGTCGCCCTTGCGGTGGCGACGGGGGACGGCGTCGGAGCTGCATGCAGCGTCGACAGCTCCGGAGCGGACCCCGGAGTGGCGGTGTTGGAATAGTAGCCATCAAGTTCCAAATCCTGTTGGAATGTGAGTCCTTATGACGCTCGGCTCGGTGGTTTCCGGCCAGCTGCCGGTCCGTCGCTGCCCCGGCCGACCGGCAGGTGCGCGGCCCCGCGTCCACCGCTCGGTGCCGGCCGCGTACCTGACGTGCGACGGAGCCGGCCACCGCGCACACCATCACCGGCCGGATTCCGCTGCCACCGGCGTCGGCCGCGCTGCCCGGGTCGGCCCGGTGGCCGTCGCCGCGCTCTCCGGGGACCCTGTGTCGGCTCCGGCGTAGGCCGTGAGGGGGAGCCGGACATGGCACCTGGGGCGTATGCCGGCGATACCTGGGAGTGATGGCGCACACCCGCCCAGCTGGCAGCGTGTCCACTGCCCCGGCCGGCAGCGGTTTGTTCGGATTCCCGCCGCTCAGGCCCTGGTGGGCACCGGCGGGGTGCGTGCCCCGGTCGCCCGGGTCACCACCTCATCACCGTGGTGACCGAACCGGTGACACGCCTTCCGCCGCCATGGGCGCCGACCCCTCCCTGACGGAGCACAGTGACCCCCAGACCCAAGCCCCGCCGCCCCCGATCCGGCTGCCCGGCCGCCTACGCCGTCCGCACGGTCCCCGCGTTCGGCCGGGCGGCTTCATGAGAACCGGCCGACTCGCTCCGCCGATGAGGCAGCTGCTCGGATTCGCCTGGTCCCAGACCCGGGCGTCCGCCTTCGCCGCCGCCCTGCTGGGGGGCCTGGCCGTGTCACGGGTCCTGCCGGCCCTCCCGGTCGCCCGGTACGACCTGCTGCTCTGCTACGGCGTTCTGCTGACCCTCCTCTTCTGGCGACGTGGCTGGGAGAGCGGCCGCGACATCGCCGTCATCACCGCGTGCCACGGCATCGGCCTGGCCTTCGAGCTGGTCAAGGTTCAGCTGGGATCGTGGAGCTACCCGGAGCCGGCGGTCCTGAAGTTCGCGGGTGTCCCGCTGTACGGAGGCTTCCTCTACGCGGCCGTCGGCAGCTACGTCTGCCGCGCGTGGCACCTGCTCGACCTGGAACTCGTTCGGTACCGCCCCCGGGCGATGGCCGCCGTGGCCGCCCTGATCTACGTGAACTTCTTCAGCCACCACTGGTTGCCCGACGCCCGGTGGGTCCTGGCCGGGCTGCTCGCGCTGGCGACCGCGGGCACCTGCGTCCGCTACACCGTCCAGACCACCCGGCGACGGATGCCGCTGCTGTTGTCCTTCGCGCTCATCGGATTCTTCCTGTGGGTCGCCGAGAACATGGCGACGTACTTCGGAGCCTGGCGCTACCCCTACCAACTCCACGGCTGGCAGCCCGTCGGACCGGACAAGCTCGGAGCCTGGTCCCTCCTCATCTCGGTCACGTTCGTCCTGGCCGCCATCGGGCGCACCCGCCCCACCGATCCGGCACCGAAGGGCCCGCCGACGGGGTGGACGTCCCCGTCGGCCTCGGTCCCGCACCGGCGGCGCGGGGACGTTCGTGATTCGTAAGGCCCGCTGTCCCGCCTCCGGTCCGCTCCCTTCCTACAGTGGCCGGGAGGTTGTTCCCGAGAAGAGAGGTGGACCGGGATGACGGTCGACCAGGACGTCCTGCCGAGCGCCGAGCTGGGCGTGATCGGCGGCTCCGGGCTCTACGAGCTGCTGGACGACGTGACCGAGGTGCGGGTGGACACCCCGTACGGCGAACCGAGCGACGCGCTGTTCGTGGGAGAGGTGGCCGGCCGCCGGGTCGCGTTCCTGCCCCGGCACGGACGCGGCCACCGGCTCCCCCCGCACCGGATCAACTACCGCGCCAACCTGTGGGCGCTGCACACCCTGGGCGTGCGGCAGGTGGTCGCGCCGTGCGCGGTGGGCGGGCTGCGCCCGGAGTACGGGCCGGGCACGCTGCTCGTCCCCGACCAGTTCGTGGACCGGACCTCGGGGCGGCCGCAGACCTTCTACGACGGTCTGCCGCTGCCGGACGGCACGGTGCCGGAGGTGGTGCACGTGTCGATGGCCGACCCGTACTGCCCGGCGGGGCGGCAGGTCGCGATGGACGCCGCCCGGGAGGCGGCCTGGGTGCCGGTCGACGGCGGCACCCTGGTGGTGATCGAGGGCCCGCGCTTCTCCACCCGCGCCGAGTCCCGCTGGTTCACCGCCAACGGCTGGTCGGTGGTCGGCATGACCGGGCACCCGGAGGCCGTCCTCGCCCGCGAACTCGGCCTCTGCTACACCTCGCTGGCCCTCGTCACCGATCTCGACGCCGGGGTGGAGAGCGGTGAGGGCGTCACCCACGCCGAGGTGCTGAAGGAGTTCGCCCGCAACGTCGACCGGCTGCGCACCGTGCTGTTCAAGGCGCTGGAGGGGCTCCCGGCGGTGCGCGAGTGCCCCTGCCCGCACACCCTGGACGGTCTCACGACCGGCCTTCCCGGGGTGCCCGGCGCCTGACGGCCCGGTCCCGGCTCCTGAGGGTCCGGTCCCGACGCCGCCACCGCCCGGCGAACGCGAGCAGCAGCGCGAGCCCGGCGGTGGCGGCCAGCACCAGCAGCCAGTTGCGCAGATAGGGCAGTGGCAGCAACGACGGGTTGTCGTGGTCGTCGTCGGCGCGCAGGACGGCGGGCAGCCCGACGGCGGTGACGGCCGCCGCGACGACCAACCAGCCGCGCAGCACCGGCCCGCGCACCAGGAACGCGCCCAGCAGGCACACCAGCGGCACCCACAGCCCGTCGTGGAGCACCAGCCCCCCGACCGCCCAGACCAGGACGTCCAGCGGGTCGGTGATGTACGCGTCGCCGAGCAGCCCGGACAGGCCGTAGCCGGTCAGGGCGAGGCCGGCGGCCAGCAGCAGAGCGCGGACGGCGGCGGTCATGCGATCACCTCGATGCGCTCGACCCACTTGGTCTGCAGGACGCCGGGCCGGTTGGGCGCGATGATCCGCGCGGGGAACCCGTGGTCCGCGGCCAGGACTTCGCCGTCGACCCGCAGGGCGAGCAGGCTGAGCGGATCGTCGACGTACGGCGCGGGCATCTCCATCACCCGGTACGGTCCCTCGGCCTCCAGCGAGGTGACCCGGACCGCCGAGCCGGGCGGGGCGCCGGCCCGTCGCACCAGATCGGCCACCCTGACCCCGGTCCACCGGGCGCCGGCGCTCCAGCCCTCCACGCAGGAGATCGGCAGTTCGGCGGAGTGCTGGGGGAGTTCGCCCAGTTCGGCGAGGGTGAGCTCGTACGGCCGGGGCCCGTCGACCCGCAGCCGCCAGTCGGCGGGCACGGTGACCGTCCCGGCCTGGGCGGCGGTGCGGTTCACCGGCAGCCCCTGGGGGCCGAGATCGGGGCGGCGCGGAGCCAGCAGGTCCAGAGCACGCAGCCAGGGGACGGTCTGCCCGGCGGTGGTGAGGGTGACGGCGCCGACCGCGGCGGTGGTGGCCGTCAGGAACGCGCGGCGCTGCGCCAGGGCCGGGGCGGCCCGGCGCCACCAGTTCGCGGTGACGACCGGCGCCTTGACGGCGAGGTGGACCAGCAGCCCGCCGGTCGCCAGCCAGCCCAGCCAGAAGTGGGTCTGCCGGAACGGGAACGGCCACGGGTACCACTGCAGGGTGTTCAGCAGGCCGGTGAACAGCTCCAGCAGGACGGCCGCCACCAGGACGGCGATGCCGAGCCGTTCCAGGGCGTGCAGCACGCTGCGGGCCGGTGGCCACTCGAAGAGGCGCGGGTAGACCGCCCACAGTTTCGCGCCGGTCAGCGGGATCGCGGCCAGACCGCTGATCACGTGCAGGCCCTGGGTGACCCGGTAGCCGTTCACCGGCCGTGCGGGCAGGTGCGGCGCGAGCCGGCCGGGCGGGTCCTGGAGCAGATGACTGGCCAGGCCGGTCAGGAAGCAGACCAGGAGGGCCACGCCGAGCCAGCGGCCGACGACGACCACCGTCCGCGGCTCGTGCAGCGGTGAGGTGAACGCCCCCTCGCGGAAGGGCCCGCGCCGCAGGAACGACGGGGGAGTGGGCAGCGGCGGGTCGTAGCGGTGGCGAGCGGCCGGTGTGCCGGGCTCGGCGGGTTCGGTCTCCATGCGTCCATCGAAGCGCCCCGGCGCGTCCCGCCGGTGCTCCGACGTGCTTACGGAAAACGAACGGCGGCCTCGCCGCCGGGGCTGCGGAGGGAAGCCGGTGGGAGGGTGGGCGACGTGATCTCCCGTACCGTCCCGCCCTGCCTCCTGGCCCTTGCCGCGCTGGTCACGGCCCTGGCGCTGACCGTCGCCGAGAGCGGCGCGCTGCCGCTCCACGGCTGGTACCTCCTGGATACCGCCCTGTTCGCCGTCGCGGTGCCGCTGCTGCGCAGGGTGCCGCGCCGGCAGGCCGTGCCGCTGCTCCTGGCCGGCAGCGTCGCCGTGGCCGCCGTCGGGCTCCTGGCGCCGCCGCGCACCAGCGACGACGCCTACCGCTACGTCTGGGACGGCCGGGTCCAGGCGGCCGGGACCTCGCCCTACGCGCACACCCCGGACGATCCGGCGCTGGCCCGGCTGCGCGATCCGGTGCTCTTCCCGGTCGGCGACGGCTGCACGGCCTGGGACGAGCGGCGCACCGCGGCCGGGGACTGCACCCGGATCAACCGGCCGGCCGTGCACACCATCTACCCGCCGGTGGCGCAGGCGTGGTTCCTCGCGGTGCACCCGTTCGGCGGCGGGGTCCGCGGGGTGCAGGCCGGCGGGGCGGTGCTGGCGGTGGCGACCACCGCCCTCCTGCTGGGGCTGCGGCGGGATCCCTGGCGGGCCGCGCTGTGGGGGTGGTTCCCGGGCGTGACCGTGTGGGCCGTCAACGACGCGCACGTGGACACGCTCGGCGCCCTGCTGACGGTCGCCGGGCTCGGCTGCGCGGCGCGGGGGCGAGCGGTCGGCGGGGGACTCCTGCTGGGCGGCGCCGTCGCGACCAAGCTGCTCCCGGCCCTCGCCCTTCCCGGCGCGCTCTCGGGTCTCCTGGCCCGGCGCCCGACCCGGCACGACGTTCTGCTCGTCGGGTCCGCGCTCGGCGCCTTCGCCCTGGCCTACCTGCCGTACGTCGCGGTCTCGGGCACCTCCGTCCTGGGCTATCTGCCGGGCTACCTGCGCGAGGAGGGCTACGAGCAGGGGCACATCGACCGGTTCGGGCTGCTGCGGCTGGTGCTGCCGGACCGCCTCGCGCCGTGGGCGGCGGCGCTTGCCCTCGCCGCCGTGGTGCTCCGGGTGCTCCGCCGGGGCGACCCGCACCGGCCGTGGGCCGGCGCGCTCCTGGTGACGGGCACGGCGCTGCTGCTGGTCGCGCCCGCCTACCCCTGGTACGGACTGCTGGTGGTCGCGTTGGTCGCGCTCGACGGCCGCTGGGAGTGGCTGGCCGTCCCGGCCGCCGGGCAGGCGCTCTACCTGACCGGAGGGCCGACCGCGCAGCAGCTCGCGTACGGGACGGCGCTGTGCGTCGTCCTCCTGGTCCCCTTGCTGCGGCAGCGCCTCGCGGGGCGGGTGGTCGTGGCGGTGGGCGGTCAGAAGTGACGGAAGTCTGACGGGTCGGCGCAGGCGCTGGCCGTTTCGCCGTTCGGCTGGTCGAATCGGCGACGTGAGCGAAGAGATCGAAGAGGGCCGGGGAGCGCCGGTCGGCCGCCGGGTGGTGCTGGGGATGCTCGGCCTCGGCGCCGTCGGCGTGGCAGCCGGCCCCTACCTCCAACGGGCCCAGGACACCGTGGCCGGCAAGGACCCGACGGGCCTCACCGGCCTGCTGCCGGGAGGCGGCGGCTTCCGGTACTACTCCGTGGTCTCCTCGGTGCCGGCGCGCGGCCCGGACACGTACACCCTGACGGTGGACGGGCTGGTGGAACGCCCCGGGAGCTACCGCCTGGCCGACCTCCGGGCGATGCCCCAGCGCCGGATCGTGCGGGACGTGCAGTGCGTGACCGGCTGGCGGGTGCCGAACACCCCGTTCGAGGGCGTGCCGCTCGCGCACCTGCTCGAAGCCGCCGGCGTCACCGCGGGCGCCCGGGCGGTGCGGTTCAGCTGCTTCGACGGCGAGTACACCGAGAGCCTCACCCTGGAGCAGGCCCGACGCGACGACGTGGTGGTCGCGCTCAGGCTCCAGGACGCCCCGATCTCCCACTCCCACGGCGGGCCGGTGCGCCTGTACGTGGCGCCGATGTACTTCTACAAGTCGGCGAAGTGGCTGTCGGGGATCACCGTGACCGACAGGGTGGAGCCGGGGTACTGGGAGCAGCTCGGTTATGACGTCGACGCCTGGGTCGGCCGGTCGAACGGACGTGACGATGAACCGACCGCCTGAGCTGCTGCTCCGCTTCAGCCGCGCCGAGCGCTGGGTGCACCGTGCCACCGCCGCCCTGATGCTGACCTGCCTGGCCACCGCCGCCTGCCTCTACCTGGCGCCGCTGGCCGAACTGGTGGGCCGCCGAAGGCTGGTGGTCACCGTGCACGTGTGGTGCGGGCTGGCGCTGCCGGTGCCCCTGCTGCTCGGACTGGCCTTCCGGGCGGTGCGGGCGGACGTGTCGAGGCTGAGCCGCTTCCACCCGGTCGATTGGGCCTGGCTCCGGGCGGTCCGGGCCCGCGCCGCGTACCGGCCGGCGGGGAAGTTCAACGCCGGGCAGAAGCTGTACGCCCAGTGGACGCTGGGCGCGATGGCGGTGATCCTCGGGACGGGCCTGCTGATGTGGCTGACCCACCTGGCGCCGCCGGCCTGGCGGACCGGCGCGACCTTCGTCCACGACTGGCTCGCGGCGGCCGTCGCCGTGGTGACCGCCGGGCACGTCCGGATGGCGCTCCGGGATCCCGAGGCCCGGCGCGGGATGCGGACCGGACTGGTCGACCGGCGCTGGGCCGAGCGCGAGCACCCGCTGTGGGCCGAGCGCGAGCACCCGCTGTGGCCGAACGCCTCCCCGGCCGGGGCCGAGGAGGCGGTGCCCGTCACCGAGGACGGGCGGCCCTCCTGAAGGCGAGGAAGCGGCGGCCGTGGGAGGACCAGCGCTCGGTCTCGACCAGCCCGGCCCGCTCGGCCCGACGGGCGGTGGCCGCGGCGCCGCTGCGGGCCCAGGGGAACGGTGGCCCGAGCCGCCCGTCGCGCCCCTCCACCCGGACGGTGATCCGCTCGTCGAGCTCCTGCGGGTCCACCTCGACCAGCAACACGCCTTCCGGCGCCAGGAGTTCGGCGCTCCGCCCGAGCAGCAGCCCCGGGTCCCCGCCGATGCCGAGGTTGCCGTCGGCGAGGAGCGCGCCGCCCCAGCGGCCCTCGGCGGGCAGCCGGTCGAACACCGAGCGGCACAGGGCGGGCCCGCCGAGGCTCCTGGTCCGGTCCACCGCGGCGCCGGTGATGTCGACGCCGAGGGCGGGCACGCCGAGGCCCAGCAGGGCCGCGACGAGGCGGCCGGGCCCGCAGCCGAGGTCGACCACCGGCGCGGTCAGCCGGGTGCAGCGCAGCAACAGGCCGTGATCCGCGCCGGCGGCGGGTGCGCACCAGCGTTCGACGTCGAGCGGGATCCGGTGGCCGTCCTCGCGCCGCAGCCACAGCGGGCCCCGGCCGGCGAGGACGGCCTCGGCGAACGGGTCGTCCACCCACGCTCCGGTGACGACGGTCACCGCGTCACCTCGGTGGCGGGCTCGATCGAGCGCAGACAGGCCGCGAACCTGCTGTGCGGAGCCTCGGCGGCGACCAGGCGCGCGTCCCGGATGGTGTCCACGTCGGTCACCACCGGGAGCTGATGGACCGTCAACTGCTCAGCCACCAGCCGGTCGAGCAGGGCCTGGCCGGTCCGCGGCGTGGACATCGGCAGGCCCAGCAGCAGCCGCCTGGCCAGCTCCCCGGTGGGCCGGGCCAGCCCGAGGGCCCAGAATCCGCCGTCCTCGGCCGGCCCGTACCAGGCGTCGACGCCCTGGCGGCGCACCGGCGACAGCGGCTCGGCGAGCAGGGCGGCCGCCACCTGCGGGGTGTCCATGCCGACCAGTAGCGCGGGCGCCTGCGGGGCGGTCCCGGCGGCGTGCGCGAAGGCGGCCGCCAGCCGTTCGTCCAGCCCGCCGCCACGCTGCGGCACGACCTGCCAGCCCGGCGGGAGCCAGCGGCCGGCCTCGCCGTCCAGGACGAGCAGCCGCCGCCCGGCCGGTACCCGGTCGAGGGTGGCGAGGGTGTCGGCGAGCGCGGCCTCGGCCAGTCGCGCGGCCTGCTCGGGCGTGCAGGGCGGGGTCAGGCGGGTCTTCACCCGCCCGGGGACGGGCGACTTGGCGATCACCAGCAGGGTCGGCGGCGGCGCGGCCAGCACCGCCCGCATGTCGCGGACGGCCTGCCGGGTGCCGCGCACGGTACCGGTCACCTTGGAACGGCCCGTCCGCGGCAGGTAGTCCACGGGTGTCTCGGCGATCCGCATCCCCGCCGCCGAGGCGGCGAGCACCATCTCCAGCGGGTAGCCGGAGCGGCGATCGCCCAGGCCCAGGGCCAGCAGCCGCTCACGGCGGGCGGCGCGCATCGGCCCGAGGTCGTGCAGCGGCGCCCCCGTCCTCGCCCGCAGCCGGCGGGCCAGGGCGGCGTTGGCCAGGCGGGCGTGCAGCGGCCAGGCCCCGGCGCTCGCCGGGCGGCGGCGGCCGAGCACCAGGTCCGCCGTGTCCGCGAGGACCGGCGCGGTGACGCGCGGCAGCTGGGCGGGATCCAGCGAGCCGTCGCAGTCCAGGAAGCAGACCAGATCGGCGGTGGCGGCGAGCAGCCCGGCGTGGCACGCGGCGCCGAAACCGCGCCGCGGCTCCTCGACGACGGTCGCGCCCAGCGAGCGCGCCAGCTCGGCCGAGCCGTCGCGGGACCCGTTGTCCACGACGATCGCCCGCCAGCCCGGGGGGACGCGCCCCAGCACCCAGGGCAGGGCCTCGGCCTCGTCGAGGCAGGGCAGGATCACATCGGCACACGGCGGGGGGAGAGTCGGAGAGATCACGTCGGCCACGCTAACGGCGGGCTGCCCGGAGGCGGCCGAACCGCGGCCTTACGAAAGTCCTACGGCGGATCGCCGGCACGCGGCCGGGCCCGGCCGCGATCTTACGGAATCCGAACGTGAACCCCGTCGCGGCACCGGCCCGCGGTCGCGGCTCGTATCCTCGGCGAGGTGAACGAGAGCCCCGCTTCCGCCGCACCACCCGACCCCGCCCGCATCCTGGTGATCGACGACGACCTCACCGTGGGCGAGGTCGTCGCCGGCTACCTGACCAGGGCCGGCCACCGCGTCGACCGGGCCTGCGACGGTCACCAGGGCCTCGACCTGGCCCGCAGCCACCGCCCCGACCTGCTGGTCCTGGACCTCATGCTCCCCGGGATCGACGGCCTGGAGATCCTGCGCAGGCTGCGCGCCACCGAGAACGGCGCCGACCTCCCGGTGGTCATGCTCACCGCCAAGGGCGACGAGGCCGACCGCATCCTCGGCCTGGAACTGGGCGCGGACGATTACGTCACCAAGCCGTTCAGCCCGAGGGAACTCGTCCTGCGCGTCCAGTCCGTGCTGCGCCGCTCCCGCGCCGTGCCCACGGCGCCGTCCCCCGGGCCGCTGGTGTCCGGGGACATCACGCTCGACCCGCAGGCCCGCCGGGCCCACCGCGAAGGTGGCGAACTCCTCCTCACCCTGCGGGAGTTCGACCTGCTCGCCTTCCTGCTCCGGCACCCCCGGACGGTCTTCTCCCGGCAGGAGCTGATGCAGCGGGTCTGGGGCTGGGACTTCGGCGACCTGTCCACCGTCACCGTCCACGTCCGCCGGCTGCGCGAGAAGATCGAGGACGACCCCGCCGCCCCCACGCTGATCACCACGGTCTGGGGCGTCGGCTACCGCTACGACCCGACGACGAACGAGAAGGACGGGCCGGCGTGAAGGACCTCCTGCTGATCGCCCTGTTCGCGGGGCTCGGCGCCGCCGGCGCCGGCCTGCTCGGCTGGGTGGCGGTGCGGCTGCTGCGCCGCCGCTCGATGGCGCTCTCACTCTTCTGCGTCGCCGTCGTGACCGTCCTCGCGGTCACCTCCGGGACGTTCGCCGTCGCCCAGGCGATGTTCCTCTCCGGACACGACCTCGGCGTGGTGATCACCGTGCTCGGGATGGCCTCCGTGGTGTCGCTGCTCACGGCCGCGCTGCTCGGCCGCCAGGTCGTCGCCGGCAGCCGGGCCCTCACCGAGGCCGCGCGCACCGTCGGAAGCGACACCGGCTTCACCGCACCGGCGCACCCGCTCGGGCTCGAACTGGCCCAGCTCAGCCAGGAACTCGCCGCCACCAGCGTTCGGCTCGCCGAGTCGCGCGCCCGGGCGCAGGCCCTGGACGCCTCGCGGCGCGAGCTGATCGCCTGGATCTCCCACGACCTGCGCACCCCGCTGGCCGGGCTGCGCGCCATGGCCGAGGCGCTGGAGGACGGCGTGGCCGAGCACCCGGAGCACTACCTCAAGCGGATCCGGGCCGAGGTGGAGCGGCTCACCGGGATGGTCGACGACCTCTTCGAGCTCTCCCGGATCCAGGCCGGCGCACTGTCCCTGTCGCTCTCCCGGGTGTCCGTCTACGACCTGGTCGACGACGCGCTGGCCGGCGCGCACCCGCTGGCCCGGCAGCGCGGCGTCCGGCTGGAGGGCCGTCAGGTCGCCGCCGAGCCGGTCGAGGTGGACAGCCGTGAGATCACCCGGGTGCTCGGCAACCTGCTGGTCAACGCGATCCGCTCGACGCCCGAGGACGGCGTGGTCGCCGTCTCCGCCCGCCGCGAGGTGGACGAGGTGGTGCTGTCGGTCACCGACGGCTGCGGCGGCATCCCGGAACAGGACCTCTCCCGGGTGTTCGAGACCGGCTGGCGCGGCAGCGCCGCCCGTACCCCGCGGCGCGATCCCGGCGAGCGGGGTGAGGGCGGGGACAGCGGTGCCGGGCTTGGGCTGGCCATCGTCCGCGGCATCGTCGAGGCGCACGCCGGTCGCGCCCGGGTGCACAACGTCACCGGGGGCTGCTGCTTCGAGATCGCGCTCCCGGCGGCGCCCGGCTAGCGCGCGTCCGGCCCGGGCCCCGGACCCGACCTCGGTGGCCGGGGCCGGGGCCCGGTCAGGCCCGCTGGGGCGCGGCGGCGAACTCGGCCATCCCGGCCCGGAAGGGCACCCGGGCCCGCCACCCCAGTTCGGCCCGGAGCCTGGAGGAGTCGGCGGTGATGTGCCGGACGTCCCCGAGCCGGTACTGCCCGGTCACCACCGGCACCGGCCCGCCGTGGGCGTCGGCCAGCGCCCGTGCCATCTCCCCGACCGTGCGCACCTCGCCGCTGCCGACGTTGTACGCCCGTGCACTGCCCGGCAGTCGGCCGCCGACGGACTCCAGCGCGGCCAGGTTGGCCGCCGCCACGTCCTCGACGTGGACGAAGTCCCGGCGCTGGCCGCCGTCCTCGAACACCCGGGGCGCCTCGCCGCGGGCGAGCGCGGACCGGAACAGCGAGGCGACCCCGGCGTACGGGGTGTCGCGCGGCATGCCCGGGCCGTAGACGTTGTGGTAGCGCAGCGCCAGCACGGCCCCGCCGCTCGCGCGGGCCCAGGCCGACGCCAGGTGCTCCTGCGCGAGCTTGGTCGCGGCGTACACGTTGCGCGGGTCGGCCGGGGCGTCCTCGGTGACCGTCCCCGGCCGCAAGGCGTCGCCGCAGACCGGGCAGGGCGGTTCGAACCGGCCGGCGTCGAGATCGTCCGGGCGCCGCGGCCCGGGCGCCACGTTCCCGTGCGCGGAACAGACGTACCGGCCCTCCCCGTAGACCACCATCGACCCGGCCAGCACCAGGTTCCGCACCCCACCACGGGCCATCGCGGAGAGCAGGACGGCGGTGCCGAGGTCGTTGCAGCCGACGTAGTCGGGCGCGTCGTCGAGGTCCAGACCGAGCCCGACCATCGCCGCCTGGTGGCAGACCGCGTCCACCCCGGCCAGCGCCTGCGCCACCGCCGGCGCGTCCCGGACGTCGCCGCGGCGGAACTCGACGCCGGCCGGCAGGTCGGGCGCGGCCCCCGACGGGTGGACCGCGGGCAGCAACGCGTCGAGCACGCGGACCTCGTGGCCCGCGGTGACCAGGGCGCGCACGACCGCCGAACCGATGAACCCGGCGCCGCCGGTGACCAGAATCCTCATGACCGGCGACGCTACCCGCGGACCTGCCCGTGGGAGCGCCGAAGCGGGCGCGTGTCAGCGATCCGTAAGCCCTTCGACCTCCGGAGCCGTCCTCCGGCCGCTCCGGACGTCACTTGGCGCAGAGGGTCGCGTCGAACAGGGCCTCCACGTGCGAGAAGGCCTGCGGGCCGGGGGCGATGTTCGCGGTGACGGCGATGGTGGTGGCCCGGCCGTCCTCGGTCACGCCGGGGAGGGTGTGGAAGCCGGGGATGGAGCCGCCGTGTCCCCAGGCCACCTTGCCGCAGCTCAGCGGTGTGCGGATGAGCCCGAGGCCGTACTGCTGGCCGGGCACCGACTCCGGGTGGTCGGGCATCCTGACCGTGGTCCGCATCTGGGCGAGCTGGGCGGGCGGCAGCAGCTTGCCGCCCATCAGGGCGGAGAAGAACCGGGTGAGGTCGCTCGGGGTGGAGACCAGTTGGCCGGCCGCCCAGCCCCAGGACGGGTCCAGCTCGGTGACGTCTTCGAGCGCGCCGCCCGGCCCGGAGGCGTGGTAGCCCCGGGGGTGGGGCTCCCGGATGCCCTCGTCGCCCACCGGCGGGAAGTAGGTGTGGCGCAGCCCGAGGCGGTCGATCACCCGCTTGGTCAGCTGTTCGGCGAGCGGACGGCCGGTGATCTTCTCGACCAGCAGGCCGGCGAGGACGTAGTTGGTGTTGCTGTACGACCAGTCGGTGCCGGGGGCGAAGAGCGCCTTGTGGGCGAACGCGAGGTCGAGGAGCTCGCGGGGCTGGTAGTAACGGTGGCGGTCCTCGCCGAAGACGTTCTCGATGATGAACTCGGTGTAGTTGGGCAATCCGCTGGTGTGCTGGAGAATGTGACGGACCGTCATGGCATTGCCGTCGATGCCCTCGCCGCGAACCAGTCCGGGCAGGTAGCGCTCGACGGGGGCGTCGAGTTCGACCCTGCCCTCGCCGACCAGTTGCAGGACGACCGCGGCGACGAAGGTCTTGGTGTTGCTGCCCGCGCGCACCTGCCCGTCCACCGGCACCTTCGCCCCGGTGCGGAGGTCCGCGACGCCCGCGGTGTAGGTGCGGGTGCGGCCACCGGGGTCGACGACCGAGGCCAGCGCGGCGGGGTAGTGGTCCGCCGTCACCAGTCGTTCCAGCCCGGTCCGTACGGTGTCCTTCGCCCCGGAGGCCGGCGCCGCCGAGGCCGGGAACGCACCGGCCGTGCCGAGGGCGGCGGCCGCCGCGAGCAGCAGGGCGAGGGCGTGGGTGCCCTTGGCGGTGGTACGGAAGCCGTGACGTCGGCGGGAAAGGCGCGCGGCCATGCGGAAGCTCCTTGGGTACGGCGCGACGAGGGCGCGCAGTGAGGGGGGAACGAGGGTGACGGCGGTGCCCGCCCGGCGGGCGGACCGCGCTGGTCACGTGCTCGACCCTAGGGAGCGGGCCCCGGCCCCGGCATCGCCCGACGGCACGAGGACCGGGCTCCCGCCCCGGCCCGGACCCGGTACCACGGTCCCGCCCGCCCTCCTCCCTCCGGCGGACCGGCGTGCCGGCCCTCGGCTGCGCCCCTACTCCCGGGGCCGACGCGGCAGCGGGATGTCGGACCCGACCGGCGCCCGGGCGGCCCACCGCAGGATCGGGAGCAGCAGTTGCTCGTGCTCCGTCAGCGGGCGGGCCAGGGTCCAGCTCGCGGTCACCGGCCGACGCTCGGGGGCCGGGCGGACCGCCAGCTCGGCGAGCACGCCGTGCAGGAGTTCCCGTCGGACGGACCGGCGCGGCAGCAGTCCCACGCCCAGGCCGATCCGGACGGCCTGCTTGATGCCCTCCGTGCCCCACAGGTCGAGGGTCCGGGCCTCGGCCAGGTCCCATGTGCGCAGGAGGGACGTCAGCTGACGGCGCGTCTGCGATCCGCACTCGCGCAGCAGGAAGACCTCGCCCGCGAGGTCGTCGGGGGTGATGTCCCGTCCTGCCAGCGGATGGTCGGCCGCGCAGACCAGCAGCATCTCCTCGTCGGCGAGCAGCTCGGACTCGTACCCACCGGGAGCCAGCGGGCTGCCGGTCAGCCCGATGCCGATCCTGCCCTCCTCCAGAGCCCCGGCGAGTTCGTCCGCCGTGCTGACGGCGAGGCCTAAGAGCGCCGTGGGCTCCAGCTGCCGCAGTGCCAGCAGGGCCGGCAGGAGGTGCCCGTTGATGGTGCTGGTGCTGCCGATCAGCAGTGGTTCCTCGCGCACGAGCGCCGCCGTCCGGACGGCCTCGACGGCCTGGTTCGCCAGCGCGAGGACCTCCTTGGCCTGTGCCAGCAGAACCGTGCCCGCCGGAGTGGGGCGGATCCTCGGGCCCGAGCGGTCGACCAGCTGGGCCCGCAGGGCCATCTCCAGGTTCTGCACCTGTTTCGACACCGACGACTGGCTCAGGAACAGGACCCGGCTCGCGGCCGAGAACCCCTCGCACTCGATGACCTTCACGAAGATCGCTAGTTGATTGAGGTTGAGTCGCTCCATGGTGCCGTCCGAAGGGTGTGGGACACAGGGGTGGCACGGTGCCGCGCGGGCCCGGCCGGTAGGGCAATCTACCCCTCACCGGGCGTACGCCACAGTCCGGTACCACCTGCCGATATCGCCTGTGCCCGTCGTCCGCCGCCCGGGCCGTGCGGTCGTCCGTTCGCCCGGCCGGGCGGGGCCCGTGATCGCGGGACCGACACGTGCCGGACAGCAAAGAAGTGGCAAAGCCGCGGGACGGAAACCCGATTGTCGCCTCTCACCGTGGTGACCGGCCCAGCCCTGTGGCCGGCAGCTCCCGGGAGGTCTTCGGTGCCGAACCCACACCCCAGCGGTCGACCGGCGGCGCACTCTCCGTCCCGCACCCTCGCGCGCCGGACACCCGTGGCCGAGGTGACGCCCGTCCAGCACGCTCCGTGATGCGTACCCGCCCCTGACCGTCCAGATTCCATGACGTTCGACCGGGGCCCGCGACCACGGAATCCGTCCGACCCCCCGACGGAACCCTCCCACGGAGGTGCCGGCGG
The DNA here is from genome assembly GCF_053587085.1 of Kitasatospora sp. NPDC003701. NCBI lineage: Bacteria > Bacillati > Actinomycetota > Actinomycetes > Kitasatosporales > Streptomycetaceae > Kitasatospora > Kitasatospora sp. NPDC003701. The sequence goes on from NZ_JBSFNM010000072.1 coordinate 37,699, forward strand.
GTCCGGAGCGTGTTCACCCGGCCACCGGGGTGGTCGTCAGGTGGTTCGGTCGACGAGCCGCCGTGATCGCTCATCCCGGCGTGATGAGGAAACCGATGTCATCTTCGAGGAAGAAACGCGGCGCCGGAAATGCCCCCTACGGTATTCCCAAGGTGAGCCGTCTTCCGCGATCGTTCGCCACTCTGCTCGTGATCCTGGCCATGATCTCCACCGCGGCGGCCCTGCTGGTGCCCGTCGTCCGCTCGGCCGGCTCGTACCGCAGCCCCCAGGCGCAGGACGGGCCGGGGACGGTGCAGACGCCGACCGGGCCACTGACACCACTCGACCGCGACTTCGTCAAACGGGTCAGGCTGGCCGGGTTGTGGGAGATCCCGGCAGGCCGGATGGCGCTCGCCAAGGGCGGCAGTCCCGAGGTCAGGACCGCGGGCCGGCACCTGGTGGACGGGCACACGGATCTCGACCGCGCCGTCCTGGCGACCGCCGGGACGCTGGGCCTGGACGTGCCGAGCGAACCCTCCGTCCAGCAGAAGGCGTGGCTGAAGCAGCTGGACGACGCCCAGGGCGCGGAGTTCGACCGGCTGTTCGCGAACATCCTGCGCAACGCCCACGGCCAGGTCTTCGCCGTCGTCGCCCAAGTGCGCGCCGGCACCCAGAACTCCACGGTCCGCGATCTCGCGACCATGGCCAACTCCACGGTGCTGGACCACATGTCGGTCCTGGAGGCCACCCGACTGGTGAAGTTCGGCGAGCTCTCCGGCCCGCCGGCCGGCACCTCCTCGCCGACGACGGCGCCGGCCCCGACGCCCGGTGGAACGCAGCGTTAGACACATACAGCGGAAGAGGCTGTCCACGGCCTGTCCGACAGGCCCGATCCCGTGAGGGTGCGATGATGAGGATTCACAAACGTGGCACGTCCAGGCGGAAGTTGGCGGCCCTGCTGCTGGCCGGGGTGCTGGCGGTCAGCGGCGGGTCCGTACTCGCCGCGGCGGCGTTCGCCGGACAGAGCCCCTGGTGGTCGCAGCCGGCCGCCGCCGAGCAGCTCGGCACGGTGGCCTGCGGCGACATCGGCGCGAGCCTCGCCTCGGTGCCGGAGGCCGCCCAGGCCGACATCGACCTCGACCTCGCCGACCTCGACGCCCAGGTGGCGGACGCGTACCGCAGCCTCTGGGAGCCCGGCTCCGGGGGCGACGAGCAACGCGTCATGAGCGAACTGGGCAAGAAGCGCTCGGCGAGCCTGCGGAAGCTCGCGGCGAGCGCCGGACCGGACTCCGGGCTCCCCGCGGACCTCTCGGGCATGGCGAACTGCTCGATCCGGCGCGATCTGGTCGTCGACGCGTCCGCCCGGGACTACGCCCCCGACGCGGCGGGCCCGGCCGCCCCGAGCAAGGCGCCGAACAGCGGGCCGGTCGCCCTGGGACGCGGATTCGTCGCCATCACCTCCGTGGCTCCGAACGTCGCCAGGCCCACGCGCACCGGGCCGGCCACCGGCACCTTCACCTCACGGTGCGGACGCAACGAGAACGGCCACCTCAACCCCGACAACGTGATCGTGGCCCCCGGGGTGAGCAACGGCGCCCACCACATGCACGACTACGTGGGGAACCTCATCACCGACGCGTTCTCCACCAACGGCGGTCTCGCGGGCGCCGGCACCACCTGCACCAACGGGGACCAGTCGGCCTACTACTGGCCGGTGCTGCGGGTCCTCGACGGCACCGTCGAGAGCGATCTCAAGGCACCGGGCGGCGGGAGGGACCACAACAAGGGCCGCATCCTGCAGCCCGCCGAGGTCGGGATCACCTACAGCTCCACCGACGGGGACGCGGTCCACGCGATGCCCCGCTTCCTCCGGATCGTCACCGGCGACGCCAAGGCACTCACCAACGGGCCCGCCAACGCCCACGCCTCGTGGAGCTGCACCGGGTTCGAGGACCGCCAGCTCGCCGACAAGTACCCGATCTGCCCGGCCGGCACCCGGGTCGTGCGGATCCTGAAGTTCCCGGACTGCTGGGACGGCAGGAACATCGACAGCGCCAACCACCGCACCCACACCGCCTTCTCCAAGGCCGGCGCGTGCCCGAAGAACTTCAGGGTCATCCCCCAACTCGTGGAGCGCGTCGCCTACGACGTGCCGTCCGGTGTCCGCTTCGCCGTCGACAGCTTCCCCGAGCAACTCCACAATCCGATCACCGACCACGGGGACTTCGTCAACGTGATGACCCGCGACCTGATGGACCAAGTGGTGAGTTGCATCAACGGGGGCCGCCGCTGCGGATGACCCCCTCGGGCCGCCGGGGCGGAACCCGGTGGCCCGGGCCGCGGCACCACGCGCGGCCCGCCCGGAACCCGGGCGCCCCACCAGAGCGGAACAGCACGACCAGCCGGAGGGCTCAGCGATGTTGACAGGGCGAGGACACCGATCCCGGCGTCCGACCGAAGGGCGCAAACGCGCCGGCCGGGGCGACCGGGGCGACCGGAGCGAGCAGGAAGCGGCCGGGGCCACCGGGGACCGCACCGAGCCCGGTGCCCACACCTCCCGGACGGCGTGGTCGTACCTCCCACTGCTCGCGGCGGGACTGGGCACGGCGGCCGTGATCGTCAACGGCGCGCTGCAGGCCTTCCTCGGGACGGCCGCGGGGGTGCTCGCCCTGGTCTCGTTCAGCGCCGCCGTCCTGTGGGGACTCGCGGCGACCGACCGGCTGTTCCTGCACCCGGTGCACCGCCTGGCCGCGCAGGCGATCCACCGCGCGATGGGCATCGGCGGCGTGGTCTTCCTCTGCCTGCACGTGTGGATGACCCTGATGCAGGGCCGGATCGGCGCGGTCGCGGCCTTCGTCCCGTTCGCCGACCCGCACCGGCCGGTGATCCTGGGCCTCGGCGTGACGGCCGGCTACCTGCTGCTGGCCGTGGCCATCGCCGGGGCGGCCCGCGGGCTGCTGGCCAGGACCGGTAGCACGAGCCGGTGGCGGATCGTCCACATCTGCGCCTACCCCGCCTGGGGCGGCGCACTGGTCCACGGGCTCAACGCGGGCCGGCCGGCCGCCCCGTGGGTGTCCGTCCTGTACGCCGTGGCGGTGGCCGGCACGATCGTCGCGCTGGCGCTGCGGCTGGTCTTCCAGAACCGCGGTTCACCGCGCGGGACCACCGTCCCGGTCCGCCCCGAGCCGGCCGCCGGACGGCCGGACGGCGTCGGATCCGTTCAGCGACGGCACGGCCGATGAGCGGCGCACCCATCGCCTGGCTCGGCCGACCGGTCCTGTTCGCGGGCCTGGAGCACGACGAGCGGCTGGACTACCGCGCGCACCTGCTCGTTCACGACCGTCCGCCGGCGATGCCGGCCGAGGAACTGGCCGACCTGGCCGAGAACATCAACCTGCGCGGCCGGGGCGGGGCCGGATTCCCCTTCGCGCGGAAGCTGCGGGCCGTCGTCAAGGCGGCCGCCCGGCGCAAGGGCCGCCCGGTCGTGGTGGTCAACGGCACGGAAGGAGAACCGAGTTGCCTCAAGGACGCCGCGCTTCTGCTGCGCACCCCGCACCTGGTGCTGGACGGCGCGCTGCTGGCGGCCACCGCGCTGGGCTCCGAGCAGGTGGTGCTCGGGGTCACCCGGGCGGACGTCGAGCAGTCCCTGCGCCGGGCGCTGACCGAACGCAGGACCACCAAGCCGGCGGTCACCGTCACCCGGCTGCCCGAGCGGTTCGTCTCCGGCGAAGGGAGCGCGCTGGCCCGCGGCATCGGCAGCGGGATCGCCCTGCCCCGGGGCGGGGGCGTGCGGACCAGCGACAGCGGGGTCGGGGGCATGCCGACCCTGCTGTCCAACGCCGAGACGTACGCGCACCTCGCGGTCGCGGCCCGGCTGGGGGCGTTGCCCTACCGCGAGGTCGGCCTTCCGACGGAACCCGGGACGGTGCTGCTGACCCTGGCCGGCTCCCAGGTGGTGGAGGCGCCCACCGGCGTCCCGCTCGTCCAGCTGCTGGCGATGTTCGGCCTGGACGTCGGACAGGGCGTCCTGGTCGGCGGTTACCACGGCACCTGGCTGCCCCCCGCGGCGGCCGCCCTGGCCGTGGTGTCGCGCCAGTCCTTCCAGAGCCTCGGCGGGACGCTCGGCGCCGGCGCGATCCTGCCGCTGCCGGACACCACCTGCCCGCTGGGCGAGGCACTGCGGGTCGCCCGCTGGATGGCGGACGAGACGGCCGGCCAGTGCGGCCCGTGCTACCTCGGACTGCCCGCCCTGGTCAAAGCACTGGAGGAGGTGGTGAAGGGCGGCGGCCCGGCCGCCCTGGACGCCCTGGAGATCCGGATGAAGGCGGTCATCGGGCGCGGCGCGTGCAGCCACCCCGACGCCGCCTCCCGATTCGTGGCCTCGGCGTTGCAGGTCTTCGACCAGGACCTCCAACTGCACTCGTACCAGTACGGCTGCGGCCGGCCCGTGCTGAACGTCCTCCCGATGCCGGTCGTCGAGAGCGCCGGGAGCATCGTCGTGGACTGGACGCTCTGCGAGGCCCACGGGCTCTGCACCAGCGTCCTGCCCGAGGTCATCAGCCTGGGGGCGGACGGTTTCCCCGCCGCCGGTGTCATGCCGGTCCCGCCGCAGCTGCTCCAGCAGGCCGCCCGGGCGGTCGACCGATGCCCCGCGCTGGCGCTGCGGATCCAGTGAGTGCCGACCGGTTCCCGGCCCTCGCCCCACCTGTCACCCGACCTCGCCCCGCAACCGCTCGAAAGCTCGGGCTCCACCGAATGGAAAGGCAAGGAAGATCTTGACAACGAAACGATACGGCCTCGTAGGGCTCTGCCTCCTGCTGGCCGGCCTCGTGGTCATGGCCGCCCTCGGGAACTTCAGCAGCAGTGCCAGTCCCTCCAACCCGCCCTACGGAACCGGCCAGTTGGCCGGCGCGACGCAGTCCCCGGCCGGCGACTACGGCTCCTACGGTGGTTCCTCGGCCGCGGCCGACGCCAACCGCCCCGGCGGGCGGCTGGCCGTCCGGCCGGACGCCGCGCTCGGCAACGTCCTGACGGACAGTCAGGGCTTCACCCTCTACCGGTTCGACAAGGACACCAGCAAGCCGCCGGCGTCCAACTGCGCCGACGCCTGTGCCGCCACCTGGCCGCCGGTTCTCAACTTCAACGCCAGCACCACCGCGGGCGCCGACGTCGACCAGAGCAAGCTCGGCGAGATCGCCCGGGCCGACGGCACGCACCAGCTGACGGTGGGCGGCTGGCCCGCCTACCGCTACGCGCAGGACGCGGTGCCCGGCGACACCAAGGGCCAGGGCGTGGGCGGCACTTGGTTCGCCCTGGCGCCGGACGGGACGAAGGCGAAGGCCGCCACCGATGCGCCGGCCACCCCCGCACCGACGACCGCGGCACCGACGGCTCCCGCACCGGCGACCACGGCGGCCCCGAGTCCGGCCGCCGCCGTACCGCAGAAGCCCCAGCAGACCCAGGTCAAGGTGCAGATCTCCGTCATCGTCCACCCCCAGCTCGGCAAGATCATGGTGGACGGCTACGGCCGCACCCTGTACCACTTCGGCAAGGACACCGCCTGGCCCATGCGCTCCAACTGCGAAGGGCAGTGCATCAAGACCTGGACACCCGCCCCGCCCGTGGACGCCAATGCGATCAGCGGCGTGGACCCGAAGCTGATCGGCAAGATGCAGCGGCCGGACGGCACGTGGCAGCTGAGCATCAACTGCACGCCCGCCTACCTCTATTCGGGCGACCAGGGCTACGGTAGCGCCCTCGGAAGCGGGATGGACAACAACCTGTGGACGGCCATCAATCCGCAGGGCACGCCGGCCACCGGCAAGTGAGGGCCCGGGGCGCCCTCCCCGCCCTGCCCCGCACCGACCGTACCGTCCGGACCGCCGTCCAGTGGGCCCTGCTGGTCCTCCTGCTCCTGCTCGGCATCCTCCAACTCCTCGTCGGCCCAGGCGGATTGATCGGCCCGTCGCAGGCCGCGCAGCGCCCGGGCCCGCGTTCGGTGGAGGAGCTGGCCGGGCGGATCGGCTGCACGGCCGAGATCACCGCCGACGTGGCCGACCTCCGGCAGGGCATGTGCACCTCGGGCGGTGAGGAGATCTGGATCGCCACCTTCCCCACGCGGCGTGCTCAGGAGGCCTGGACCTCGGAGGCGAAGGACTACGGCGGGTCGTACCTGGTGGGCGACGGATGGGTGGTCGTGCTGTCCGACGCCACCGAGGACCTCCTGCACGGGCTGCTCGGCGGGGTGATCGACAGCGGCACCGACCACGGTGGGCACGTCCACACCGACAGCGGGTGATCAACGACAGCAGCGAGAATGGGGCGCGGGTTCCCGCCGGCATCGGCCGGCGGGAACCCG